>JAFGLA010000003.1 GCA_016928295.1 Opitutales bacterium
CCGAGAACACGCAGAGCATCGGCTGAAAGTGCATATGGTGCAGGGTCTGCCGCAGCCATATGCCAAGAGTGGCTGCAAGACTGCACGAGGCGAACGCCGCCCAGTCACCACCGGAGATTCGCGAAAAGCCCCCGCATGCCAGCCCAACCATTATCAGCACGAGCCAGCGAGGATACTGGGGCGGCTCCGAGGCAATGGCTTCCACGAGGCGGTTCACTTTGGCAAGGCTTACGCGCCCGCTTTTCATGCGCTGAAACACCTTGCTGATGGCGGAAATCGTGCTGTGGTTTACTCCAAGAGTCCCCACCCTGATGATGCGCGTCACAGCCTCATCACCACTTGCCACCGTTACAAGGACCGAGCGATGGGTTACAAGAACGTGCATCTCTTCCACGCCCAGATTGCGGCTCATCTCCTTGACCGTCTCGAAAACGCGGCGCGTCTCCGCCCCATTCTCCATCAACATGCGTGCCACGCGCAGCAAAGCCTTTGCAACGCTGTTAAGCTCGTGGCGTGATAGTTCGACTGAATGCTTTTCAGACATATCTGGAACAGGAAAGAAAGAAAGCCAAAGGGAACGCCTTCAAGTTAAAACAACAATAAAGGCGGAAGATGAATGTTGCCACCACTAAGAACTGGTTTCGCAGCGGGAACGAGGATTTGCCGATAGGCAGGGCTCAAACCTATGCTCGACAGGCTGCAATTATTGTCCACATGCTGCTTGCCAATACCGAAACGAAAACAAACATTCCCAGCACAAACCGAGTTAAGCGCACAGAACAATGCCATACAGAAACTTCGCAAACAAACTGGCCTTCATAGGCTCTTTTCTCGCACTGACGGCGCTGACCTCATGTGCGCACGACTCCATTAATACAAGCAAAGGCGACTCATCCATGACAGGCGTGGACAATCCGCACATCCTATACAGCGGGCGCTCTGCCAAGACCGACGATGGCAAAATCGCCTTCGGTTACAGCGGCGCCCGGATTCGCGCGAAGTTTTTCGGCAGCTCCATCGCAATGCGAATGTGGGATGATTCGGGCGAAAACTACGTCCTTGTCTGGATTGACGGCGTCGCGACTGGCAAACTGCGTCTTGACGCTAGTGACGGCCTGTATCAACTGGCCGACAATCTACCCAGCGGAGAACATACGGTCGAGGTAGTGCGCATTACAGAGTGCAGTTTCGGCCTGATTCGTTTCGGCGGTTTCGAGCTGAACGACGGAGCGAGGCTTCTTGAATGGGACTCGGCGAACAGGGAGAGAAAGATCGAGTTCATTGGCGACTCCATCACCTGCGGGTACGGAATCGAGGCTGACGACCCGGAGCTGCACTTCGAAGCTGCCACGGAAAACTTCTGCCTTGGCTACTCAAGCCTTGCCGCGCGTGCGCTGGATGCGGACTACCTTGTGGTATCGCGCTCGGGTATCGGTATGCTGCGCAACTTTGACGGGCCTTACGAGGGCAGCGAGGACACGATGCCGGATGTCTATCCGCACACTTTTTACCTTCAGCCGGATTCGGGCTGGGATTTCAGCCGCTTTACGCCGGACTTGGTGTGCATTAACCTTGGCACGAATGATTTCAGCACTTCGGGCGTCAACGTGGAGAAGTTCGTGGCAAGGTACACGGAGTTCGCCAAGATGCTGCTGGACAATTACCCGAAGGCCAGACTGCTCGTCCTGCAAGGCCCGATGGAGAACGGGGATTCGCTGCGTGATGCGCTTGGCAAAGTCGTAGCCGCACTTGGGGATTACGCCCCGGGCAGAGTCAGTTATTTCAAGCTGAGTGCGCAGGGCAGCCTCGGCTACGGGGCGGATTACCACCCGAACCGCGAGCAGGCCAAGGTGAACGCCGCAGAGCTTTCCGCGCATGTGGCGGAGCTGATGGGCTGGCACTAGTAAGCGATGGCGGGATAGTTCCCGCAGAACGCAGTCCATTATCTCAATTACTTGCCGGGGCTTGTTCTATTGAACGGGCCTCGGTTTTTTATTGCTGTCCGGACTCTTCGACCAGTGTGAGGGAGAACTCCAGCGACACGGCCACTTTGCCCTCCAGCATCACTTTGCCTTCGAGAAAATGGAAGCCCTTCATGCACTCCTTGTAGCGCACTTCCATCGTGGTTGTCTGCCCGGGGCGAACCATGCGGCGGAAGCGTGTGGCGCCGATTCTGGCGAGCACGGGCACTGGTGCGCCTTTTATGGAGTCTCCGGCCAGTCGGATGCGTTCGGCGATGAGCAGGGCCGCGGTCTGAAAGACGGATTCGCAAAGCAATACGCCCGGGGTAAGCGGGTTGTCCGGATAGTGACCACGGTAAAAGTCTTCCTCTTCCCGCCATGTGCGTTCGGCAACGATGTGTTCGGCGTCGCAGGAGAGCACCTTGTCAACAAAGAGGAATGGCGGGCGGTGGGGAATGATGGCTTTGATGTCCATGATGGGCCTTGTATTGCGCTACTGAATTGGAAATGTCAAAGCTGGGTGTCTGAAAAATCCGCACGCGCGTGTCGTCGTTTCGTCACGGATGCCATGGAGATAAGAAAAAAACGGAAAAGCCCCGAGAACTCTTGACACCCCAGAGCTTAACGTATTTGTTCCCAGTCTTTCCCAAGGGAAACCAAGAGGAAACGAAAAGTTGCTCGGTAGCTCAGTGGCAGAGCAGGTGACTGTTAATCACTTGGTCGCTGGTTCGATCCCAGCCCGAGCAGCCATGATTCTTCACGAGAGACGTACGCTGAAGATAGCATAGATGTACATCCAGCACGCATTACGTGTAACGATACAGCATCCGACCATGAAGCGTCTTGCTAATCCCATTAGCACAATATGCAAAATTGACAAACCGTTCCAATGATGATGCTAATTCCGTAGCGAATCATGCCAACAACATCCGCGTAAGCCCTTGAGCTTGGCCAATTGACATAGTTATGACATCGCCGTCTTCGTCGACGTATCTTTGCAAGACATGATCATGAAACTACTGTTACCCCTCCTGTCCATTCTATGCCCACTAGCATGCATGGCTCAGAGAGCCGATTTCGCAACGAGCGACGGAGTCAGCTTGGTATATGAGCAGACAGGCGACGGCCCCGCGTGCCTCTATATCCACGGAGGGCCCGGCTCCGGTTACCACTGGGCGAAGACGTTCTCGGGTTCCCTGTTCGAACAACGCTTCCACATGGTTTACATGGACCAGCGCGGTTGCGGCTTGTCCACCAGTCCCGCCGCTGGTGATTATTCCATCGAGCGCATGGTAGCAGATTTCGAGGAACTGCGAAAATCGCTCGGCATCGAACACTGGTATATTATGGGTCACTCCTTTGCGGGAGTGATAATGACGGAATACGCGAACCGCCATCCCGACAGCATCGACGGAATGTTGATGATTTGCTGTACGCTCGACATAAGCGAGAGCCTCGACTGGCAGTCACGTAACCTCGCGCGCATTCTGGGGCATGAGGCCCTGCCTGCGCTGAAGCCAGGCGAACGACCGGACTTGGACCGATTCATACAGTTGGGAAACGAAGCCCGCAGCCGTGGGTTATGGGCAGATGTCGCCTTCGGCAGCAACGAGTTCATGGATGCCTGTAACGCGACTTATAGAGAGTTCCCGAATTGGAATGGGGACTTGTCCGAAAGCGTGATGAGCCTTCCCGAGTATCTCGAGGACAAGCGTCCGCTTAGTCCGGCTATCAACGTTCCGGTTCTGTTCTTCAGCGGCAGAAACGACGGCATGGTGGGCCCGGACGGCGTCGACAAGGTTCGCTTCCCGCAAATGCTCGTCTGGGAATCGTCCGGCGGTCACTTCCCCTTCATGGATGACCCACAAGGGCTTCAATCAGCCATCGACAGCTTTATCCGAGCCTTCCCGCGGCCCTAGCTGAGGATTCTAACTCTCGTATGACAAATAGACCAGACGAGAAAAATCAGGAAACCTCCGAACAATCCGGCGTCATGACTTCAGCTCCGGCTCAAGCCCAGTCATGCGCACCGGAACAACCCATTCGTCAAACTGCGCCTCGCTCACAAGCCCAAGCGCAAGAGCCGCCTCCCTCAGGGACGTGTTCTCCGCGTGGGCCTTCTTGGCAATTTTGGCCGCGCTCTCGTAGCCGATATGCGTGTTTAGCGCAGTAACCAGCATCAGCGAATTGCGCAAATGCTCATCTATGCGCGACATGTTTGGTTCGATTCCCACGACGCAACGCTCGTTGAAGCTGGAGCACGCATCGGCCAGCAAATTGGCCGACTGCAAGAAATTGGCGATGATTACGGGCTTGAACACGTTAAGCTCAAACTGACCGCTCGCCCCGCCAATCGTAATAGTCACATCGTGGCCCAATACCTGGGCACATACCATCGTCAAGGCCTCGACCTGTGTCGGGTTGACCTTTCCGGGCATGATGGACGAACCCGGCTCGTTGGCCGGTATCGTTATCTCACCTATGCCGGAGCGCGGGCCGGAGGCCAGAAGGCGTATGTCGTTGGCTATCTTCGTAAGGCTGACGGCGAGCTGCTTCAACGCGCCGTGGCTCTCCACAAATGCGTCGTGCGCGGCGAGAGACTCGAACTTGTTCTCCGCAGTGACAAAAGGATGCCCCGAAAGAGCGGCGATTTCGCCCGCTACAAGCTCCGCATAGCCCCTGGGTGCGTTAAGCCCCGTCCCCACTGCCGTCCCGCCAAGGGCCAGCTCCAGCATGTGTGGCAGAGTGTTGCGCAATGCCCGCAGCCCGTGCCGCAACTGCGAAACGTAACCTGAAAACTCCTGCCCCAGCGTAAGAGGCGTGGCGTCCATCCAGTGCGTGCGGCCGATTTTTACCACCTGCCACATCTGGCGGGACTTTGCTTCCAGAGTCTCGACGAGGCGTTCGACGGCGGGAATGGTCCGTTCCACTAACACCTTGTATGCCGCAATGTGCATCGCGGTCGGGAAAGTGTCGTTGGAGGACTGGGACTTGTTGACATCGTCGTTGGGATGCACGAGCAAATGCCCCTCCCCCAGCCTGTTGCCAAGAAGCACATGCGCCCTGTTGGCGATGACTTCGTTGACGTTCATGTTGGACTGGGTGCCGGAGCCTGTCTGCCAGATTACCAAGGGGAAATGAGCGTCGAGGCTGCCGGATAGGATCTCGTCGCACACGCGGGCAATTAGTTGCGCTTTCTCCGAGGATATGACGCCCAGCTTCAGATTCGTCAAAGCGGCCGCCTTTTTCAGAACGGCAAATGCGCGAATGATTTCGACGGGCATGGACGCTGAAGGCCCGATCGGGAAATTCTCGATGGAGCGTTGCGTCTGTGCGCCCCAGTATTTGCCCGAAGGCACTTCGACGGCGCCCAGAGTATCGTGTTCAACCCTCATGTTCATAGCAGGAGAATGCATTAGCTTATCGTATTTCTCAAATCACAAGATTCTTCCAGAGAGCATCTCTAATGCAACGGACACAGAGAAGCGTGAGCGGCGACCATGTACATCAACTCTGCGTATCAAAATCCCAAGTTGGATAACAATAGATGGCTGACCGCTCAACAATAGACACATCGATGAGACGATTTTGCCAATATGAACTCCCCCGTTCGAATTACAAAAAACACGCCATGCATTAAGCAAAATGCCGAAACTGAGGTATCTTACGGTTCAACTAGCACTTGCATAAACGTCAGCATTGTAAAGCCGACGCAGCAGACAAGCTAACAAGATCAGGCAAAACGCACAGCTATGTTCTCTGCTGAAAGCCAATGACTTAACAAAAGACAATCTGCGAAAATCAGTATCCAACAGGTCTACAATTAGAATGGCAAAAGCCTTGGTCCAGACGAGTGATTCCGAATGATGGGATACTATCTACTCCAGTTCAGACGACTGTTACTTTTCGAGATTTTTACCTACCTCCTTTCATCGTTCAAAACCCCGAACGACAACAGGACGAAAAAGTGCTCACCTATTTCAACCTTTCGCGGATGATGACTTTGTCGGCCTTGCGGCCCCAGGCTTATGATTCCGCGCATTACCCTACATATACCCAAATGCTTATGCATGCCCTACTTATCCGATCCGGGGCGTGGTGTGGGGTAATTCTGCGAAGTGATCGGACTGTTACCAAACACAACACAAGCCAACGATAAACTATGCACAAGAAAAACTCCCTAGTGCGTGACTGGAGGTTCCCGCTTACCCTGCTGGGCGCCGCAGTAACGTCAGGGTTGGCCGCCCAAACGGCCGCCGAAGAGGCATCGACTGGTAGTGATGAAGATGTGTATATCCTTAGCCCGTTCGAAGTTTCTGTCGAAAAGGACACCGGATATCTCGCATCTGAAACTCTGGCCGGTACCCGCATACGCACAGACCTAAAGGATGTCGGCTCGGCAATCTCGGTTGTCACAAAACAGCTAATGACCGACATCGGTGCTACCGACAATGCCACCCTGCTACAGTACACGACCAACGCCGAAGTTTCCGGCACCCGTGGCACGTATGCAGGCCTAGGCAATGGCACAAGTCTTGACGAAACCAGCCAACTTCGTTCCCCGGGCTCTGGCCAACGCGTTCGCGGTCTGGACTCTGCCGACAATACGCGAGACTACTTCGGCACGGACATCCCTTGGGACGGCTTCAATGTCGATCGCATCGACATTCAGCGCGGCCCTAACTCCATGCTGTTCGGTCTTGGCAGCCCTGCCGGTATAATCAACGCCTCCACCCGCGATGCCCAGTTTACAGACTCGGGCAGTGTCGAGTTCCGCGTAGGCTCCTACGGCAGCATCCGCACCGCAGTCGACTACAACAAGGAAATCGTCGACGGCGTACTCGCCGTTCGTGTTGACGCCTTGGTGGACAAGGAAAAGTTCCAGCAGGATCCAGCGTTCGAAGACGACGAGCGATTCTACGGAACAGTTCTCTGGGCCCCGAAAATATTCGGCCCGGACTTCACCACAAAGATCAAGGTTAAGTATGAACACGGCAGCATCGACGCCAACCGTGCTCGTGTTCTGCCTCCGTATGACAGCATCACCCCATGGTTCTCTGCCGAAGCGCAAGAGGGCATGGGCAAGTATGCTGTTACCGATCCGTACAGCATCGGCTCGACCCCGGGCAACGTAAACCCGTGGCTCTCAAGCATCCAGATCAACCAGCAGCATGCCACATGGTATGTCGATGGAACGACCGGACAGCTTCAGCAGATCTACGCCGGTTACGTCAACCGTGGCGCCCGCAATAACAACGGCGATGTTCTCGACTTCACCAACACCCTGATGGGACAGCGCTTTGCTTCCCAGCAGATGGCGCTTGGTGGTTACGCAGACTACGCCCGTTTTGCAGACCTCGAGTATCAGGAATACGGCCAGCACCGCGACAAGACCCTTACCGATTCTTCGGTATTCAACTTCTACGATCAACTGATCGACGGAGATACCAAGAGTGAATGGGAAGACTGGGACGCTTACAACCTCTCGCTGACCCAGATGGGCTGGGGAGACAGAGTCGGCCTTAGCTTGGATTACGACTACCAGAAGTACAACCGCGGCGGCCAGTCTCTACTTGGCAAGCCCACGCTTACTCTGGACCTGAACTCTGAAAACCTCGACGGGACGACGAATGAAAACTTCGCACGCCCGATGGTTTATGAGTCCAACGGTGGCTCCGGCACATCCTTCGACAGCGATCGCAGATACTTCCGCGCGTCGCTGTTCACGGAACTCCGCTCCACGGATCTGTTTGGCGACGGCCTGCTCTCCAAGATTCTTGGAAGACACCGCCTTAACGCCAGCTACTCCGAAGAGAGATACCGCGTGGAAACCCGCGGCTGGAAGCTGTATGCAAGCGACATGGACTGGGCATCCTACTGGACACGCACAGACAGCCCCGCTTCGTCATACAACTACATTGGCGAACGTCCTCCGGCGGCGGTAATCTACCTCGGCCCCTCGCTTGCCAGTGCGTCCTCCGCATCAGGTGCAAACATTTCCAATATCAACGGTAATGTTATCCTGTCCCCGGGCAGCGTGTACCACTTCGACTCCACATGGACGGGTGGCACAAACTACGCCGACGCTTGGACAGTTCCGACGGCAATCCAGAAGAGGTATGGCGAGGAGTTCCTTGCTGACGCCCCGACACAGGCATCCAACCCGAACAACTACGTCGGCTGGAACAGCAACAAGCAGATCAACCCTATCACCTGGGATGACAAGACGAACAACCTCCTCACCGACGCTACAAAGACCATCCGCTTGACGGAGTCCTACGCCGGCACATGGCAGGGCTACATGCTCAACGACGCCATTGTTGGAACGTTCGGCTGGAGATACGACAAGGTCAAGACCAAGGACGTTGCGGCTCAGAGAGACAAAGCCAACCGCGACTTCCTGAACATCGATCCGGACGTTTACGCATTCCCGGATGAATATCCGGAGAACCAGATATTCAGCGCACACAGCACCTCTTACAGCGCGGTTGTGCACCTGAACAAGTTCTTCCCCAAAGACCCGCTGCCGATCAACGTCAGCCTGTCTTACAACGAGTCGGACAACTTCAGGATCAGCTCAGTTCGTCGTGACATCTATGGTAACTCGATCAGCAACCCTGCTGGCGACACCAAGGAGTACGGCATCACGCTCTCGACCAAAGACGGTAAGTACTCCTTCCGCGTCATCAAGTACGAGACAAACATGACGAATGTGACAGTCGACGCTCTTTCCAGCAAAGCTGGTGTCGATCAGGTCATCCGCGACGGTCTGCGCTTCCGCAACCGCTTCCTCTACCGCCTCGCCGGTTACGACTGGGATAAGCGCGAAAAGGCTTACCCCGACGGTTTCACAGGTTACAACGCAGAGCTCTGGTACCCTGCCTGGGTTGACAACGACACAGATCGTCCCGTCGCCAACTACGAGGCAGATGACCCGGGCAACGCCTACTTCGAAACACAGGAGCAGGCATACGCCCGCCGCGATGCCTCCATCAAGGCATGGGGCGAAATCCAGGAGTTCCTGACCGAGAAGGGTTACTTCAACGCATGGAACTGGGACCCGACCACACTTAGCGCACTTAAGGACTCCAGCGGTAACTTCATCGGCCGCACAGAGTATGAAAACGCGCTTACAGAACCCGTCGGCGCTTCAACAAGCCCGCTCGGCAAGGGTGGACATGGCTTGAATGACATTCCGGCGGCCCAGTACACACCGGACTCAGCCACAGTTAAGTCCTACTCCTCCAGCAACCCCGCATTCACAGTAACAGGTGACACGGCCTCTGAAGGTTACGAGTTCGAGTTCATCGCTAACCCGATCCCGAACTGGACAATCGCAATCAACGCGTCCAAGACGACTGCCAACCGTGTAAACATCGGCGGCCCGCTCCTCGACGAATACGTTGCTTTCATGGACGAGCAGATGGCCGGCTACGCTGGTGACATGCGCATATACAATGGCAACCTCGACCAGACCATCCGTAGAAACGTATGGGCACCCTGGCGCAGCCAGTATGCTCAGATGAAGCTGATGGAAAACGCAGCCGCATCTGAAGTCCGCAAGTGGCGCTACAACATCATCACCAACTACAAGTTCGTCAACGGCATGTTGGACGGCGTTGGCATCGGTGCTGCATACCGCTGGCAGGACAAGGTCGTTATCGGCTACCCGCTCCTTGAGTCCACCGATGGCGTGGCTAACTTCGACATCAGCAATCCATACTATGGACCGAGCGAAGACAGCCTCGACTACTGGATCAGCTACGAGCGCGAAATCAACGACGACATCACCTGGAAGATTCAGCTGAACGTTCGCAATGCCTTCCAGGGCAACGGATTGGTCCCGATCTCCACACAGCCCGACGGCTCGTGGGCAGCAGCCCGCATCAAGCCGACTCAGGAATGGTTCCTGACCAATACGTTCACGTTCTAAGTGGATTGGATAAAATAGTTTCTCTCGTTGGATAAACCGATAAGCGGAAACTAAAAACCAAAGCTACTTATTAAAGCGGCCCGGCATCACGCCGGGCCGCTTCCTTTTGTAAAAAACAGGATGAGTCAGCCTCGGCTAGAGCATTTTGCAGTTAGATGGACTCCATCGGCAAGATGATGGATGAGGAGGCGGCAAGGCTTTGCTGATGAGGCTGGGACAGGCCCCTGCCCATCAGCGAAACGCAGCCGGAACTCATCCAGCGTCTTGTCCGCAGGATAAGGTTCCACTTGGGAACCTTACCGGTGC
>JAFGLA010000072.1 GCA_016928295.1 Opitutales bacterium
CGGGTGAAATCTCCGCCATGCACGAGGCTGTCAAGGCCCTAGCTGCGGATGTCCACAGCGGCAAAATCTCCGGTCAGGGCGGCAAGTTCACGAACCTGCTCGTAATCGGCATCGGCGGCAGCGCGCTCGGCCCGCAGTTCGTGGCCAAGGCCCTCGGCTGCCCCACGGGCGACGAGATGAACGTCTATTTCTTTGACAACACAGACCCCGCAGGCATGGCCAAGGTGCTGGGCGAAATCGACGGCGAACTGCCCACGACCCTTTCGCTCGTAATATCCAAAAGCGGCGGCACGCCCGAGACGCGCAACGGAATGCTCGAAGCCAAGGCGGCTTACGAAGCGGCGGGCCTCAACTTTGCAAAACACGCCGTGGCCATCACGGGCGTGGACTCCAAGCTCGACAAACAGGCCGTTTCAGAAGGCTGGCTCGCCCGCCTGCCGATGTGGGACTGGGTCGGAGGGCGCACCTCCGAGACCGGCCCCGTGGGCCTTGCCCCCGCCGCCCTTCAGGGCCTCGACATCGAGGAACTCATCCGCGGCGCTGCCGAAATGGACGAGGCAACAAGAGTCGAAGACATGCTGAAGAACCCGGCCATGCTGCTCGCCCTTTGCTGGTATTACGCCACCAAAGGCAAGGGCGAAAAGGACATGGTGGTCCTCCCCTACAAGGACAGTCTCGAGCTGTTCTCCAAGTATCTCCAGCAGCTTATCATGGAGAGCCTCGGCAAGGAGTTCGACCTGGATGGCAAGCTGGTCAACCAGGGTATTTCCGTTTACGGAAACAAGGGTTCAACAGACCAGCACGCCTACGTGCAGCAACTGCGCGAAGGTGTTGCGAACTTCTTTGTCACCTTCATCGAGGTGCTTGAGGACAAGTCCTTCGGCCAGAATGTCGAGGTCGAGCCGGGCGTAACAAGCGGCGACTACCTTCAGGGCTTCTACCTCGGAACGCGCACCGCGCTGGCCGAAAAGGGCCGCGAGAGCCTGACAATTACCGTCAGCCGTGTGGACGCATACAACGTGGGAATGCTCATCGCCCTTTACGAGCGTGCGGTCGGCTTCTACGCGACACTCGTAAACATCAACGCCTACCACCAGCCCGGCGTCGAAGCTGGAAAGAAGGCCGCTGCGGGCATCCTCGCCGCAAAGCTGAAGATTCAGGCCCTGATGGCGCAGAACGGCCCCGCGCTGGACGCCGAGGAAGTGTCCGAAAAGCTCGGTCTCAACGACCCGGAAATGGCGTTCAAGCTCTTGGAAAACCTCGCTGCGAACCCGTCAAAGCACGTCGTCCGCGAAACTGCCAGCCCCCTGACAGCCAGCCGCTACCGCGGCATGTAATACAAGAGGCCTTCAATTGGGGCGGTTGCGGCGAAGCATGCTGCGACCGCCCTTTTTGCTATGCCAAAACGGTGGCCACGCGCAAGATCAGCCCAAGGAACGCGGTCCCTCAACGCCGCGCCTTGATGCGCTCCACAATCTTTCTCGCAATGTCCCGCTTGTCCGCGCTGCCGATTTCCTCGCGCCCGTCGTCGGGCCAGAGCAAGACGACGCTGTTTTTGTCGCTCTCAAAGCCGCCCTCGGGCAGCCCGACACGATTGGCCACCATCATATCGCAGTTCTTAGCACGCATCTTGCCAAGCGCGTAGCCTTCCACGTCTCGCGTTTCAGCGGCAAAGCCTACTACGTACTGCCCCTTCCGCTTGCGAGCGGCCACGGTTTTAAGAATGTCCACCGTCGGTTCAAGAGTGATGTGCATAAGCCCCGCGCCCTTTTTAACCTTGTGCTCCTCGCAACTGGCGGGGCGGTAGTCGCTTACAGCCGCAGTCATTATAAGAACATCGCAACTGTCAAAACGGCTGTCCACAGCCTCCAGCATTTCTGCCGCGCTTATCACAGGTATCAGCTCCGCCCCCTCTGGCGCGGGAATGCTCACCGGACCGCTGACAAGCTGCACATCCCAACCTGCCTCAAGCGCAGCCGCCGCTATCGCATAACCCATCTTTCCGCTCGAAGGGTTGCTGATAAAACGCACCGGATCGAAGAACTCCCGAGTTGGACCGGCAGAAATTAGCGCACGTATTGCGGACATGAGCGAAATATTGACGCGCAAGCCGGGCGAAGGCGAGCAAACTGAAAACACCCGCGCGAAAGGACAGGCGCCTGCCGAGGCTTTCGAGTTAAAGCTCTTCCCAATACGACGAAACAAATGCGGCTGGCGGAGGTTTCGACTGGGAGGGGAACTACGTAAACGCATTTTTCCCGCCGCCTTCGACACCAATGCCAAGCCCTCGCTCCATACGCCCGCTTTTGCTTCTGATTCTGCCAGTCTGCTCCATATCTTACGCAGAAATGATGCCCGAAGACAGCTTCCCAGCCCTTGGGGAAATACTTCTGCACCTGGACGAAAGCTCTCCCGCGATAGCGGCGGAAGCCATGCGAATAGAGGAAAGTCAAGCCAGTTACGAGGCCGCGGCAAGCGCCAGTATGCCAAGAGTCAGCAGCTACGCGCGAATACAGGGCCAGTACGAGACGCGCTTCAACAGCGAGGCTGACAACATCAACAGCTTCGACGTAGGCCCATACGCTTCAATCAACGCCTCCTTGCCCATCTATCGCTGGGGAGAAATCCAGGCGCGCAAAGATCAGGCTCTCGGTCGCAAAGAATCCGCCACGGCGTGGACAGAAAGACGCAAGACGGACCTAAGACAAAACATCCGCCGCTTTTACATCGAATACCAGCTCGCCCTTCAGGCCGCCACGATAGCGTCCGAAGGCATATCATACGCCAAAAACAAGGAAGAAGGGATGCGTGCAATGCTGGAAAGCGGCAACACCTCCCGCCGAAGCGTTTACGAGGCGCAGATTTACGCTCAAGAGCGCATGGAAGAACTGACCGACTGCGAATCCCGCTCCGTATACTACCTTGATTTACTGCGGGAAGCTAGCGGCAGGCCACAACTGGAAATACCGTTGGAAGCCATTCCTATGATCGAACCTCTCGAAGAGGAACAATTGGCCGCCCTGCAACAGGCCGCCGCAAATCAGGACAGCGAGGAAACGCTCGCAATCGAAGGGGAACTGGCCACGGAAAGCGCTTACAACAAGGAACTTGGCACGCGCAACAAGCCGAAAATCGACGCCGTCCTGTCGTCCAACCTCGATTACGTGGATGAATACCGCAGCGGTGGGGATTACGAAAACGTTCCGCGTATCAATAGCTGGATTGGCTTGCAGGCGAACTGGCAAATTTACGACGGCGGCGGCATCCGCGCCGAACAGCGAGCCTCAATGGCCCGCGTTAGAAGACTTGAAGCACGCATTGCGGAGGCCCGCCTGCGCCACCTTCGCGAGGCATCGTCCGCGGCAAGGGAGGCCCGCCTCAATGCAAGCCGTATCGAGACGCGAACCGCGCGCCTTGCGATGCTGGAAGAAAGCATCCGCCTCATGGAGGCCCAGCTTGCAAGCGGCTCCACGCCAGCCAACGATCTTTTCCAGCGCAAGCTCGATCTTGAAAGAACAAGAGTGGACCTTCTTCGCGCCTGTGCCTACTACACTCTTTACATCGCCGAGCTGCGAGAAATGGCCACCCCATTTTCATCACAATGAAGACGCTTCTTAAAATAGCCCTGCCCCTGCTGATCCTGGCTGCTCTGGTATTGGCGGGCATGTCGCGAATACGCACCGTGGTGTCCGTCGAAGAGGCGGTCACGGGCACCGCAGCGGACGCAGTCACGGGCACGGTGAAAGTGTTCGCCAATTTGGACATCAAGGTAAAGACCGAGGTGCAGGGGCGCATCGCCGAAACTCCTTTCGCCATTAACCAGAAGGTTAAAAAGGGGGACACGCTGATGGTCCTCGAAGCGCAGGACATACGTAACCAGATACGCGAGAAGGTCATACAGCTAAAGGCGGCGCAAAAGCGGCTCCAGCTTCCGCTCAACCAGGTGCGCGACATCCAGAATGTCGAGGACGAAATCGCCCGCATCAAGCAGGCCATAGAGTTCGGCAACGCCAGTCAGTCGGACCTCGAAAAGCGTCAGCGGGACTTGCAGAAGATTCAGAACGATTTCAACTACCAACAGATTAGCCGCGAGGAACAGGCGGAGCTGTTTGAAGCCACCGTGGCCAACCTGCAATACCAGCTCTCGCGCATGACGCTCGTCGCGCCCATGGACGGCACGATTACAGAGCAGTACAAGTGGCCCGGGGACTACATCTGGACGGGCAACGAGGTGCTGCGCCTTGTTTCCGACGGGCGCTGGGTGGAGCTTACCCTTGCCGAAGAGGATTCCGCCTACGTGGAAAAAGGGCAGAAGGCAAAGGTCCGCCTTGCAAGCTACCCGGACCGCACGTTCGAGGCCACCGTCACCGCGCTGAACAGCACCGCGAACGCCGATACCAAGACCCGAGCCGTGTTCTTGTCTATCGACGCGCCGGACGAGATACTGATCCCGGGCCTCACCGGAGAGGCGGTTCTTGTGAAGGCCGAAAGAAAGAACACCGTGCTCGTACCTCGCCGCGCCCTCATAGGCAACCGCGTTTACGTCGTGAAAAACGGAATCGTGGAAATCCGCCCCGTAACACCGGGCTTCCTCGGCCTTGAAAAGGCGGAGATTCTCTCGGGCATAGTCGCGGGAGAACAAGTCGTGACCGACGGGCAAAGCCTTCTGCGCGATGGCGACAAGGTAGAAATACTTGGCGCTAAAAAGGACTGAGGAACACTGTCCCCATTATTTACTTTTTCACGATGGGCCTGATACTGCAAATCGCGTGGCGCTTCCTTCTTGCAAAGAAAAGGGCCATGCTAATGAGCCTCACCGGCATAGTGTTCGGTGTGGCCTTCTTCATTGTGTCTCAGGCGCAAACTAGCGGGTTTGAGAGCTTTTTCATCCGCTCGGTATGGGGAACAAACGGCGCGCTCAAGGTGCAGGACCGCTTCCAGAACAACGTCGCAAGCATGTTGGCCGGAGAGGAGCAGGACGGCTTCAAAGTAGAGCTTAAAGAGGGGCGCAGCTATGTGGAGGGCGTCGAGCACCCCGCCCTTATTATCGAAGCTGTGCGCAAGTTCCGCGAAGTATCCGGCGCTAGCGAGGTTCTCCGCGGCTCGGCCACGGCAAAGAGCGGCTTTCGCGAGGACGAGTGCGAGGTTTACGGCATACGCCTTAGCGACTACCTTTCCGTGTCCAACCTCGGGGGACAGATTCGCTACGGTAGAATAGAGGATTTTGACAGCGACCCGCAGTCCATTCTGGTGGGCATTAAAATGGCCGAGCGCCTTAATCTGGACATTGGCAGCACGCTGCTTCTGCGCCGTCAGAACGAGAGCATACGCTTCCGCGTGAAGGGCATTTTTGAAACAGGCGTCGAGGAATACGACAAGCGGCGCGTATTCGTCCACCTTAGGCAGGCGCGGGACATCCTGAACGAGCCGCACAAGGCGAGCTTCATACAGGTATCGCTCTACGACAACTACCGCGCGGACAAAGTCGCCGCCCACATGCAGGAAGTTTTGCTGCACGACGTGCGCCCTTGGCAAAAGAGCGAAAAGACCTGGCTGGAGGTATTCAGTGCGCTTCGCATTTCCTCGGGCATCACAATGAGCGTCATAATAATGGTGGCGGCTCTTGGCATGTTCAACACCTTGGCAATCATCGTAATGGAGCGCCGCCGCGAGATAGCCATTCTGCGCTCCATGGGCTATACGCGCCAGGACGTGGTGCGCATCTTCATCGGACAGGGGGTGATTGTGCTCATTGCCGGCATGGTGCTGGGCTGCGCGTTGGCGTTTTTCCTGACGCTCGGCATCGAGAACCTGCCAATACGCATCCGCGGCATATTCTCGACTGATCACTTTGTCGTCAAATGGTCGCTCTGGCACTACTTCTGGGCCTGCGTCGTATCGACGGTAGTGGTCCTCGTCGCAAGCTACGTGCCTGCACGCAAGGCCGCCCAAATAGAACCCGGCGACATCATAAGGGGGGCATCCTAGCCATGACCGACGAACCTTTTACCGAAACAAAGCCGACGCAAAGCACAGCGGCTGAAGTGGAGCTTCTCAAGGCCCAAGGCGTTCGCCGCACTCTGGGCAAGGACGAGGCGCGCACTCAGGCCCTGCGAGGCGTTGACCTGCTTCTAAAGCGCGGGAAGAGCTACGCCATCACCGGCCCTTCAGGCTGCGGCAAGAGCACCTTGCTCTACCTGCTCGGTCTTCTCGATCGCCCGGACTCCGGCAGCATCAGCATAATGGGCAGGCCGATTTCTGACGCGAGCGACACGGAGAGAACACAGTTTCGCAATCAGATGCTGGGCTTTGTATTCCAGTTTCACTTTCTGCTGCCCGAATTCAGTGCGCAGGAAAATGTCATGCTACCAATGCGCCGCCTGGGCCGCCTCTCGCGCAAGGAAATGCTTGCCCGCTCGGCCATGCTGATGGAGCAGGTCGGCTTGGCCGACAAGATGACGCGCTCCACGGGGCACCTTTCAGGCGGAGAGCAGCAGCGCGTGGCCGTGGCTCGCGCTCTGGCCAACGAGCCTGCGCTCGTGTTGGCGGACGAGCCGACGGGCAATCTTGACGAGCGCAACTCGCGCATGGTGTTCGAGTTGCTTGGCAGCGCGGCGCGCGGAACAGGGCGCTCGGTGCTTATAGTTACGCACAATCCCGAGCTTGCCACCCGCTGCGACGAGACTCTGCGAATGCGCGACGGGCTGTTTGTATAGACGAAAAGCTGCGACCTGCAATGCCTCGCGCCACGCCGCTGGCAGGCAGCTCGAAATACAAAAAAGTTCTTCCACGCGGGATTGACAGGCATGACCCTTTATGCCTGAATCTCCGACTTTCCAGTTGGTGGTAGTAGCTCAGTTGGTTAGAGCACCGGATTGTGGTTCCGGGGGTCGCCGGTTCAAGTCCGGTTTACCACCCCAATTTTTTCTTTCGGTAGGATACGCCGCTCGCGCAGCAACACTCCAGCCCGATAGCCCAACACGCAGAGTATTATTGTGAGTAGCTGCCGACAAAGGCTTACGGAACTGCCCGCCAGAACCCCCCGTGTTCTGAGTTCCGCAGCCCAGAACCGCTCAATTCGACAGCCCTGACTCTGCTCCTGAAAACCTCGTCCATTTCTCTGAGAATCCCCTCAGATTCCGCCGCTCTTGATCAACAGTCTGTCTCTTCTGGGGTGGAGCATGCCGGACGGATTGTGGAAAGAAACTGAGGTGCCTTACGATCAGATTCTTGTGAGTTCGTTGAAAACGTACTTGCGCCAACATCTTCTCGGGCGTAGCAAATTCTTGCCGATGCGACCTCTCTGCCTTTGCTTGCTCGCTCTCCTGTTGCCCTGTTTCTCCACATGGGCAGAGCCTCAGTTTTCCAGTATCGACGAACAGCTTGCTTACCTTGCGAACCTCAGCGAGGCAGAACTTGCGAAGTATGACATTGCCTACCTCAACCTGGTCTGCGCCCAAGGCCTGAACGGGTCGGAGAATCTGGACATCCCGGCGTGTCTCAGGGTGCTCGACGAGATGGCGTTCTTCGTGAGGGCGAACACGGAGGCGAACCTTCAGTTGTTCACGCGCAACCCCGGCGAGTATGATAATAGCGAGGGCCAGTTCCGGGCGCTGTGCATGGTGACCTTTGCCGTCAAGGGCTACGGCATCCAGTACAACCCCGAGCGGATCGAGTCGCCGGACAACCTGTCTTCTGACGAGGTGTTCTTTCGCGACTCCCGCGATGTATTCCTGCATGGGCTCCTGCAGCGGCAGCCGCGCATGGGAACCTGCTCGTCGCTGCCGGTCTTCTGGACGGCCCTCGGTCGTCGGCTCGACTACCCTCTCTACATGAGCAACACGCTCCTGCACTTCTTTACCCGCTGGGAGGATACAGAGGGCACCTTTAACTTTGAGGGCAGCCAGAATGGCTGCGCGATATACGACGACGCCCACTATCGCTCGTTCCCAATCAAGGTCGACGACGTGAAGATTCAGTATTTCGCCCTCCTCCAGTCGTTCTCCCGCAAGCGGGAGCTGATGCACTTCCTGATCACCCGCGGCGCGTGCCTCCGCGCAAACGGACGAACGGAGGAAGCGACGAGGGCATATGAACTCGCCGTGATTTGCTATCCCTCTCCCTTCTCTCAGACTGCCCTGAAGCTCGCAAAGGAAACCAATGAATAGGCTGTTCGTATCGGCGCTCATCTTTCTGTTACCCCTGCTTTCGGCAAGGGCCAGTTCCAACCTTAGCATGTCCTCCTCGGCACTTCCGGTCGTCTCAGCGGTTGCGAAAGGAGTGAACCTGTTGCTGGCGAGGGTATATGACCCACAGACGGGACGTTTTTTGAGCGCTGACATCGTTGTTCAGAATCCGTCCAATCTCCAGTCATATAACCGTTACGCTTATAGCCTCAATAATCCACTCCGATATGTGGATCCCAGTGGGTATGTTGTATGGAGGCCCGAGGAGAGGGCCATACCTGAGGATGCGACTGATGACCAACGGCAAGAAATTGAGACGTATAATGCAAAGGTCCGCGAGTATTTGGGATTCTTGGATAAGATAAAAGAAACAGAATATGGCGCTAAGGTGTACGCGAACCTCGATTCCAAGAAAGAAACCTTCGCCTTTCAGGCCGTAAACAACCAGAAGGGTGAACTGGCTGGTTACACGGTCAACGAACGAGTTGTGTCAGAAAACGGTATTCAGAATCAGTTCATCGGAGCAGTCATGTATGAAGGAAAAGTGGATCATCAAACGTTCCTGAACCAAGTGGTTCAACCATCCCTTGCTCGGCTGGACAACTTGAGCGGCCGCAGCTACAATTCTGAGAACGCTAGAGACTTACTGCTCTCAACGGCGATTCACGAGAGCGACGATTTTCTTCACCGTAGACAGTACCCGAGAGGTCCGGGGCGGTCGTTCTACCAGATCAACCAGATACATTTAATGATCTGTACAATCGATACCTGAGGGAACGTCAGCCCAGGTTGCGACCGATCGTCGACCAGTTCGTCTTATCAGGTAGCCTGAGCGATGACCTTCTAAATAACGACGCATTTAGTACGGTTGTTGCTCGCTTGATCTATTCTACCGCAAAAGCAGAACTGCCGAACGCCGGGGATATTGAAGCACAAGCTGGCTACTGGTTTACGAACTTCAACAAGAGCGACAGCTCCTTGCGCCAGGTACGCACGGATGAATTTATCTCCGATAACGAACGAGTGAGAGACGAGTGATGGCTATCCGAAACCTTAAGCTCCTTAGCGCGATCGCGATCTTTACGCTGATCGCGTCCGCCACGACGATCTACAGTTCAACGTTTCTCTCTATAGATGTAGAGCAGTCCTTAGGCCTGCCACCAAATGATTTTGGAATAGAATCAGTTTCTGTGGGTCGAATCGTCTTTCAGAATTCAGATGGAGAGAAAGATGAAACTTCGGCTCTATACCTATTGGCGACGGTTGGTGTTAGGAACGAACCCGTCATTATCGAGTCGATTGAGGGACACTCGCCGGAACTTAAACTCCTAGAGAGAGGGTGCAGCCAACCGCCACTCCTGCTGGTATATTATCACCCAGGAGTCAATTCATACCACTTGAAGGCTTATGCTTTTGATAGATTCAAGCTACTGCCTCTGGGCTGGCAATTGCCTCAGAGCAATCTCAAGTGGATACAGATCGACGGAAACACCATCCGGATTAGGCATTCCGTTGACTCTCAGAAACCACTCATCATAGAGTCAACCTTCGATATTGTCGCTGAACGATGTCTCTTCGTTGCAGACCGGCGGATTCCTGTAAGCGAGAACGGAGGTTAAGCATCCAGACGCTTGCTGCTTGGTACGCCAAGCCCCTCCTCCTGCGCCCTCTGCTCCATCAGCCGCAGACTCATAATCCTCGTGATTCGGGAACGGTCGAGGCCGGTGACGGCAAGCACGCACGGCACGGGATAGCTGCCCTTTGCCGAAATCCGCAGTATTGCCTTTCTTTTTTATAGGACTGGAGTAAATGTACGCTCCAGTGTCCACATACTTTACAATACTCAGTGCCGCGCTGCCCGTGTTTCTCGTCCTTGGAACGGGCTACGTTGCAAGGACGCGGGGCTGGCTGACACCCGCTGCGGACGCGTCGGTGATGAAGCTCGTCATCAACGCGCTGTACCCATTCCTGATACTGACCTTCATACTGGGAAACCCCGCGCTCAAAAACCCCGCCAATATAGGCTACGGCATCGGGGTGGGCGCATTTCTAGCGGTCATGAGCATCAGCATCGGCTACCTCGTCGGCCCATTGGGCGGGATGCATGTTGGCACGGGGCGGCGCACATTCGCCTTCACAACGGGCCTCAACAACTACGGCTACATAGCAATCCCCGTCGCTGCGGCAGTGTTCGGTGTGGACAACCCCATGATGGGAGTACTGCTTGTGTGCAACGTCGGCATCGAGGCCATGCTCTGGACCTACGGAATACTGATGCTGACGGGCAAGATAGACAAAAACGTCTGGAAACAGCTCCTCAACCCGCCCCTTATTGCGATGCTCGTCGGGCTGCTGCTTAACTTCTCCGGCCTGCCGGAAATGGGCGGCGCAGCTGGCAGCGCGTATGGCATCTTCCTTGCGGCGCTCAAGATGATGGGCGCATGCGCGGTGCCGCTCGGCCTCTTTATAAGCGGGGCCACGATGTGCGACCTTGTACGCAGCGGAGAATGGCTGGGGCGCTGGCAGGTGCCCGTATGGGGCCTTGCTGTGCGCAACTGCCTGCTGCCGCTTATATACCTGTCCCTGGCCCTTTGCGTGCCCTTCTCGCTGGAGCTAAAGCAAGTCCTCGCAGTGCAGGCGGCAATGCCCGCTGCGATGTTCCCGATAGTGCTGGCCCGCTTCTACGGCGGAAGCCCTGCCGTGGCGGTTCAGGTAGTCTTGGCAAGCACTGCGGCAGGCCTTCTGACGATCCCCTTCTGGCTCGCCACCGGCCTGCGTCTTCTCGGTTAGACAGGCTGAGTTTCCCGCTACTCTCGTGCTCCTAACCTCTTAGGCGAACACGGCGACGACTGTCGAATTGTCCGGCCCTCCGGCACGGTTTGCCATGTCGATAAGCTCTTTGACCAAGCGCTGCGGCGTTTCGCACTCTGCGAGGGCTTCGTGAATGTGCTCGTCCTGAACGGTTTTCGTAATCCCGTCGCTGCACAGCAAAAGGCGCGCTCCGGCGGGAAAGTCCAGTTCCAACAACTCTGGCACCACCGCCTCCTTTTGCCCCATGCACTGGGTGAGCACGTGGTTCATGTACGGCTCAATATCAATGCGCCCCGCCCTGCGGCGCTCGTCGGCCACGGTCTGCTCGGTGGTCAACTGGCGAAATCCATCTTCGCTTGTAAGTAGAAACGCAACGCTGTCGCCCACTTGGGCAATGCGGAGTTTGCCCTCGCGCACAATGGCCAGCGTCATCGTAGTCCCGATGGTGGAGGCGCAAAGCTCTGCTCCCTTATCGGCGATCGCCTCGCTGAGGCGGAGCGCAAGCGCGTTGAGGTCATCCAGTTCCTGCTCTTGGGCACTATCCAGCAACTCCACGAGCAGGCCGCTCGCGACCTCTCCGTACATAAGCCCGCCCAGCCCGTCGGCCACGGCGAAAAGGCCCCTCTCGGACACACAGAGGAATGAATCCTCGTTGTTACTCCGTCTGAGGCCGGGATGCGAAGCTCCAAAAGCACAAAGCATGATACAATCCTTAGCCCTGCAAGAGAGCAAGTCACGCCCAATGACTCGTCAATACGCTTCAACTTACAACATTTCTCTTTTCAAGCGGGGCAAAGCCGTCTATACGTCTTCCTTTTCCGCCAAACGAGCATTTTACTTCTAACAGTACACAGCAATGAAGCACCTCGAACACGGCCGTAACCAGACTCTGGCCGGCAAGCGCAAGTCCAACAAGCCTTCCAACTCCAAGCCGAGCGCAACGCGCTCCCGCCAGGTGGCTCTGCGCAAGAAGACCCGCAAGGACAACGCGGCAAAGCGCGCCAAGACCGCTGCAAAGCGCGAGGCCGAAGTCGTAGTAGCCGCCCCCGCCGCCGAATAAGGCGCTGCAAGCCCTTCATAGGCGAAGGGCAGATTGCAGGCGGAAAGACGTTTTACCGCCGGCATCCGGACTAGTTTCGGGTGCCGGTTTTCTTATGTACTCCTTGAGCAAACTGCGTTTAGAGCTTACCTCAAAAATTTACCTAAATAGAAAGAGGAAGATTTTCTTAACCACAGATTACGCAGATTTACACAGATTCAAGAAGGATAAGAACTTGTATCTCTCGAAATCCACTTTTTATCCTTTTTCATCTGCGGATAAACAAATCTGGTTTCTCGGTTTCCTTTTGAGAAACGCGATAGGCTGAATGAAAACGCGTCCAATACTATTCGCCCTCGGGCGTCACGATGGGGGCTTGTCCTGCGGCAAAACGCTCCATCGCAGAAGCCACCTTTGGCGGGTTTGGCAAATCGCG
The DNA here is from genome assembly GCA_016928295.1 of Opitutales bacterium. Classification (GTDB taxonomy): domain Bacteria; phylum Verrucomicrobiota; class Verrucomicrobiia; order Opitutales; family Oceanipulchritudinaceae; genus Verruco-01. The sequence goes on from JAFGLA010000072.1 coordinate 12,473, forward strand.
GGTCAAGGCCAGCATGGCTTCGCGCAGAAAACGCCCGCAAGCGTCTCTGTCTTTGGGCAGTTCCTCGTTCAAAAAGCGCCGCGCACGTATTTCCACCTTGGCAAACAGCGAGGGCATGTAGAGGCCGTCCCAGGAGTTGAAGCGCTTGCCTCTTTCGATGTTCGGGCAGACAAGAATGACCGGCGTTTTCGACAATAGGGCCAGAGCCGATGCCCCGTCTTGAAAGCTGTAAATGGGACCACGCGGCCCGTCAGGCGTGATGGCAATGTCGCCCCCGTTTTTCAACACGCGCAACAGTTCGCGCACTGCCTCGGTGGAGCGTTTGCTCGTGGAGCCGCGGCAAGCCTCGATACCCATTGAGGAAATGAGGCTCGTAATTAGCGCACCGTCCTTGCTCGCGCTGATAAGAGCCGACAGCTTGCGTCCTTTGCGAAAGCGGCGCACAAGCTCGGGCGAGATCATTATGCGATTGTGCCAGATTACAAGCGTGTGCGGACCGCTGGTGTCTGTCAGCGCGACCCGGCTTTCCTTGTCTATGCGAAAGCGCAGCGTGGAAAACACGAGGTTTACAATGCGCGCAAGAGTCCAAAGCAGCCACTTGCGCCAGCCGTGAACGACATTAACCCTGTGCGTTGTGGGTGCTGGACTGTCACTTGCTGCGGTCACAAAATGCATGAAAGCACATTGCCGGCTCTTCAGGCAAGCCGACTTGCGTTATTTCCCCGCGGGTGCACCGCAAAGCGATTGGTAATCGCTAACGTCTGCGATAAGTTGTCGAGTACACGGGAGTTGGCTTCACGTCGCAATTTTCCACCACCGACTTGATTTTCAAGCCGTCCGAGGCTTTCACAAGGAAGTCGAACGCCAGATACGAGATCCAGCCGAGCGCAATTCCAAGAAGCCCCATTACAGGCGGTGCGAACAGAAGGCATGAAAGTCCCGTTGACATGCCCGCCACTAGCTCTTCGGGCAACATTTCGTTGAACCCGTCGCTTATGATGCTCGCAAGAAACACCAGCGTCCCAAGCGCGGTGCCCCAAGCCATTCCCACGTATGCAGACAGGCGCACGTAGGAACTGTGTGAAATATCTTTGAGTATGTTCCTGTTCATAGCCAAATCAGCGAGAAGGCGGAAAAAACCTCCACCCTCCCGAGGTCCCAATTAAGTTAGCAGGTCCTAGGCCACATCTTTACAATGAACAAGACAAAACCACGTATTCCACTAAAAAACAGCATTTTACAAATGCCGTACAAAGAGCGAAAACAGGAGAAGCACAAAACTTCCACCTGTTCTTCGCTATGAAACAGTTAACGCACATAGCTTGCCCAGTGCATAGGCACGCTATCGCAAAAGCGTTACGCAGCATATGAAACAGAACTCCCGTCGAAATACGGGCGTCCGATTTTCAAACACGGCCTAAACCGCGTGTGCCTGTTTTAGCTCGGCCTTCACGCCTTCTGCGTAAACACCCATGTTGCGGTATTTGGCGTAACGCTTTTCAAGAAGCGTTTCCGCAGGCGTGGCACATAGGGCGTTCAGATTGCGCTCAATGGCTTCGCGTATGGAGTCCGCCGCCGCTTCGGGGTCGCGATGCGCCCCGCCCAGAGGCTCCGAGATCATCTCGTCGGCAATGCCCTGCTTAACAAGCTCCGCTCCGCCAAGGCGCAAGGCTTCTGCGGCCCTTTCGGTAAACTCTCGCGAGCGCCAGAGAATGGCCGCGCAGCCTTCGGGCGGTATAACCGAATAGTAGGCGTATTCCATCGTCAGGAGACGGTCCACAACGGCGATGCCGAGCGCGCCGCCGGAGCCGCCTTCGCCGATAATGATGCCCAGAGTGGGCGTCTCAAGGGCGGACATTTCGAGAAGGTTGCGCGCGATGGCTTCGGAAACGTGGCGTTCCTCGGAGCCGATTCCTGCAAAAGCGGCCTTCGTGTCGATAAAGATTACAACCGGAAGCTTGAACTTCTCTGCCAGCTTCATAAGGCGCAGGGCCTTGCGATAGCCCTCCGGATGGGGCATACCGAAGTTGCGGGCGAGGTTCTCGCGCGTATCGCGCCCCTTCTGCTGGGCGATCACCATCACGGGACGGCCCTGAAACCAGGCAGTGCCGCCGATTAGCGCCTGATCGTCGCCAAAACTGCGGTCGCCGTGCAGTTCCTGAAAGTCGTCAAACAGCGCATTGATGTAGTCCAGCGCGTAGGGACGGCGCGGATGGCGGGCCACCTGCACGCGCTGCCATGGCGTAAGCTCGCTGTAAACGCGGCGCACGGTCTCGTCGATACGCGCGCGCATCGACTCAATCTCGGCACCAACCTCGCAGCCACTCTCGCCGGAAAGGCGCACCATCTCCTCGAAACGCTCTTTGAGGCGCTGGATTGGCTGTTCAAAATCGAGGACGAATGTTGGCTTGTCGGATTTCTCCATGCTCTTATTGACTTGGTTGTCTGAATAAACGTTCAGAAAAATGCGCGTGCGTTAAGATGTATGATAAGAAAATGAGCGTATCTGATTTTTTACCGCTCCTTTATCCCACATCACGGGCCCGAGTGCAAAGAAAAAGGGGCAGGCCGGCCAGAGGGCAGCGTTCTCATGCCACAATGGGACGCGGCACGCTAATCATAACGCCGTTTTCATCGGCTTTTCACTCCAGAAAAACATGTGGCATTAGCCCGCATGACACTCCTAACTAATCTTGAACAGCGCGGAAAACTCGTCCGGCGCGGGACATTTGGCCGTGAACTGGCTCATTTTGCCCGCCCTCTCGTATTCAAGAGTAATCGAAGCCGAATGCAGGCAGAGGCGCTTAAGCCCCAGCTCTTTTGCCGCGCGCTTGTTCCACGCGAAGTTGCCGTATGTGGCGTCACCAATTATCGGGAGCTGCCTTGTGGCGCACTGCACGCGGAGCTGGTGCGTGCGTCCAGTCCCGGGCTCAAGGGCGATATGACTCACGGGCAAGCCGTTGCGAACCGTTCCGCTGGCGATGACGCTCATTGCCGCCGTGGCGATGTCGCCCGCTCCTGCGCTGGTCCTTGCCCCCGCACCGCCCTTCTCGGTCCTGAGGCGGTCCCGCCACTGCTGGCGCCCCTTCCCCGCGTTGCCAAACACCAGAGCCTCGTAACGCTTTTTCACCATGTGCCTTGCGAACAAGCCACGCACTATTTCGGCAAGAGACGCGTCCGTGCACACTATCAAAAGGCCGGACGTGGGACCGTCGAGCCTGTGCAAAAGGTGAACCTGCCGCCCGTCCTGCAACAGGTAGCACTCCCTCTTCAAATCGTAAGGCGCGGCAAGCAGAGCGCCCTTGTCAACGCGACCGCTTTCGTTGGGATGGGCACGCAGGCCCTCGGGCTTGTACAGGGCGACGAGTCCGGCTGCGCGGCATAATACGCGCGCCCCGGCGGACAGGGGCAGCTCTTCGCCAGATGGCATATCCAAAGGTTCTTCGCTCATACGGGCAGCTATCTAGAGCATTTTGCAGTTAGATGGACTCCATCGGCAAGATAATGAATGAGGAGGCGGCAAGGCTTTGCTGATAAGGCTGGGACGGGCCCCTGCCAATCAGCGAAACGTAGCCGGAACTCATCCAGCGTCTTGTCCGCAGGATAAGGTTCTACTTGGGAACCTTACCGGTGCGTCCAAGTAAATGCAAAAGGCTCTAGCGATAGATAAAGCGAATCCTCACAATCTGGCGATCTCCAAGAAGATCTACCATGTCCCGCGTCCATTCAAAGTACGGCGCATTGCTCATGACTGCGTCTTTTACACGCCACTGTGCAAGCTGGCTGGCGGTGCTTTCATCTACTGCGAAATCTTCAATCTGCCCCTCCTTGGTCACGTAAAAGCTCACTTGGACGTAAACTCGGGAATCGGCGACAACGACCTGTCCGGCGCGGTTCAAATCGTACCACTTGGTGACGATAACCTCCTGCATACGCGCCATGTAGTCGCCAAACGCGGTCATCTTGCTGTCGAAGGCGACAAAACCGTTCGGCGTTGCAAGACCGGCGTTGGTCCTGCGAACCACGGTGGGCATCGCGCTAGGCAGGCTGATTCGCGGGCGCGGCTTGGGCTGCGCGCCGGAAATATCGGACGGGTCCACCTTGGGCTGTTCCATCTGCACGCGAATGTCCTGCGAATAGGCGGGGATGATCTTCTCATCGGGCTCCTCTTCAGGAATCTCGTCCGCCTCGCCGGGCTTGAAAACCTCGGCATAGCCTTCGCCCTCGCTCTCCGGGTCCTGTTCCGCAATGGCGGCTGGCGCTGGCGGGGCAGGCTCCTCCATCTGCACCTGCATGGTCTGCTGCTCCTGCTGCTGGGGGTCCTGCTGGCGGGCGTAATTACTTGGGTCAGGACTCTGGGTGTCGTTTTCGCTCGGGGGCACTTCGTCCATGCTGCCGTTCGCGCTTTCGGCCATTTCCTGCAAGGTCTGCTTGTAGGGATTTTCGCCCGTAGTGAGAGCGTTGGTATCCTCCTCCTCGGCGTTCTCTACTTCCGGCGTATCTCCGGTCTCGTCCTCGGACTCCATCTTCTGTGAAAGCTGCTGGTCCTTGTCGGAATAGTTGCTCGTTTCGTCCGGCTTGTTCTCCGGCGCGTCCGTGCTCTGGACAAACTGCTCCTCCGGCGGAATATCAGGCTCCGGCTCGGGTTGCAAAATGTGTATCTTGTAATATGGGGCGTCGTGGTGGTCCTTCCACGCGGAGGAATCCACGACGAACAGATGCGCGGGCAGAGTCATGAGCACAGCCGCGTGTATCAGCAGCGTGAGAATCATGACCGCGACGCCGGTCTTTACCACCTGCCTTGTCGGCGGGCCAATATCCACGATGTCCACGCGTTTCTCGTGTGGACTGGCTTCACTCCCGTTGCGCTTTTGCGCGTTTTCGGTTTGAACCATAGCGTGGGTATGTCGGCAAGCCGCCGCTGACAATCACCTGTCAGAGGCAACTGTACCGCGACAATGACTATCGCGGTGCAATCCTTTCTCTGTCCCCTCGTTCATGCAAGCTGTTCCAGCATTTCGCGCACCGTTTCCATGGGAAGGCCCATGATGTTGGTCAGAGAGCCTTCAAAATGGTCTATGATTATCTCCCGCCCTTCCTGAATGCCGTAGGAACCGGCCTTGTCCAGAGGGTTCACGATGCTGAAGTAGCGAGTGATGTCCTCGTCCGAAAGAGTGCGGAACACGACGCGGCTCTCCACGCAACGTTCCATGCGGACGTCCCTTTCGCGCCACTGCAAAAGGACGGACGTAAATACGTTGTGCGCGCGGCCCGAGAGGCGCTTGAGCATGGCGCGGGCGTGGGCAAGGTCTTCGGGCTTGCCGAGCAGATGCCCGTCTATGGCAACGGTAGTGTCCGAGCTTAGGACGAGGCGCCCCGGGTGCTTCTGCGCTATGGCGTCGCCTTTTATCGCGGCGTTGTGCAGGACAAGCTCGCGCGGGTCGGCGTCAATTTTCTCCCACTCCTCCACATCGGGCACCTCGATGTCGAAAGCGAGGCCCTCGCGGGCCAGTAGCTCGCTGCGGCGGGGGGAACGGGATGCCAGCAGTATGCGCGGAAGTAAGTCTCTGTTCATTCAGAGAGCTGACTTTCCACACTCCCGAGCACCCGCGCAAGGTCAATCCGTGCAAGCTGGTAGCGGTAGATGGCGTCAACGAGCTTGTCCTGCGCATCGGCAAGGGAGAGCTGCGCGCTCACTACGTCGCTGTTGTCTGTCACGTTGGCCTCGAAACGCTCGCGGGCGTATTTCAGCTCCAACTCGCCCAGTTTCACGGCCTCTTCGGCGAGGGGGATCTCCTCCCAACGCTGCTCGACGGCACGCTGTGCAAGTATGTAGCTGCTGCGCACCATGTCGCTGATTTCGCGAATCTTCTGCTCCTGCTGGCGGATGTAGGCGCGGGCCTGAAGTTTTTCAGAGCCTATGCGCCCGCCTTCCCAAAGGGGCATGTTCATTGTAAGCCCCACCGACCATGCCTCGCCCCCGTCGTGATCCCCGGGCATACGCGAGGCGTAGCCGTACTGGCCGGATACGCCAATGCTCGGGAAACGCTGCCAGTCGGCCGCTTTTTCCGCCACGCGGTTGCGTTCCAAAAGTTCGTTGGCCGCCTTGTACTCGGGACGACTTTCGAGCACGCTCATCCAGTCCGGCAGGCCGGAAAGCCTCGGGGCTTGCGCCTCCACGGGCAATGGGCGAATGTCCAGATTCGGATCCAGCCCCAGCGTCCTAAGAAGGGCAAGGCGCGTCTCTTCGAGCACCGTTCGTTGCGCAAGGTGGTTCTGGCGGTCCTTGGCCAGTGTTGCGCGCGCGCGGGTCAGGTCCAGCTCCGTGGCGACTTCTGCCTTGCGACGCTCTTCGGCAATGTTCAGGAGAACTTCGTCTAGAGCGATGGAGCTTTCAATGACCTTGAGAGCCGACTGGTTGCGAATGTAGAGAAAGTACAGCCGTGCCGCATCAGTTAAAGTATCCTGCACGTCGGACTCGTGCTGGTAGCGGGTGGCGCTTTCCTCAAGCCTTGCCGCCTTGTAGTTGGCAATGTTTGTCGCGTCGATTATCGACATCGAAAGGACAAGAGAGGTCGAGTAGCTGTTGCCGTATTCGGGCACGAGGTCGCTCGCGCCCTGATCCGCCATCGTGCGGCTGCGCCCCTGCTGGGCCTGTGCGGAAAGCTGCGGCAAAAGGGCCGAACGGGCCTGTCTGGCGCTCTGGCGGGATATTTCTACCCCCTCCACGCCTGCCTGCACGGACGGGTTTTGCGACTGCACTAGCTGAAAGACTTCCTCCAGCGATATGCTTCGCACGTTGTCCTGTGCGCTTGCCTGAAAAGGCAGGGCAAAGATGGCGCCAAGGGCAAGCCCTGCGGTGATGAGTTTGAATTTAGCCATTGTTCAAGGTGCGTTTACTGACTAGAGAAATGCAGTCAAGAAGGGTTATTAAAGTCTATGAAGGTAGGACTGGCGCAAATCAATACCACGGTTGGCGATATCGAAGGAAATTCGAAACTGATTATCGACGCGTACCGGCAGCTTTGCCAAGAAGGGGCGGAGCTTGTCGTGTTCCCGGAGCTTGCCATCTGCGGCTATCCTCCGCGAGACCTCGTGTTCAAGACTCGCTTTGTCAACGACGTATGGAACGCCGCGATGCGCGTGGCGGCCGCCGTCGGTGAAGTCCCCGCACTTGTCGGCGTACTGGCTGCGAACGAAAACGCCAGCGGCAGACCCGTGTTCAACGCCGCAGCATGGTGCGTAAGGGGTGCGATTCGGGCCGTTTCCTGCAAGAGCCTGCTGCCCACTTACGACGTTTTTGACGAAGACAGATACTTCGAGTCCGCCGCGGCACCGACTATTGTCGAGCACAAGGGAAAGCGCATCGGAATAACAATTTGCGAAGACATCTGGACCGACGGAGTCGTTTCGACAAGCCGTCACTACTCGAAAGACCCCGTGGCGATTATTGCCGCGCAGAATCCAGACCTTGTGCTGAATCTTTCCGCTTCTCCCTGGCAGGCGGGCAAGACGGGGATGCGTACCGACATCGTGGCGCGTGTGGCCCGCGTGTGCAAGGCGCCCTGCGTTTACTGCAACGCCGTGGGGGGCAACGACGAACTGATTTTTGACGGGCACAGCATGGTGGCCGCTGCCGACGGCACTATTATCGCGGGGCTGGACGGCTTCCAAAGCGAACTGCGAGTTGTGGACACTGCGGCGAAGGAGGCTAAAATATCGCCCCGCTTCAACCTTTCCGAAGAGGAACGCATTCACGACGCCCTCGTTCTGGGCCTGCGTGACTACGCGCACAAGAGCGGCTTCCGCAAGGCAGTCATCGGGCTTTCCGGCGGCATAGACAGCGCGCTCACCGCAGTTCTGGCGGCGCGCGCCCTCGGGCCGGAGAACGTCACGGGCATATCGCTGCCGAGCGCAATATCCAGCCAGCACAGCAAGGACGACGCCGCAGTGCTGGCGAAAAACCTCGGCATCCGCTACGAAACGCTGCCCATTGCCGACATTGTAAGCGCGGCAGAGGGCACGCTGGAGAGCATTTTCAAGGGCCTGCCCCGAGATGTGACTGAGGAAAACATTCAGGCGCGAGCGCGCGGACTGCTCCTTATGAGCGTGTCGAACAAGCTCGGCGCGCTGCTTCTTACCACGGGCAACAAGAGCGAGATGGCCGTCGGCTACTGCACGCTCTACGGAGACATGGCGGGCGGGCTTGCCGTTATCAGCGACCTGCCCAAGACCCGCGTTTACGATCTTTCGCGCTGGATTAACCGCAACGGCGAGGTGATTCCTGCAAGCAGCATCGAGAAGCCGCCGTCCGCCGAACTCCGCCCCGACCAGAAGGACGAGGACAGCCTGCCGCCCTACCCGGTGCTGGACGACATTTTGCGCCGCTACGTGGAGCTTGGGCAAAGCTCTGCCGAGATCTCCGCCGCCGGGCACGATGCGGAGCTTGTGCGAGACATCGTGCGCAAGGTTGACCGCAACGAGTACAAGCGCAAGCAGGCCGCCCCGGGCCTCAAGATCAGCCCCCTGGCTTTCGGCGTTGGCAGGCGCATCCCGATAGTCCAGAAATACGTGCCCTAGCGGCACGAAATCCAAGATACAAGCCTTGCCATTGCATACGAGCGCAGGCTCTATGGCGCATTTTGCGCTACAGGGCAATGACGTCGTATTCGCTGGCATAAGCATGAAGCCGGGATGATGCTCGGGACTCCCGCACAATGAAAACTGTTTCGTGACAATCGGTTCATACGCATGGAATGCGGCACAAAAGGCAGGCCCTGCACGGACTGGCGCTTTTTCTGTTCTCTCGGACCTGCGTCTGATATATAGGGAAGGATAACTTCCTTTGCGGAGCAAACTCGGCCTGCCATGTCCATATCTTCAGATCTTTTTGCCCGTGCCCTCAAAGTCATCCCGGGCGGCGTCAACAGCCCGGTACGCGCTTTTCGCGGCGTGGGAGGAACTCCTTTTTTTACAGAAAGCGCGGAAGGCTGTCGCTTGCACGACGCGGACGGGCGCCAGTATATAGACTACGTTTGCACCTGGGGACCGGCAATTCACGGACACAACCACCACGTCATCCACGAGGCCCTGCGCAAGGCGCTGGATCGCGGCACGAGCTTTGGCACGCCCTGCGAGGACGAGGTCATGATGGCCGAGACTTTGACGCGCCTTGTGCCCGGCCTTGAAAAGGTGCGCATGGTAAACAGCGGGACCGAGGCCACGATGAGCGCCATCCGTCTTGCGCGCGGCTGCACGGGGAGGAGCAAAATTATCAAGTTCGCAGGCTGCTACCACGGGCACAGCGACAGCTTGCTAATCAAGGCAGGCTCGGGCGCTCTGACCCACGGGCACCCCGACAGCGCGGGCGTCCCCGCGGCCTTCGCAGCCGAGACAATCGTCCTGCAATACAACAATGTGCAGGCAGTCGAGGACGCTTTTGCCGCCAACAAAGGGGAGATTGCCTGCATCATTCTGGAGCCTTGCGCAGGCAACATGGGCGTAGTGCCTGCGAAAGAGGGCTACCTTGAGGCCCTGCGGGAGCTGTGCACGGCGAACGGCACAATTCTCATTTTCGACGAGGTAATGAGCGGCTTCCGCGTCGCGCTTGGGGGAGTGCAGGAGCTTTCCGGCGTGCGAGCGGATTTAATTACGATGGGCAAGATTATCGGCGGGGGTCTTCCCGTGGGTGCCTTTGGCGGCAGGGCGAACCTTATGGACATGCTCGCTCCCAACGGACCGGTGTACCAGGCGGGTACTTTGTCCGGCAATCCTTTGGCAATGGCCGCTGGGCTGGCATCGCTAAACCTGCTGGAAAAGTCCATGCCCTACGCACGACTGGATGCGGCTGGCGCAAGAATCGAGACGGCTTTGCTGGCGGCTGCCGAAGATGCCGGAGTGCCTCTGCAAATCAATCGCAGCGGTTCCATGTGGTGCCCATTTTTCAACGAAAGCCCCGTTCACAGCCTTGAAGACGCGATGAAGGGCGTCGTCCCCCTTTACGCGAAGTTCTTCCATTCCGCGTTGGACAAGGGAGTGTATCTGCCCCCTTCGCAGTTTGAGACCTGCTTTATAAGCACAGCCCATGACGAGGCAGCAATCAGTAGGACTATCGAGATACTCTGCGAGAGCATCACGAGCTTGTAATAAGCTTATAGAGTTAGGCTAATTTTTTATATAAAAATCGTCAACAGTGAAGCCTGCTTTTTGGACATAAAAACACGACTTACTTAGATGTTGTCAGCTTACATAGGTAGTTACGGCGTTTGACGAGTAACTAAAAGAGGCTGTCATGCAGAAACTTAGAGCTTGTAGAAGCTAATTCCTTGTGGCAGGAATTGGCGTGGTCAAAATCAGGTAACCCGCGAAATCGCGTTTCATATCTGATTCTCTCTCTCAAGAGGCTCGAATGTTCATATATATACATTCGTTCCGCCAATCACATTATCGTCTGAAATGGACAGACGATCACCCCAATCCATCTCCCTCAACTTGCTACAGGAATCCGACTGGCAACAGCTTCGATTCGCCCTGCTCAAGATACGTAATACCCAAGGCCCCAAAAAACGTTTAAGCGACCGTGATTTTTTAACTGCGATCATGTACTTGATTCAGAACCGCCTTAGCTGGAGGGAACTGCCCGAATGCTTCGGCGACTGGAACAGTATTTACGTGCGGTTCAGGCGTTGGGAAAAATCCCGAACATGGGCACAACTCTGGCGCGAGCTGGAGCTAAACGCCATGGAGTCAGTCAAAAAGGCACTACTCCCCAATGGCTTGCAAAAGCAACGCATGTCCTCTTGTGACTGCGAAAAGCTAAGCATCGAACAACGACTCGTATGCGCTGTACAAATGATAATATGGTGAAAATTGCACTAGAAGCATCGTGAACAAAATACAAATAAATCATCAACACCGTTAATGATTTGAGTTACTACAACCGATAGGCATTCTTGTATATTCACCTCTCTCCTCTGTAATACCATGAAAAACTGGACAATATCCCGCCGTATAACCATCGGATTCACCATACTCTCTCTAATAACAATGTCGCTAGGCCTTGCAGGCTACTTCAGCCTTCACATGGTTAGCACAGAGGCCAATAGCCTCATAGAAAAAGAGATGCCAGCCGCGCTTCTTCTCGGACAGATAAAAGATAATTTGTCACGAGGTTATGCCAACATCGAAAGATACATCAGGTCCGAAGACGGCGCGTCTAGAGACGAGGCGATTGGCATATACAACACACTGGCGCAGGCAAACAGCAAGGCCTACAAAGATCTGGAACCACTCTTGTCGAACAGCGAAGAGATACAACTGTTCAACAACATTACGAATGTGAGAAAAGAATACGCCAAGGTTCTGGAAACTCTCTTTGAAATCGAAAAGCAAAAGGATGTAGCCAAAACATACGTACACATGGACGGTAAATATGTACAGCACTACCGGGCCTATCGCGATGCCATTGACGCGATGCTGACATACTGCCGCGACCGCAGTGACGAAGCGGGCAAAAGCATCGAAAACAGTACTGCCGTCAGCAACACAATCACCATTTTCAGCCTTCTGGCTGCCATGATAGGCGCGGTAAGCATCGCCTTTGTAATCATTCGCTCGACAAACGCCGTCCTCGTAAAAGCCATAAGCTCCATTGACGAAGGCTCCGAGCAGGTGGCCGCCGCCGCAACGCAGGTATCCAGCGCCAGCAACATGCTTGCCGAAGGCGCGAGCGAGCAGGCCGCAAGCCTCGAAGAAACAAGCTCCAGCCTCGAAGAGATGTCCTCCATGACAGCGCGCAACGCCACAAGCGCCAAAGAGGCCAAAGACCTCGCCGACGACATGCGTTCGGCAGCCGATGAAAGCGCGGAGCAAATGGCCCAAATGCAGCAGGCAATGGATGCCATCAAGGAATCTTCCTCTGGCATTTCGCAAATCATCAAGACAATCGACGAAATCGCATTCCAGACGAACATCCTCGCCCTCAACGCCGCCGTCGAGGCCGCCCGCGCGGGGGAAGCGGGCGCCGGGTTCGCCGTCGTGGCAGAAGAAGTTCGCAGCCTTGCCCAGCGCAGCGCCAATTCCGCAAAGGAAACTGGCGTCAAAATCGAAGGTGCCATACGCAACAGCGATCGCGGCGTAAGCATCTCGGCAAAGGTGTCCGAGTCGCTCGACAAAATTGTCGGCAAAGCGCGCTCAATGAACGTGCTGGTTGCCGAAATTGCAACCGCGTCCGAAGAGCAGGACAAAGGCATCGGCCAACTCACAACCGCCGTGGCAGAGATGGACAAAGTTACCCAGAGTAACGCCAGCAACGCCGAGGAAACAGCCAGCGCCGCCGAAGAACTTAACGCACATGCAGACGTATTGAAGGACACCGTACGCGAGCTGGTTCGCCTTGTGAAAAACGACGCAAGCACGGCGGCAGCGTCAAGTGGTCGCTCGCAGGTTCTGAACATCCGTCACGCGGCGGGCATCAAGCCCAAGACACAGTTTAACAAGACTGCACCGCGCTCACCCGCACCGCACGACAAAGAGCACCACTTCCTGCCCATGAACTAAGGGCATAGCCTGCCTGCCGCGGAACACACAACGCGGGCATACTTTGAGGGTCGGCGCTCTGCGAAGCTAAAGGATGGAGAGATGCAGTCAGTCTGGGGCAAAAAGAACGGCTGCATAGCGCAAATAAAGCTGATAAATCACAGGCGTCGGCCCGATTGATTTAAACAAAAAGGACGGAGCAATACTCCGTCCTTTTTCGTATCAGTAAACTAAAGGCCACCTCTAACAACTGGTTTCGTAGCGAAAACGAGGATTTGAGGATGGGCATGGCTCAAGCCCTGCACCACCGATGCTTGCGCATCGGCATTGACTGTCTTGGGATAGGCGAACGCAGTCGCCGTAAGGGCGAAGCCCTTCAAGCAAGGTGGGTTTATTATACCCTCCCACCGAAAAGGGCAGTACCTACGCGCAGCATAGTGCTGCCAGCGCGGACAGCCTGCGGGATGTCCCCACTCATTCCCATCGAAAGCTCCGGCAAGGCAACGCCGAAGCGCACGGCAAGATCGTCCCTTATCGTGCGCAAGGAATCGAAGCAGCGCGCCGCAACATCGGGATCATCGCTCAAAGGCGCAATCGTCATCAGCCCCTCGACCTTGAGATTCGCGCAGGAAAGAGCGGTTTCGAGCAATTGCGGAGCGTCCTCGATCTCCGCGCCGTGCTTGGCCGGATCCCGACCGGCGTTAATCTGCAAAAGAACCGGAAGAACACGCCCGGCCTCGCCGGCGTATTTATCCAAGGCAAGCGCCAGCTTTGCCCTGTCAACACTCTGCACGCGCTCGAACAAAGCCACTGCGTGCCTCGCCTTATTGCTCTGAAGGCTGCCGATAAGCTCCCAGCGAATCCCTCCGCCCTGCGCCCCGGGCCTGTCCACACGCTTGGCCTCGGCCTCCTGCACGCGATTCTCGCCAACGCATTTAAGCCCGTATCTCTGCGCATATTCCACGGCCCAATGACCATGCGTCTTTGTGACGGCCATCAAGGTGACCTCGGCAGGGCTTCTCCCGCATTGCGAACAGGCCCGCGCTATCTCGGCCTCGACCGAACGAACGTTCGCAACGAAAGCCTCATAAGAAATACTGTTGTCCATCGTGTAAGCAGTTCTGATTATAGCATTGCCAAAGAATTAGCAGTCTTTATGAGTTAACAGTCTATACCGTATATTATAGCATGCACGTCGAAAACCTGAAGATTTTCTGCGATCTGGTGGAAAGCCACAGCTTCTCCAGAGCGGCCAAACTGAACGGCATCACGCAATCCGCCGTCAGTCAGCAGCTCCGTGCCATGGAGCGCAGCTTCAGCGTCGTCATAATGGACCGCAGCCAGAAGCAATTCCACCTCACACCTGAAGGGCAAAAACTTTACGACGGCTCCAAAGACCTCTTGCACCGCTACGACAAGCTCATCAGCGAGCTTCAGGAAATGCGCAAGGTAATAAGCGGCACAATCCACATCTCGACAGTGTACAGCATCGGCCTGCACGAACTGCCGCCCTACATCAAGACCTTCCTGACCGACTACCCTTCCGTCAACGTGCGCGTGGAATACCGCCGCAGCAACCTGGTTTACGAAGACGTCCTCGGCAACAGCGTGGACATGGGCCTGGTCGCCTACCCGCAGAAAATGCGCCAGTTGGAGGTTATCCCCTTCATGGAAGACCGCCTCGTGCTGATAGTTCACGAGAACCACCCCCTCGTCAGCCGCAAGAACGTGTCCCTAGAGGACTTGAAGGACGAACGCTTCATCGGCTTCGACCACGACATCCCCACGCGCAAGGCAACGGACCAGATTTTCCGCAGCGCAAAGCTCGAAATCGACCCCGTGATGGAGTTCGACAACATCGAAACGGTAAAGCGCGCCGTGGAAATCAACGCCGGAATCGCCCTCGTGCCCGCCACAACCGTGGAACACGAAGTGGCGCGAGGCGTCATCAAGGCCATTCCCCTAAGGGGCAAACAATTCGTCCGCCCTCTGGCAATAATCCACCGCAAGAGCCGCGTTCTGACGCCAGCCATGAAGAAGTTCATCGGCACGCTGACAGGCAAGCCGTTCATGGAAACAGCGGAAGAGAGCGGAGAGCCGCGCCGCCGCACGCGTGCCCGCAAAGGCAAGGCGCAGGAGTCCGAAGAGCAGCAGGCCGAATAGCAACCACGTTCAAGTCAAAAACGCATTCCGCCCAAGGCTGAACCGACAAGAAAATCAGCGCAACAGAACTCTGCCGCCTACTCGAACGCCATTTCCACGATGTTCTTCACCCTGTTGACCACGCTTTCGAGCGCGGACAGGTATTCGGGCGGGTCCAAAGGAATCTTAACCTGAGAAGCCTTCAACGCGGCCCAAGCCGGAGAGCGAATAAAGTCAATCGTGCCCACGGAACGTTCCAACCCGCTAAAGCCGATTCCCTTAACCCGCGCCAAGATGTCTGCAAGATTCACCATCGAGGCCACAATGCGGGACTCGTCATCAGGGGCCTTGCCCGGGTCGTCCAGAAACAGCGTGGTAGCTATTACAGAACTAGCAAGGCCGGCACGCTTTGAAAACTTCGCCCCAAGAGTGCGATGGTCTATGCCAAAGAGGCTGCGCTCTTTTTCGAGAACCTTCGACGGATCTTCACGTCCGAAAAGCATACACATGCCAAAGAAGGCCGGATACTGAATCGCGAGCAGCCACTTGCCCACGTTGTGCGCGAGCGCGGCAGCGGCAAAGTCCTGCGTGCCGCTGAACTTGATGGCAAGCTCCCGCACGATAAGCGCGACGGCCATGCTGTGCTGCGCCAAAGCCTCAAGACGCAAGGGGTTGCGTCCTCTACGCGAAGCCCTCAGCCATGCAAGCGGCACCACGATGCAGCTAACCATATTTGCCCCCATCACGCTAAGCGCCTGCGCCATGGTGGTCACGCGCTCGCCGCGGGTGGACAAACTGTTGGCAATCTCCACAAGGCGCGTATCCACCCCGGGAATCTCGCTGATGCAGGAAATTATGGAATCCGAGGATGCAACGCCCAGCTTGGAAAGAAAGCTCAGGCAGGAAAGAACGTCCTCTATACCCACGGCGGCTCCCTCGCCCGATAGCACGCGCTCGACTTCGCCCTCGATAAACAAATGCCTGTCCAACAGCAGCTTAAAATCTTCCGTAAACGAGCTTAGCGGACTGTGGATGACCTGATCCACGGGATCGGACTTCGCAATGGCAGGCGACGGGAGAGAATCCTTCGCGCTCGGCCTACCCTTTCGCTGCGCCTGCTCCTCGCGCTGGTCTCCGAACAAATCCTCGGGAAACTCGTCGTTCTTTGTGAGGCCAAAGTGTGACAGAGCGCGGTGATGCATCAGGCGCGCAGTCGGGACGAGGCGGTTTATAAAGTAAATGCTCTGTTCGATCTTTCCATCGCGCAGGGACTCCTGAATGCTCTCCACCGCGTTCTCAAGAAGAGACACGCCAAGATTGAGCGCAAGGCTCTGCAAGGCTGAAAGGTGCTCGTCGAACACACGCAAATCCTTGGCCCCCACGAGCTTGTTCATCGCCGGAACATGCTCTTTGACATCGACCGCGCCGCGTATGAGCGACTTGTAATACTCGTCCTGCCCGATGTTCAGACGCTGGCAGACCCTTGTCGGCGGCTCGAACACCATGCCGCGCCAGTCAAACTGTACCGCGCGGGTAATCTCCTCCTCGATATGAGCCGCGTTGTAGGGCTTAACCAATATCTTCTGCACGCCAAGTTGCAGATACTTCAGGACGGAATTGCGATCGCTGCTGCCCGTGTAGATGAGAACGGGCAGATTACGAAAAATGAAGTCCTTGCGCACGTATTCAAGGAACTGCCACCCGTATTCGCCCTGAAGCTGGTTGTCCAGAATGACAAGATCGATGAGCGTGTTGCGCTCCATCACGCTGATAGCCTCGCCAACGCTGGACGCGGTATGCGGCTCGTGCCCACGCTTCTGCAATAGATTTACCAGAATGCGCGAGGATACCGGATCATCTTCAACTATCAGGAGGTGGGCCATCAGGCTGGGAGCGAAAAGTGCGGGAAAACAACAGGGTTGGGCTGTTGTTTATAACAGTCTAGAAAGTAATAATCGGCAAGCCTCACCTTCGTATGAAGGAAAAACTTTAGAAAGCGTAACAGGCACCAAGCATGCAGTAGCCGCCCGATTATCCCTTGCCATGAATACATGCGGCGTAAATAATGGCCGCTTACGCATTCCGGCCAGACAGCACAGAGCTTTTTTCTGCGCGCCGGAATGCCATGAATCGTCCACTGTTTGAATAATGAACTCCGACACCATCAAGAAAGGTTTTGAACGTGCGCCGCACCGCAGTCTTCTCAGGGCCACGGGTGTAATCGAGTCCGAGGCGGACTTCGACAAGCCGTTCATCGCCATCGCCAACAGCTACATCGACTGCATTCCGGGCCACGCACACCTCAACGAGGTGGGCCAGCTTGTGAAGCGTCTTGTGCGCGAGGCAGGTGCGGTTCCCTTCATTTTCAACACAATCGGCGTCGATGACGGCATCGCGATGGGTCACGGAGGCATGAAGTATTCTTTGCCCAGCCGAGAGCTGATTGCCGACTGTGTCGAAACGGTCCTTCGCGCCCATTGCTTTGACGGGATGATCTGCATTCCCAACTGCGACAAGATCGTTCCCGGCATGATGATGGGCGCCCTGCGTGTCAACGTCCCGACGATTTTCGTCTCCGGCGGGCCGATGGCCACGGGCATCGTTGCAACGGACGATAGTGCGGAGCTTCCCGAAATCCTGCGCCCGATGAAACAGACGGGCGACCTTATCAACGTCACCAAAGGCGTTGGCGCGGTTCAGGCCGGCACCATGTCAATCGAGGAGCTGACGCACCTTGAACAAAGTGCCTGCCCGACCTGCGGCTCCTGC
>JAFGLA010000073.1 GCA_016928295.1 Opitutales bacterium
CGCTGAAAAGCAGTGCCGCCGGTGCTACAAGTGCCGTGCCCGAGCTTGGCAGAAAGCCTTGCATAAGAGGCGTAAGCGATACGAAAAGCCCCACTGCCATGCCTGCGTAACTCATGGGTCTTTGCCCCATCAGCGAGAGCATCTTGTACAACTCGTACTGCGTAAGAAGAGCGGCGATGGCGGCGAGCCACACGGCCCCGACGGCGCCAAACATGACGGTCGTGGTTACAAGTATTGCCCATAGGGCAAGGGTGCTGGCGATACGGCCTTTCATGAGGTGGGCAACGAATCCTGACAGTTGTCTTTTTCTCTTAGCTGTTCGCCAGTCATACCGTAGCGGCGTTCGCGCGCGCGGTAGCTGCGAAGGGCTTCCTCAAGGTCCGCCCTGCCGAATTCCGGCCAGTTCTTTTCACAAAAATAGTATTCGGCGTAAGCGCCTTGAAGGAGCAGGAAGTTGCTCACGCGGCGCTCGCCAGAGGTGCGTATGACAAGATCCGGGTCCGGCATGTCCGCAGTGTAGAGGTAGGAGGACAGCGTCTGCCAGTCGAGAGTCTCGGGCCTTGCCCTGCCCGCCTGAACGTCCTCCGCATACAGCTTCACCGCGTTTAGCAGCTCCTGGCGCGAACCGTAGTTGAGCGCGAGGGTAAGGGTTCCGCCATTGTTGTTCGCGCTCTCAGCGATTGTCTTTTCGAGCAGTTCGCGAACGTCCGCCGGCATGGCGGATATGTCGCCGATTGTTCTGAAGCGCAGCCCCTGCTTGCGGATTTCCTTGGCCTGCTCTTTTAGAAAGCGGGCAAGGAGCTTCATCAGCTCGTCCACTTCTTCCTTGGGTCGCTTCCAGTTCTCGCTCGAAAATGCGTAGAGAGTGAGGTAGCGGATGCCAAGGTCTGCCGAAGCGCGGACGATTTCGCGCACATTGCCCGCGCCTTGCCTGTGTCCGGCGTTGCGCGGCAGCCCTCTCGCCTTTGCCCAGCGTCCGTTGCCGTCCATGATGATGGCGACATGGACGGGGTTGCATTGGGACTCTGCGGGAGTTGACATCTAAAAATGAGAAGACGGGCTAATGAAGCGCATACCTTTGCCATTTCCTGCAATGGGGGCAAACGAAAAGCGGCGGAGTGAACGGCCCATATGTGATAGGAATGTTTGACATACTGCTATCGCGCGCATATCAGTGAAAATATGAGCACACCACTTCAGCCTTCGGAAATCGACCTCGCGCTAAAAGAGCTTGCGGAATGGACTTACGAGGAGGACCGCCTGAACCGCGAGCTGGAGTTCAGCTCCTTCCCCCTCGCGCTGGCGTTCATTACACGCATGGGTTTCGAGGCGGAGGCCATGAACCACCACCCGGAAATCTACTGCGTGGACAACCATGTGGCGCTCGCCCTGACCAGCGTGGATGCGGACATGAAGGTGACACAGCGCGATGTGCTCCTTGCCCACAAAATCGAAGCCGTGGTGGCCGAGTTTTTAAGCGGCAAAGAAATCGACGTCTGCCCGTAGACCGAGGAGTGGGAATAGCGTCAGTCCCTGCATATTCGCGACACAGCCTCGTCGAAGTCGGCGACGCCGCTCAGGATTTTTATTTCCACGCGCAGGAAATACATCGGCAGAGGCGAATGCACTGACGGGTCTATGCGCACGGCGTCCTTTTCGGTCGTAACAATAAACTCTGCACGGTTTTCGAGGGCATCTTCAAACACCTCGCCAAGCTCGTCCTGATCGAAACGGTGGTGGTCCAGAAAGCGGCTCTTCGACACGATGTACGCGCCGTGCTCTGCCACGAACTTTTCAAAACTCTCCGGCACTGCGATTGCGGATAGGCAGGCCACGCGACGCCCCTTCAGGTAGGACAGCGGAAGCTCCTTTTCGCCAAATACTTCGCGCAAGTGCTGCGGCCTGTGCGTGCATTCGATAAGCTCGGTTCCCGGGCGATACTGATTGATTTTCTCCACCAGCGCGGGGTCGGGCACGCCGTCGCTTTTAGTAAGGAAAATGTAGCTCGCCCTGCGCAGGTGCTCGACAGGCTCGCGCAGAATGCCGCGCGGGATGAGGTGCCCGTTGCCGAATGGGTTGTTCTTGTCCACAAGGAGCACCTGCAAATGGTCCTTGAGGCGGTAATATTGAAAGCCGTCGTCCAGAATCAGCGTATCCACGCCAAAGTGCTTCACCGCGTAATGGCCCGCCTTCACGCGGTCCTTGTCCACTACGACGCACACCCCGGGCAGGTTTTTAGCGAGCATGTACGGCTCGTCTCCGGCCTCAAGAGAGCTTAACAGGACGTTTTTCCCGTCGCTCACGACTTTGGGTGGTGCGGCGTCCTTGTGCGTAAGCTCGCGCCATGCCTTGTGAAGGAGCGGCTCCTTCTTGCTCTTGTAGCCGCGGGATAGAATGCCCACCTTGCGCCCGCGCTGCTGGAGCACCCTTGCAAGGCGCTCCACGACCGGCGTCTTGCCCGTGCCGCCCATAGTGAGGTTCCCCACCACGATAACCATGCAACCAAGGTGTGCGTCGCGAAGAATACGGTTGCGATAAAGCCAGAGCTTCGCCCGCGCAATGCCGGCGTACGGGTAGGACAGGACCAAAAGGAAGGCACCGAAAAGCGTGGCCCAGCGCCCCTCGGCCTTGTCATAGACAACGTCCACGGCAAAGCTGACAAAACGGCGCAAGCTCTTCCGTAAAGAGTACATCAAGCTCGGCGACAGGTCCTCGTCGTCCATGTCACTTTCGTTCTGCGGATCAGGCACCGCCAGGCCTTTGTCATCAAGTTGCGCCACTTTGTATTCAAAAGACTAATAAATGCCCGCTCCAGCCATTCCATACAACACATTAGTGGCGCGCCTCGCGCCTTCCGATGCGAGTTTTTGAGCATCTTTCCGGCTGCCAAATAGTCAAAAACGGGTATATATTAGATGTGAAACGCAAAAAATTAACTTGGAAAACGGATAAAGATTGATTGACGGCGCAACAAGCGAGTCTTTTGTAGGCTAGATTAACCCGCCCGGGGCAAAGGAAAATGGAAATCCAACTATTAAAGTCCAAACTACTGCGAGCTGAAGTAACCGAGAGCAGCCTGAACTATGAGGGGAGCCTGGGCATAGACTCCGAACTGATGGAAAAGGTGGGCCTGCTTCCGTATGAGAAAATCCTCGTCGGGGACATGGCTTCCGGCTCGCGCTTTGAAACTTACGCCATTCCGGCACCGGCCGGTTCACGAACAATCGCGCTCAACGGCGCGGTGGCCCGCCTCGGACAGGTGGGGGATCTTGTCGTTATAATGTCCTTTGCCAGCCTCAAGCCCGAGGAAGTCGCGGACTGGAAGCCGAAAACACTCGTGCTTTCCAAGCGCAACAGCGTTATCGTAAAAAGCCTTAACGTGGACTAATCGCACGTTAATAAACGGTAATCACGTTTTCCGTTTGCGTTTCGCACAAACTAGCCTTTTTTCCTGAACAAATAACAATCATGACGCCAAAGCTCTACATTCCGGGGCCGATAGCCGTATCCGAAGCCACGTTCAAGGCCATGTGCCATCCAATGATCGGGCATCGCAGCGGCGATTTCGTTACCCTGTACAACGAAGTTCAGGCCGGCCTGCAAACGCTCGCCGCCACCAAAGATCCGGTGTACCTCTCTACGAGCAGTTCCTGGGGCGTTATGGAAGGAGCCCTGCGCAACGTCGTAAAGAAGAAGGTGCTCTGCTGCATGAACGGCGCGTTCTCGGACAAGTGGCTCGAAGTGGCCCACCGCTGCGGCCTCAAGGCCGACGGAATCCAGTCCGAATGGGGCGAGCCAATCCTGCCCGAGCAGGTACGCAAGGCCCTCTCCACGGGTGAGTACGACGCAATGACGCTCATCCACAACGAGACCTCGACCGGCACCATGAGCCCCATCAAGGAAATCATGGACGTAGTGCGCGAGTTCCCGGAAGTCATTTCCATCGTAGATACGGTCAGCTCATTCTCCGTCGTCCCCACGCCCAAGGACGAGCTTGGAATCGACGTGCTCATAACCGGCACGCAGAAGGCCCTCGCCCTGCCCCCGGGCACGGCGCTCCTTTCCGTATCCAAGCGCGCCCTCGACCGCGCAAAGACCGTCGAAGGCCGCGGCTACTACTTTGACTTCATCGAGTTCCAAAAGAACCACGAGAAGAGCAACACGCCCTCCACCCCCGCGATATCGCTCATCTTCGGCCTCCAGCACAAGGTGCGCGAGATTCTGGCCGAGGGGCTGGAGAACCGCTACGCCCGCCATGTGAAGACCAACGACATGCTCCGCGCATGGGTCAAAAAGCACGGCATGGAGCTGTTCCCGCAAGAGCAGTATTCTTCGCGCAGCCTCGTTTGCGTGAAGACCCCCGAGGGCCTGGACATGAACAAGTTCAACAAGATGCTCAAGGAGCAGTACAACTGCATGATCAACACCGGCTACGGCAAGATCAAGGGCATCACGTTCCGCATCTCCAACATGGGCGACGAAACGGTCGAAACCATCGGAGAGCTGGTAACGCAACTTGACTCCATCCTCGCGCAACTCCGCTAGCTTTCACGAGCGCCGCGCGGAAACGCGCGGCGCTTTTTTTCTTTTAACGTCGCCTCCGGTTCAAAGCCCGTTAAGCAACAAGGCAGGAATCGCCGCAAGCGACATTTCCCGTATGAGTTCCCACTCCCTGATGAAGACACTTGTCATTGCCGAAAAGCCGAGCGTGGCGCGAGACATCGCCGCAGCTCTTGGCATTAAGAAAAAGACCGCCGACCACTTTGAAAACGACGACTACGTCGTGACAAGCGCCGTGGGCCACGTGGTCGAACTCTTCATGCCCGAGGACATAGACAAGAAGCTGCGCGTCTGGAAGATGGACTCTCTGCCCATCATCCCCGAGGTCTTTGAAGTAAAACCGATCGAAAAGACCAAGGACGTGTTCGCGGGGCTTAAAAAGCTCATGCAGCGCAAGGACATCGACGGACTCATAAACGCGTGTGACGCGGGCCGCGAGGGCGAGCTTATCTTCACCTACATCTGCCAGGCCGCAGGCTGCAAGAAGCCCGTCTGGCGCCTCTGGATGCAGAGTATGACCAAGAAGGGCATACTCGAAGCCTTCAACCACCTGCGCGAGGGCGCCGAGATGGCCCCACTTTGCGACGCTGCCCGCAGCCGTTCGGAAGCGGACTGGCTTATCGGCATCAACGGAACGCGCGCTGTGACGGCCCGCATGTTCGGCTCCCGCCGAGGCAAGGCTGCAACCGTTGGCCGCGTGCAGACGCCCACCCTCGCCCTCGTTGTCGAACGCGAAAGGGCGATACGCAACTTTGTCCCCCGCGACTACTGGCGCATTCAGGGCATTTTCGACGTTTCCAAAGGCCGCTACGAAGGCGTTTACCAGAAGCCCAATTTCAAAAAGGCCGACGACGACGACCGCGCCGACCGCCTCTGGACCGAGGCTGAAGCCCTTGCCATCGTAAACGAAGCCAGGACCGCAGAGTGGGCCGAAGTTAGCGAGGAAAAGAAGCGCACCCGTCAGGGATCGCCCCGCCTCTACGACCTTACCACCCTCCAGCGCGAAGCGAACAACCGCTACGGAATGCCCGCCGGTGCCACGCTAAGAGCCGCGCAAAGCCTTTACGAAAAGCACAAGCTGCTGACCTACCCGAGAACGGACGCACGCTGCCTGCCGGAAGATTACCTGCCCGTCTGCAAAGCCGTGATGGGGTCCCTCGCCGTGGGCGAAGGGGGCGAAGTATCCCGCGAAGGGCTGGCCCGCTTTGCCGTGCAGGCGCTGGACGAGTCCTACGTGCGCTTTGACAAACGCATTTTCGACAACAAGGGAATCAGCGACCACTTTGCCATCATCCCCACAGAAGCAAGCGCCGACGGAAAGAAACTGTCCGCCGACGAGGCGAAGATTTACGACATGGTGGCGCGCCGCTTCGTGGCCGCCTTCTACCCGTCGGCAGAGTTTGACGTAACTACCCGCATAAGCAGCATCGGCGAGCACCGCTTCCGCACGGAGGGTAAAGTCCTCGCCGTGCCCGGCTGGCTGGACGTATATGGCCGCACAGTGGGCAAGGACGAGCTGCCCGCGATAAGCGAAAAGGACGGCAAGCCGCCCCGCGCCAAAGTGGCAGGCGTCGAAAGCCTTGCAGAACAGACACGACCGCCCGTGCGCTATACGGAAGCGACGCTCCTTACTGCGATGGAAACAGCGGGCAAGGACCTCGAAGACGAGGAGCTGGTCGAGGCGATGAAGGAAAAGGGCCTTGGCACACCGGCCACGCGCGCCCAGACAATCGACCACCTTATTAACGAGCAGTACATGGAGCGTCAGGGCCGCGACCTCGCCCCCACGGGCAAGGCGGAGGGCCTTATCGACTTCCTTAACGCGGTCAACATCCAGAGCCTCGTCAGCGCCCACCTCACAGGAGACTGGGAATACAGGCTCAAGCTGATCGAAGAACGCAAGCTCAGCCGCGACGACTTCATGAAAGGCATCCGCGAGCACGCCGAGCGCGTGGTCGAAAAAGCCAAAAGCTACACGGAGAGCGAACAGGACGTCACCCAGCTGGACTTCAACGCGCCAAGCGACGGCCAGCCGATGCTCGAAAGCGTGCGCGCGTTCCGCAGTCAGGACGGGACCATATCCATTTACAAGACCCTCGCCACGCGCATGATATCAGTGGACGAAGTGCGTGAGCTTGTAACCAAGGGCCAAGTCGGTCCTCTCGACGGCTTCCGCTCCAAGAAAGGCAAGCCCTTCAGCGCAATCCTGAAGCTCGAAGAAGGCAAAGTGGGCTTTGTGTTCGACAACAACGCCAGCGGTGAAAACGGAACCGAAGAAGGCGGCGAAGCACTCGACTTTGACAAACTGACCGTGGTAGGCATAAACCCGCGCGACGGCACAAAAGTTTACGAAACGCCGTCCGCCTTCGCCAGCGAGAGCTACCTCAAGGGCGACCGCGAAAAGGGCATCCGCATCTTCCGCACCATTCTGGGCAAGACCATCCCGACAGAAGAGGCGAAAAAGCTCTTCGCAGACGGCAAGACCGGCGTAATCGACGGCTTCATATCCAAGAGGACTCGCCGCCCGTTCAAGGCATTCCTGGTTCTGGACGCCAAAAAAGGCGGCATCAGCTTCGAGTTCCCCCCGCGCGAGCCTTCAAAAAAGAAGACCGCGGCCAAAGCTGAAAGCGAAAGCGCGGAAAGCTAAGCGGAACGCCAAAGCAGGCGCGACAACGCGGCGTTGATGAAACATATGCAAACGTATCCCCAAGATGCGTTTTGGATAATTAGTTGCATATACCCAAGCCTGCCATCATAATAACGCAAATACTCCCGACTCAAGCACGCCTGCGGAGACAACACCCCCACTCCCCTATTACATCATGAAGACACGCACTCTTCTCGTCCTACTATCACTCAGCGCACTACTCTCGGCCTGCCTGAGTAACAACTCCGTCGTCGTAAAGAACTCCGCAAGCGGCAATCTTGGCGTCGTCCGCAAGGTATTGTCCGAGCACCCCGAAAAAGTAAACCAGCATTACATGGGCGCCAGCCCTCTGCACTACGCCATAATCAACGGCAAAAACGATGCCGCCATAATGCTGCTGGACTACGGAGCGGACGTAGAAAGCGTGGATAAAAATGGCAATTCGCCCCTCATTTACGCGATTATCTTTTCCCAAACCGACGTTGTTCAAGCCCTGCTCGAAAAGGGGGCAAACCCCAACAAAAGCGGCAACGACGGCGAAGCCCCGCTTGCCAAGGCAATTGATTTGAGACGCGAAGCCAGCGCCGGCCTCTTGCTGGACAAGGGCGCGGACCCCAATGCCAAGGACAAATACAATACGCCGGTGCTATGCATTGCCACCCAACGCGGCAGCACCGCACTAATGAACCTGCTGCTTCAGAAAGGGGCGAACCCGAACGCCATTGCGCCAAACGGCGACAGCCCGCTCTGCATCGCCGTGGCGAACAACAGGACTTCCGAAGCGGGCATACTCCTCCAAAACGGGGCAGCCCCTGACATGCCGAACAAAAACGGCGAAACCCCGCTTCATCTGGCCATCAACAAGCTCAACAGATCCATAGTGGCCATGCTACTCGAAGCAGGTGCCGACCCCGAACAACTCATCAAAGGTAAAGCTGCCGCCACATTCGCCGATGAACTTGGCCACAAGGACATTGCCGAGCTAATACGCGACCACTCGGCGCAATAAGGCAAACTCTAACAACTGGTTTCGTAGCGAGAACGAGGATTTTCGGATGGATGGCAAGGCTTCGGAAGTGAGTAGTATTGAAAAAATCCAGAGAAAGTCATGCACCACCGATACCCTGCGCATCGGGATTGACTGCTTCGAGATAGGCGAACGAAGTCGCCGTAAGGGCAAAGCCCTTCAAACAAGGAGGGTGTACACCCTCCCGCCGCAAAGACCGTTCGGAGCAGAAATCAAAGTTGTTCGAGCTGGCCATAAGGCAAGCACACGCTTTTATGATACAAGTGAGCAACGCCTTGCATTGTGACTTGTTTTAATCCCGTACTGCGCTAACCTTGGTAACACACAGAGCCTTTCATTCAACTCCAGCCAGATGAACCCCAACGTACTTTGCGTAATCATGGGCGGCGGTCGCGGAACCCGCTTGAACCCACTCACAAAGCTCCGCTGCAAGCCTGCCGTTCCCCTCGCGGGAAAGTTCCGCCTTGTGGACATTCCCATAAGCAACTGCCTTAACTCGGGCATTAACAAGATTTTCGTCCTTACGCAGTTCAATACGGCATCCCTGCACCGCCACATTCAGGAATCCTACAAGTTCGACCCCTTCGGCGGTGGCTTTGTGGACATTCTCTCGGCAGAACAAACGGAGCGTGGCGACGCTTGGTATCAAGGCACGGCGGACGCCGTACGCCAGAACCTGCACCACTTTGGCGCCCGCGACAACGACCTGTTCCTCATCGTCTCGGGCGACCAGCTCTACCGCATGGATCTTGCGGAAGTCATCCAGCAGCACCTCAAGACCAAGGCCGATGTTACAATCGCAGCCAAGGCCCTGCCACTAAGCGCAATCGACGGCCTCGGCCTGATGCGCGTGGACGACGAGCTGAACATCCGCGAGTTTGCCGAAAAGCCCAAAGACCCTAAGGTTGTCCAAAGCCTCGCAATCAGCGACGCGCTGAAAGAACGCATGCCCTCCCTCGACGGGGAAAAGCAATACGCACTGGCCAACATGGGCATCTACGTCTTCAACCGCCGCACCCTGTTTGAAGCCCTCGAAGGCGACACGACGGACTTCGGCAAGGAAGTCATCCCGGGGATGCTGGGCAAGGTGAAGATGTGCGGGTTCATTTTCGACGGCTACTGGGAAGACATCGGCACGGTCCGCTCCTTCTTCGACGCGAACCTGGCCCTGACGGACCCGAACCCGCCCTTCGACTTTTACGACGCCCGCCGTCCGATATACACGCATGCACGCTACCTGCCCGCCGCCCGAGTTCGCGACAGCAAGGTGGAAAGCGCAATCGTGGCCGACGGAGCTACGCTCAACGGCTGCACTGTCAAGCGTAGCGTAATCGGCGTCCGCGCCCGCGTGGATTCCGGCACGGAACTTGAAAACGTCGTCCTCATGGGTGCCGACTACTTTGAAACCGAGGAAAGCCGCAAAGACTGCACCTCGCGCAAACGCCCCTGCGTCGGGGTCGGCAAAAACTGCAAGATTCGCAACGCCATCATAGACAAGAACGCCCGAATCGGCGACAACGTGGAACTTTCCCCCGAGGGCAAGCCGGACCTGTTCCAGCAGGGCGACGTTTACGTTCGCGACGGCGTGCTGCTCGTGGCCAAGGACGGCGTGGTGCCAAGCGGCACAAAGATATAGAGGTGCCCCTAAAGACGCATACAAAGCGCCAGCAAAAACAGCTTTCCAAGGCCCGTCGCATCCAGCGCGCGGGCCTTGTTGCGTATATGAAATACAAAAAAGCGGACGCTACAAGGCATTGAGCATGTGACAAAAGCACAAAAACGTCCGATATTATGTATGCACCTGACGCGAACGCCCTCCCAACCAGGCTGGCGCATGTGTCACTCCTTTACATCATACTCCCCAAAGCCTCGCTAATACGGCCCATACAGGTTCAACCCACCAACCAAGGATTCCTTTCATGAAAAAGCTGATGGTATGCACTGACGGCTCCGGCTACTCCAACGTCTCTTGCGAATTCGCCTCGTGGATAGCGTCAAAGACGGGAGCCAGCGTGGACGTGCTCTACGTTACCGACATTCGCCAGTATGAGATGCCCATCGTGGCGGACATATCCGGCAGCCTCGGAGCACAGCCCTACCTCAACCTTGTAAGCCAGCTCCAGCAAGTGGAACGCCTGAAGGTGGAAGTAGTCGAGCAAGCCGCGCGCAAGACCTTTGAAGACAGCAACTTTGACCGCGACATCAATTTCATCCATCAGGAAGGCACTCTCGTTGACCGCGTGGATGACGTGGAAAACAACTACGACATCATCCTTATCGGCAAACGGGGCATGAACTCCGAAGCCGCCAAGCAGCACCTCGGTTCCAGCCTCGAAAGAGTCGTGCGCGCGTGCAGCAAGCCGGTCCTTGTGACATCCCGCGCGTTCAGGCCCCTGAACAAGATTCTAATCGCCTACGACGGTTCTCCAAGTAGCCGCAGGGCGCTGGACTTTGTAGCGAGCGACAAACTCTTTGAAGACGCAAAGATATACGTCGTCAGCGTGGACGACAAGGGACAGAACAGCGCGAGCAAACTGGCCGACGAGGCGCTCGGGAAACTGCTCGCGGCAGGACGCGGGGCTGAAAAGATGGTAATCAGCGGACCCGTGCATCAGACAATCTCCAAGACTGCCGAGGACATCGAGGCCGACATGCTCGTAATCGGCGCTTTTGGTCAGAACCGCCTGCGCGAGTTCTTCATCGGCAGCACGACAACGGAGCTTCTGCGAACAAAGAACATGCCCATCCTCTGCATGAGGTAAAACGCCCTAGACGCCGTCCGCGACGGCTTCGAGAATCCGTTCCGAGACCTTGCTGCAACGCTCGAATACGATCAGGTCGAGCTTCTCGTTGGGGCTGTGCATATTGCAATCCTGCAAGGCGACGGACAGCATAAGCGCGTCCAGGCCCAGAATGCGCCGTATGTCGCTCAGGATGGGCACGCTGCCCCCTTCGCGCAAGTAGTGCGGGGCGGAGCCGAACTGTTCGCGTATGGCCTCGTCAGCGGCCTTGAAGGCCCTGCCCTTTGCCGTGTCCGCGTCTTCGCCTGACTTGTGCGGAGGGAGGACCAGGTATGGATCGCCCCCGTGGTGCCGCTCTATCTCCATCGTGACGCCCTTGGGGCAACGCTCGCGCAAAGTCTTTTCCAAGAGGTCCAGTATCCTGAACGAATCCTGATTGGGCACGAGGCGGCAGCTAATCTTGGCCGATGCCTTCGCGGGAATGATGGTCTTTGAGCCGTGCCCCTGATAGCCGCCGCTTATTCCGTTAAACTCCAGCGTGGGGCCAAAACAGCGGGACTCGAAAACGTCAAAGTCCGGCGGCGGGCAAAGCTCCGGCACGCCGAGCAGCTTGCGGTAATCCTCGGGATCTCGCCCGAGGCGGTCCATTTCCTCGCGCTCCCAGTCCTGCGGGGCCACAACATCGTCATAAAAGCCCGGGATGTTAACGCGGCCATCCGCATCGTGCAGACTTGCGCAGAGCGCCACCAGAGCGCGCACGGGGTTCATGACGGCCCCGCCGTGAAAGCCCGAGTGCAGGTCCTGCCTTGGGCCTTGAAGGCGCACCTCGAGGGCGGATATGCCGCGAAGCCCCGTGGTGATGGACTCGTCGTCCCGCCCGAGGCCCGTGGTGTCGCTCATCAAAAGAAAATCGCCCGAAAGCTCCGCCTTGTGCGCGCGCATCACGGCGGCGAGGTTCACGCTGCCGATTTCCTCCTCGCCCTCGACAATGAACGTCACACGCAGGGGCAGATCAGAACGGCGCTCCAGAAGCCTCGCCAGCGCAGCGATGTGCACCATCACGGGGCCTTTGTCGTCGGCCACGCCACGGCCAAACATCTCGTCCCCCTTCACAAGGGCCTCGAAGGGCGGGGTGTGCCATTCCTCAAGCGGGTCCGCGGGCTGCACATCGTAGTGCCCGTAAACGACGACGTGGGGCCATGCGGGGTCTCCGCCGCGCTTCGCGATTACGACAGGGTGCCCGGGCGTCTCGACCACCTTTACATCAAGGCCCATCTCTTTTTCAAACAGGTCTTTGAGAAAGCCCACCGCTCCATTTATACCGCCCTTGGCCTCGGGATCGGCGGATACGCTGGCGTGCGCGGTGAAGTCGATAATCGCTTTAATCGGGTCGAACATGGATGAAAAAATCGCCCATGTGCGCAGCTCTTGCAAGCCTTCCACGCGGGAATCGACACTCACAAAAGACCAGTGCGCCCTTGCGTCACGGCTTCGCGCTACGCTTTTTTGCCAGAATCATCGCCAGAACCATCACCGTCACGCCTATGTCCATGAGCACAAAGCTGTAAAAAGTTCCGCGGCTAAAGCCCCATATGAACGATATGCCCTCGTCCGGCTCGCGGAACAGCTCGCACACTATGCGCGCCGCTGCGTAGCCCATGATGAAAACTCCCGAAATAAAGCCCGGAATCCTGTTTCGCAAATCCGTCTTCCAGAACAGGTAAAGAAGCACAAGGCCGAGCAGCAGCCCTTCGAGCGCGGCTTCGTAAAGCTGCGATGGGTGGCGCGGATTTGCCATAAAGGCAGTTCCCGCAAGCTCTACCGTAACCACGGGGGCGGTTTTGTCAAAGGGCGCGCTGGGGAACACCACAGCCCAGGGTACGGTGCTGATTTTGCCCCACAGCTCTCCGTTAATAAAGTTCGCCAGCCTGCCGAACATCAGGCCCCATGCTACTCCCATCACGCCAAGGTCGCCCACAGTGAACACGCTCTGTTTGCGCCGCCACGCCACGATAATCACGGCGAGGATTCCGCCAATAGCGCCGCCGTGAAAGGACATGCCGCCCTGATACACGCGAACTATCAAAAGCGGCTCTTCCACAAGGGTAGCGAAATCGTAAAGCAGCATGTAGCCTAGGCGACCACCGACGAAAACGCCAACGATGCCCCATAACATAAGCTCCTCGACGTGTTCCTGAGACAGTGGCGTAAAGCCGCGCCTCACTGCCCGGGTCCAAAGAAAATACGCAACGATAAAACCCGCCACGTAAGCCAGCCCGTACCAGCGTAGCGAAATCGGCCCCCATATGTGCAATATGACGGGATCCAAATCGTGAACCCAATAGGCGAGAACTGGCAGAAATTCGTTCATGGACAATGACGGACACGTAAACTACTCACAAAGTGTCTTAACTTTGGAAATTATACCCCCGAAGGCTCCGTTTGAGAAGAAGCAGATTAGGAGCGGCTCGCGACAAGGAGCGTCAATGAGGCGGCGAAGCTCGTCAAACACGGCCTCGTTGCTCGCGGCAGCGAGCGCGGCGCGGCCTTTTGCACAAATCTGTTCGGCCATTGCGGCGGTGTCCAGCCTGCGCTCTGCGGCCATGCGCTCGCCTCTGTGCACGGGGGCCAATATTGCGATGTCCGCCGTGCCGAGGGCATCGGTAAACTCCCGCTGAAAGAGATTCGTGGCGGCGGTGTTGCTGCGCGGCTCGAAGGCCGCAGCTATGCGAAAGCGAGGGTAACGGGCGCGAAGGGCTTCGAGAGTGGAGCGAACGGCTGTCGGATGGTGCCCGAAATCCTCTACTACGACGAGATCTCCCCTTTCTACATGAATCTGCTGCCTGCGCTGCACGCCCTGAAACGCGGCAAGCGCGGGGCAGAGCTTTTCAAGCGGCTGCTCTTCCAAGGGCAATTCCGGCCACGCGCCAAGTGCGGCGGCGAGCAGGGCCATCGCGGCGTTGCGCACGTTGAAAAGCCCGCTTACGCCAAGACTGACGGCAAACGCCCGCCCCTGCCAGTGCAGCGTGAAGCGCGCCCCTTGCGGCCCGTCGGCAAAGTCCGAAATGCGAAGCTCGCACTCCGCCCCCGTGCCGACTCGTATCACCCGCGCCCAGGGCAGGGGCAGGAGCTTAGCCACGTTTTCGTCGTCCCCGTTTGCCAAAACCCAGCCCTTGCCCGGCACGACGCGGCAAAGGTGGCGAAAGCTGCGCAAGATGTCTTCGAGATCGCGGAAAATGTCCGCGTGATCCATCTCGATGTTGTTGATTACCAGCACTTGCGGGGCGTAGTGGATGAACTTGCTCCGCTTGTCGAAAAAGGCGCTGTCGTACTCGTCGCCCTCGATTGCGAAAGGCTCCCCCAGTTCACCGGCGCGGGCGCCCGTTGGCAAATCGCGCGGAACTCCGCCCACTAGCCAGCCGGACTTTTCACTGCCCGCGGCAAGGAGAAGACTCGCGCACATGGCGGTAGTCGTAGTCTTGCCGTGGGTACCGCTTACAACAATGCTGCGCCGCTTTTGAAGTATTTCTTTACCAAGCAGTTCAGGCAGGGAGCAGAATGGGATCGCGCGCTCGTCCAGAAGCCACTCGACCTCCGGGTTTCCACGGCTTTGCGCGTTGCCCACTACGACCAGATCCGGCTTTAGCCGCGCAAGCCTTTGTGCGTCGTAGCCCTCCAGAATGCGCACGCCAGCGGCCTCCAGCATTGTGGACATGGGCGGGTAAACGCCGCTGTCCGAGCCGAGGATTTCGTGCCCGCACTCGCGCATGAGCAAAGCGGCGTTGCCCATGGCAGTGCCGCAGATTCCCATGAAGTATATGCGCATGGAATTGCCGAATAAGCGTATGACTGTCAGGGCGCCTTGGCTATGCCAGAGGCTGCGGCGGTGGCTGCGGCGCCATGATGGGCAGAGAGGTAACGAGCAGGTTCTCGTCGTCAATGTCGATGGATATGGCGAACTGTCCGGGGCCGCCGAAGGCGATGCCGTTCAACTCGTTGATAAGGTTGATGCGCTGAAGCGGACCCTTGGACTCGAACTCGTTGTCCACAAGCGTCTTGAGTTCTTCCATGGGAAGGCCCATCGAAATCTTGAGCTTGTGTTTTCCTTCGCGCAGACCGGCCACGGTCAGGAAGAACACCATGCGCGGAAAGCGGACGGGGAAGTTCATGGAGCGAATATAGGAATACGCGCCCATGATGTAGTGTTTGCCGGTTGCCGGGTCGATATGGACGCCGTCGCAAATTATCCAGCTAAGGAGTTGGGGTTTGAGGCTCATGATGCCCAACATGTTCCGCCGACAAGGGAGCAAAGAGCAAGCAAACTCCCCCGCAAGAGAAGGATTTTTGACAATCGCCACAATCCGCGAAGCTTTGAGGCATTCTATACCTGCTGCGACTCGCCATTTGCGGCCTCGCTCTGCCACTGGGCAAGAGCCATGCGTGCGGCGTTCTCCTCCGCCTCCTTTTTGGAAGAGCCGCTGCCCTCACCCATGTTTTTGCCGCTAATGTCCACTCGCACGCGATAGATGCGAAGATGCGGCGGACCGTCCTCATCCAATACCGTGTAACAAATGGCCTCGTTGCCCATCGTTGGCTGGACAAGCTCCTGAAGCTGCCCCTTGGGGTTGTGCGTGGACAGGATGCCGCCGAGTCTTGCGCGCAAATCTCCGTACCAGCACATCACTACGCCCCGCGCCACGTCAAAGGAACTGTCCAGATACACAGCGCCGACAAGGGATTCCAGAGTGTCCTCCAGTATGCTCTCGCGCTGGCGCCCGCCGTTGCGCTCCTCGGCCTCGGAAAGATTCAGCACGCGGTCTATGCCAAGCTCCAGCGCAAGCGATGACAGTATGGCCCGCTTCGCAAGCGCGGCGCGGCAGTGCGTGAGCGTTCCCTCGCGCTTCTGTGGCATACGCTCGTACAGCTCCTGCGCGAGAATTAGGGAGAGAACCGAGTCCCCCAGAAACTCAAGGCGCTGATTGTTGTCGCCCTCGTGCTGCTGCGCCCACGAAGGGTGCGTCAGCGCCAGCTCCAATAGAGAGCGGTCCTTGAACACGTATGAAATGCGCGCTTCAAATACGTCCAGCAACGCAGCCCGGGCACTTGCTGCCGCGTCCTGCTCCGGCGTGGGTACGCTCTCGGGCGTCAGGCCCTGTTCTTCTTGTTCGGACATCAGCGGGGATAAACTCCTTTATGCCATCTGGATTGAAAAGCGCTGGACCAGTTCCCGCGCCATCGCGCTGTATGCCGCCGAAGCGGGGCCGAAGGGGTCGTATTCAAAAATCGTCTGCCCAAAGCTGGGCGCTTCGCCAAGGCGGACGGTGCGCGGAATGCTCGTTTTGAACACCTTGTCGCCAAAGTGTTTGCGAACCTCCATCTCCACCTGCCGCGAAAGGTTCGTGCGCACGTCGTACATTGTGAGGACTATGCCGCCAAGATCCAAAGTCGGGTTAGCGCCAGCTTCCTTCAAGCCGCGCGCAACGTTGAGAATCTGCCCAAGGCCTTCCATTGCCAGATACTCGCACTGCATCGGGACAATATAGCTGTCCGACGCGGCAAGGGCGTTCATGCAGATCAGGCCCAGCGAGGGCGGGCAGTCCAGAATGAGCACCTTGAAATCCCCGCTCTCCTGAAGGGGCGAGAGGTGCTTTTTGAACTGGTGCAGGTAGTTTTCCTTCTTGGTAAGCTCTGCCTCCAGCATGGCGAGGTCGGTCTCGCCCGGGATTATGGACAGGTTCGCAATGCGTGTTGGCACCACCTTGCCCGCGAGCGGCTCGGAATCGTGCACGGCCGCGAGTATGCTGCCCTGCTCCACCTTGTCGTAGCCGAGAGCGCTGGTCGCGTTGCCCTGCGGGTCCAAGTCAACGAGCAAGGTCGAAAGACCCGACTGCGCAAGCGCGGCAGCAAGGTTTACTGCCGTGGTCGTCTTGCCGACTCCACCCTTCTGGTTGGCTATTGCGAAAGTCTTTGCTGGCTGGGACATGGTTCTTAGGCGGGAAGAATCGGGCTTGTTGCGCTCTCTTTTCATACAGCATTAACGTGCAGTCGCGAACGGTCGAGTATTTTCCAGCCTGCGGAACAGTTCAAAAAGCCTCCGCATGGCACAAAATGAGCGAAAAACGAAATCTTTCATTGACTGCACCACCTGCTTTTGCCTTTTGTATTGGCTCTTTACGGCGCGGTCGCCAAGTGGTAAGGCCGAGGTCTGCAAAATCTCTATCGGCGGTTCGATTCCGCCCCGCGCCTCCATTTCCTTTGCAAAAACCATCCTCAGGACTTGAGGATGGTTTTTTGTGTACCGCCAGCGTGTTTGAAGACGTTATCTGACAATCGCACGCTTTGCGCGTCTGCGGCGAAGGCAGTAAACAAGCGTGACACTGCCCATGAGCAGCACATAGGTCGAAGGCTCGGGCACAACGTAAAGCTCCATGCCCACGACTCCAAGCATATCCATGCCATCGTAGCTCTGGCCCCATGTCACTTCGTGAAGCGTGTTGTCCCAGGTGTTGTAGAACTGGATGATGCTGTTCTCCCCCTCAACCTCGTAACCCACACCAAGCATGAAGTGCCCGACGTAGTGGAGAATAACAGGGCGGCCCTCGTCGATTTCCGCAGCGTAATCGCCAAAGCTGAAGCCCTCATCGACTGCGTCTGTGAGAGTATCCACATACTCATCCACTAGTTGCGAGAAAACGTTCTGCACCGAATAGCCGCAGTAGTTCACAAAAAGCTCAATACCGTTAAGCAAATTGGCAACTACTCCTGAACCAAGGTCAGGAGCCAGATCAGCGGCGGTAAGAATGGAACCGAATTCGTCATAATAGGCAACGGCCCCGCCGTTGCCCATGTCGCCCTGACTGGCGCCGGTAAAATCGGCAAGGCAGTCGAATGAATGCAGGCCGCCAGTCAGGTCGTCACCTGTAAGTTCGTAGCCGAGACTGGTCTGGCCTCCGCCTGTATTGTAGCCGTATGTGCCCGCGCTGTAAAAGTCCCGCTGGTGCCCTTCGCTGGCTATTGTGTGCAGGAACGCGGCATTTGTAGTGCTGTATCCGCCTACGGACGTCGGCGCAGTGCCCGGAATCAGGTTGTCGAAAGAGTAGCCCTTGTAACCGTTAGTGTCGTAGTAGGCCATCATCATGCCCGCGCTGGTCGGGCCGCAGCCGTACCACCATGTTGACGAAGTCGTGGAGGGCAAAGTGCCTCCGCCGCTCAAGGCAACAAGGTTGTCCGTGCTCCAGTCATAGGACGCGGCGCTTTGCGCGCCTGCACTGTGTGACAAAAATGCCAGAGCCAGCGCGGCCCCAAGGACCGAATTGACGCGTGAACTCAAAACGCGGGAGAAAGCAAAGTTACGCATATGTGTGATTGCGCAATCATATACTCCGCAGACGCCTTATCAACAGGCAAAACAGATAAACAAGTGTAAAAACGAGCATCTCGAACAACTTGCGAACCTGCGCGGCAGAACGTCACATGCGAGCTGCCGAAACACGGCAACCATTCCTTGCGGCCCCTCGCTCCATATTCTCATTTGAGAAAAAAATGGAGCGGGCGAAGAGACTCGAACTCTCGACAGCTACCTTGGCAAGGTAGTGCTCTACCAACTGAGCTACGCCCGCTTGAATGAAGCTCTGAAAGAAAACGCAGAGGCCCCACTTCGTCAAACGAAAAGCGTCGCGTTCGATAAAAAAATGAATACCAGCCCTTGGGAGTGTTCGGAAATTGGCGGACCGTGAAAACGGGAGCTGTATGTAAAAACCGCTCCCAAGGGAGCGTTTGCAAATAGACGGAACGAGGATGCGGGATGGATTTCCGAGATAAAAATCAGAACAAGAGGCGAGGTGAATCGGGATTCCCCGAGATGAATGGGTTGATTTTTAGCCGGAAAGACACTCGCATTGCGACGGGAGTTCGATTTGCAACCGCTCCCTAAAGCCGCCTTTGCAGCCAATTGTCCACCAGAACGCGCGCCATACTGCCCTTGACGGGCAGAACGGGCAGATGGTAGCGCGAAAACCAGTCCGCAGTCTCGATCTCTTTGCCGTCCACGCAAATCTCGCCCGACTTGTATTTCGCCCTAAAACCGACCATGAGCGAATTGGGAAAGGGCCATGACTGGCTCGCGACATACTCGATGTCCTCCACCTCGATACCGACCTCTTCGCGAACCTCGCGGACAAGAGTCTGCTCAAGCGACTCCCCAGCATCCACAAAACCGGCCAGAGTGCTGAATACGCCTGCGCGAAAGCCCTTGTTGTGGGCCAAAAGTATCGTCTCGCCACGAGTAATGGCCACGATGACAGCAGCCGAAGCGGTAGGGTAATACATCTGGCCGCAGCTTGGGCAACGCGCCACGCGCTCGGAATCCAACACCTCGGTCTGGCTTCCGCAAGCGCCGCAATAGCGGCTCCTCTTGCGCCACCAGTTAAGACTTAGCGCACAGGCTGCGGCGTTGGCCTTGGCCTCGTCAAACATACCCATGAGCGACCTTGCGGGCAGCCATTCAAAGCCCTGAACCTCCGGGGCCTGTTCGCCAGCCAAGGAAAGAAGCCAGCACGCCCTGCCTTCGAGCTGGCCTACGTGCAATGGGTCTCCCTCAAGAGAACTGGCCACGCACGGCTCCACACCGCTCCAGAGAGGCAGTTCGACTGCTCCCGCATTTTGGCGCACAAGGAGCGAACCGTCCCAACAGGCCAGAACGGTATCCGCGGCCTGCGGTCGGGCATTCACGTCGTGAATCTGTGAAAATGACATGATAACGGGCTGTAATCCTATCAAAGAAAGTGTGCAATCGCGCAGTGCGCAGTTCCGTCCCTACCCCGTATATCTTAAACGGCAACCTTGGCGCGTATGGCGGGATGCGGATCGTAGTTCTCCAGCGCGAAGTCCTCGTAATTAAAGCCGAATATGTCCTTGACGTCGGGATTGATGCGCATGGCTGGCAATGCGCGAGGCTCGCGCGAGAGTTGCAGTTTCGCCTGCTCGAGGTGGTTTGTGTAAAGGTGCAAATCTCCGAAGGTATGGACAAACTCTCCCGCTTTGAGGTCCGTCACCTGCGCAAGCATCATCGTAAGCAGTGCGTAGCTGGCGATGTTGAAAGGAACGCCAAGGAATATGTCCGCGCTGCGCTGGTAGAGCTGGCAGGAAAGCTCCCCCGCTTTGGTATCCACGTAAAACTGGAACATCACATGGCAGGGCGGCAGCTTCATACTGGGCACGTCCACGGGGTTCCACGCGCTCACTATCATGCGACGGCTCGTGGGATTGTTGCGTATCATATCCACCAGATCCGCAATCTGGTTGATGCTCGTGCCGTCGGGTTTCTTCCAGCCCGTCCACTGTGCGCCGTACACGGGGCCGAGGTCTCCGTTTTCATCCGCCCACTCGTCCCAGATGGACACCCCGTGCTCCTGAAGCCAACGCACGTTCGTATTTCCCTGAAGAAACCAAAGCAGCTCGTAAATGATGCTCTTGAGGTGAACCTTTTTCGTAGTCAAAAGTGGGAACCCGTCCCGAAGGTCGAAGCGGGCCTGAGCGCCGAACACGGAATAGGTTCCCGTGCCGGTGCGGTCCTCGCGCAATTTGCCGTTTTCAAGGACGTGGCGGAGTAAATCGAGATACTGCTTCATGGGGTAAATACAGCCTATTGCTTACAGACGAGACACTGCGAGTCAGAAACGTATTTACAAGCACAGAAGCTCGCGCTCCCACTGTCCCAAACAACACGTTATCAATACTTCGCTTGCCTCATAAGCACTTATGTGCAATCGTGAAATCATGCCGTCCGTGCCATCTCTGCCCCGCCGGAAGCTGCACATTTCGAACATTCCGTTCGCGGTGGCGCTGCTCGCCCTGATCGCATCATTTTTCATATCGCGTTACTATTATGCAGGGACGCATCCCCTTGTTGTAAATGTCTCCGATGTGACTGACGCAGTTCTGGTTGCGGCGCTTGACGACGGCTGGGAGGCTCCGCTTGTCAGGGTTGACGAGGGAGTGTTCGCAACGGAGCTGCCACCGCGCGCCAGCTACACTTTAAGCCTTCGCGGCGAGGGCGGAGAATGCACGCTTGGTTCCGTGCGCATCCTCGACCTGTCGAAGCGCCCCGTGGATGACATATTGAACTGGCAGGCCGATGGCGCAAAGACGCTGACCAAAGGCGAAACAATCGGGATTTGCGAAGAGCTTCCGCCAAGCCCGCGCAACGCTTTCGTTAAGACCTTTTTCACCCTGCTCTGCATTTTCTGGCTTTTCGCCTACGGACTGCTCGCCATCGTGCGCAAGCCCGACGGGCTGACGCTGGACAAAGGCAGAGGGCCGGGCCTTCTATGGGGCTGGTTTTTGCTGCTCGGCGCTCTGCACATGTGGCTGATACTCGGGGCAACGCCTTTATTCTGGGCAGCGGATTCAATAGGCTACGCGGGCAAGGCGCTTTCTCTTTACAACGGACAGGGCTACTACACGGGCGGTTATATCGACCAGTTGTCCCGCGCCCCGGGCTGTTCGTATCTTGAGGCGCTGGCGTGGAGTATTTTCGGCTTTTCGGCCCGCAGCGTGGTCCTGATGCAAGGGCTTCTGTACTGCGCTGCCGTGTTGTTCGCGCTGCACACTGTCACGCGCCTCATTGGCCGCGGCGGAGCGGGCGCTCTCGCGGCATTTCTATTCTTTAGCCCGCCTGCCACGATGGCGAACCGCCTGCTTGCTTCCGAGAGCCTCTTCACAAGCCTTTCGATAGTGGCCGCAGTTTGCATGTTGCGAGCCATGCTATCGCAAAAGCGCCGCTGGGCGTGGAGCACGGCGACAACGCTTGCCCTTTGCCCCGCCATATTGACCAGACCAAATGGCGTCGTGCTGCTCGCCTTCCCCATTTTCATGCTGGCCTGCGCTGCGTGGAGCAGCATCAGAGAGCGTTCTACAGCTCCTGCAAAACGCAGCCTGCACTGGATTCTTCCGCCTGCCTTCGCCGCGCTGACAATCGTCCTCTGGTCATGGAGCAACCACAAGGCCGTGGGCTACTTCTCGCCGACGGACATAGTGGGCCTTTCCAAGGCGGAGGCGGGCTTCAAGAGCGGAGTGATGGATCTTCGCGCCGCAACAGCGCAAGACGAAGCCCTTTATGAAACAGTCATTCGCGCCCGTTACAATAGCGGTTACACCCTTGAAGCTTGGTCACTAAGGAACCTGTTCCGCGAAGGCATATTGGACGGTAAGCCCGACGCCTGGGGCAACGGCAGACGCATGGACGAACGCATGGGGCAGTTCGCCCGCATGGGAACGGCAGAGCTTGGCTGCATCCAGATGGCCGCTCGCACGACAAGAGCCGCCAACTGGGGCCTGTTCATGATGCAGGACTCGAATTTCCAGCCCTACGGCCTGCCCAAATACAACTTTGAAGTATATCCCGAGAAAGACTGGGCCTACATCAACGAGATAATCGCCGGATGGGTGCATACTGAGCTGCAAATAGAGCAGAAGCCCGTCGGGCCTCTACAACGCGCCTACAACGCCATCCTCCCCCTTTACAAGCCAGCTTACGCGCTCCTTGTCGGGGCCGCGCTTCTAGCCTACGCGTTCAGTGCGGTGCGCGGGAGCAGGCTTGCGCTGGTTCTACTGCTGCCATTTTTCGGCAATCTGCTCTTCAACGCCTCGCTGGGCGTAGTAATAGCAAGATACGTAAACGCTTTGGAGCCGCTGCTCTGGCTCGGCACCAGTCTAGTTCTGGGCGGACTCGCAAGAGAAGCGTGGAAAGGTACCCGAAGCTCCGGCACGCAAGTTGAAAGCCAATCGGAAACTGCATAAACACGCGAGTTTCCTCATTTTTTATTCGTTTAGAGGTTGACCTTGGTCAAACTTGCTATTTGATGCATGACTTCCTAAGGGGACGTAGCTCAGTTGGAAGAGCGCCTGAATGGCATTCAGGAGGTCGACGGTTCGATCCCGTTCGTCTCCACCAGATTTGACTAAACGCGGGTTGGTTTTTCCACCCCGCGTTTTTTGTGCTCACCCAAGGCCAGCGTTAAAAAACTACGCGCGCGCATGTAAAGTTACTAACTTGCACAGGACGGTTCTTCTGCTGCGCAAAAAACTACTTGTGAAATCCGCTAACGGGCATAAGCTCATTATTCACGTAATGACGCGAGCAGAGGGACAAATCTCTTGCCGCGTAAATGACCTTTAACAGATGAAAGTAGCAATACCACTTACCGGCGGAACGCTCTGCGAGCACTTCGGTCACTGCGAGCAGTTCGCAATCGCGGACTTTGACGCGAAGACGCAGCAATTCCCCCCGCATTCGCTTGCCACGCCCCCGCCGCACGAGCCGGGAGTATTCCCGAGCTGGCTGCGCGAGCTTGGCGTCAACGCCGTCATAGCCGGTGGCATGGGCCGCCGCGCGCTGGACCTTTTCGCGGAGAACGGCATCTCCATCCACGCGGGAAGCGTAGGCGAAGCGCCAGAAGCCCTGCTCGCCGCATTCGCGGGCAACGCGCTCGCAAACGGCCTCGCCCCCTGCAAGCACGACCACGAACACGGTCACGAGCACTGCTAATGAAAATCGCAATCAGCATAACAGGACGCGAAAGCAGCTCTACAATCGACAGCCGCTTCGGGCGTGCGCTTTTCTTCAAAATCGTGGAAACGGAAAGCGGCGAAGAGAGCGTATTTGACAACTCCACCAGCACGGAAGCCTCCCACGGGGCGGGGATGCAGACTGCACAAGCTCTTGCCAGACAGGACGTAAGCGCGGTCGTTACCGGCCAGGTCGGCCCGAAGGCTATGAACGTCCTCAAAGCCGCAAAAATCCGCGTATTCTCGACAAACAGCACGCGCGTTGAGGATGCCCTCGAAGAGTTTCGCTCCGGCAACATGCAGGAACTGAGCTAGACCGAAACCAGCACATGCGAATCAAGCTAGCCATTGCCAGCGGAAAAGGCGGCACGGGAAAGACCACCGTTGCCACAAATCTTGCAGTAAGCCTCGCCGCCTGCGGCCAATCCGTCGCCTACGCGGACTGCGATGTCGAGGCCCCCAACGGACACCTGTTCCTGCACCCGTCCATAGCTCAAGTGCAGGACGCAACGCGCCTTGTGCCTCAGGTGGACCACGATTTGTGCGTAAACTGCGGAGCCTGCGCGGACATGTGCCAGTTCGCCGCCATAGTGTGCCTGCCGGAAAAGACCATTGTATATGACGAGCTTTGCCACAGTTGCGGCGGTTGCGCGCGCGTCTGTCCCACAAAGGCAATCAGCGAAAAAACACAGCGAATGGGCATTGTCAGCACCGGAAGCGCGGGCGAAGTCCTGTTCGCGTCCGGCACTCTGGACATAGGCGTTGCCATATCCACGCCCGTCATACGCGAGACAATGCACAAAACGCCCGAGGCGGACTGGATGCTCTTCGACGCTGCTCCGGGCACATCCTGCCCGATGATCGAAACGGTCAAGGACTGCGACTACCTGCTCCTAGTGACAGAGCCTACACCCTTCGGCCTGCACGACCTGAAGCTAGCACTCGAAGTGGCTCGGACAATAGGAATAAAGAGCGCGGTAGTAATCAACAGGGCGCAAAAGGGCGTGGAACAGGCCCGCGAACTCTGCGCCAGCTTCAATGCGCCAGTCCTCGCGG
Organism: Opitutales bacterium; assembly: GCA_016928295.1. Lineage (GTDB taxonomy): Bacteria > Verrucomicrobiota > Verrucomicrobiia > Opitutales > Oceanipulchritudinaceae > Verruco-01. The sequence goes on from JAFGLA010000073.1 coordinate 24,599, forward strand.
AAATACCCGACGAGGTGGCAATAGCCAAGGCATATTCCCAAGGAAGGCTGGCAGTCGAGGCCGTGGAAGGGATAGGCCCTCTATTCACGCAGCTTATAAGGAGACTCGGACGCGAGTTCGAGCATCACAAGCTCATATCGGAAAGCGAGATGCAACACCTCGAACAAGCATTGGACGCGCATACCGCAAAGAGCTGCAAGGCATAACAACAATGTGGGAGCAAAGTCTCCCCGCATGAAATGAACGAAAACTTTAACACATTCGAGCTTCTCGTCCTTAGCGGAAAGGGCGGAACGGGAAAGACCTCCATCACCGCGTCGCTCGCCACTCTTGCAAAGGACGCCGTGCTGGTGGACTGCGACGTTGACGCATCGAACCTCGAACTGCTCCTTAGCCCCAGCCTGCGCAAGAAGGAGCCTTACCTGGGCAGTATGCAGGCAAGAGTGAACGCGGACCTCTGCGACAACTGCGGCATGTGCATGGAGCTGTGCAGGTTCGGCGCCATACTCAGCGACGGACCGGCCAACGCCAAGGTGGAACACACGCACCGCGTCAGCCCCACCTCTTGCGAAGGCTGCGCCGTGTGCGCCCAGTTCTGCCCCCATAGCGCAATAGACATGGTGCCAGTTGTAGGCGGGGAATGGTATGTTTCGGACACAATGCAGGGGCCGCTCGTGCACGCGAGGTTGCAGCCCGGCCTTGGCAATTCCGGCAAACTTACCACCCTTATTCGCGACAAAGCCAGGATGCTCGCCCGCGAATGCGGCAGAACCTTCATGCTCCTTGACGGACCTCCGGGCATCGGCTGTCCGGTAATAGCCAGCCTTACGGGAACCAAGCAGATACTTGTCGTTACTGAACCCACCCCGTCGGGCGCGCACGATCTTGAGCGGGTGCTGGAGCTTGCCAAGCACTTCAAAATCCCCACCTGGGTCTGCGTAAACAAGTTCGACCTCAATATGGACGCCACAGCGAGCATCGAAGCGCGCGCCACGGAGCTAGGCGCGACAATCGTCGGGCGAATCCCTTACGACAATTCGGTTACAGAGGCGCAGAAACAGGGCCTGCCAGTGATTTCAATGCGCGCAAGCCCCGCCGCCCGGGCGATTCAAGAGCTTTGGAGCAAAATCTCGCCATTCCTGCCTGAACAAAGTAATTGATTCTCGGTCAAGATTAACGCGTATAACGCAGACCAATCCCCCACTCCACCCCATAACACTCAAATACGACACCATGAGCAGCATCCCCGAATCCGTACTAACCGCTTGGGAAGAGCGCAAAGGCCCGACCGTTTTCACCACCGTTGACAAAGCCGGTATTCCCAACGCCGTTTACGTAACCTGCGTTCGCCAGCACGGGAACGATTCCTTTGTCATTGCGGACAATTACTTCGGCAAGACGCGCGAGAACATCAAATCCGGCAGCCGCGGAACGCTACTTTTCATAAGCAACGCCGGCAAGTCCTTCCAGATTAAGGGAAGCATCGAGTATCAAACAGAAGGCGCACTGTTCGACGAAATGAAGTCGTGGAACCCGAGCCGCCTGCCCGGAATCGCGGCGACGCTCCTAAAGGTGGAACAGGTGTTCAGCGGCTCCGAACAACTCGCCTAGGGAGCGTTTGCAAATAGACGGACCGAGGGGGCGGGATGAATTTCCGAGATAAAAATCAGAACATGAGGCGAGGTGAATCGAGATTCCCCGAGCCGAATGGGCTGTTTTTTAGCCGGAAAGACG
>JAFGLA010000074.1 GCA_016928295.1 Opitutales bacterium
CCATTCCTTGACAACGTTTTTGTGCAGCTTCATGCCGCGGCCCTGTCTGCGGTCCGGCTGGGCAAACACGCCGACTAGTTCCAGCGTTTGGGCATGGTCTTTTATGATGCTGTCCAACAAGGGAAGCACAATAGCATCCGAACCCATGAACACTGTCTTCAATCTGGCCATGCGCACATTTAACCAGTAACAGTTGCTTTCATAAAGCAAACACTGCTACGGGTGCTCCGTTTGTTGCTGCGCTGGCAGGCTGCGTTAAATGCGCGTGCAGGAAAGCCAGTTCTCGATCACCGGGCGGAACTTGTCGTGAAAGACCGCGTCGCTGTCCGGCTTTGGCAGGCCCTTGATTAGGCCCCAGTATTCGACGTGCTCTGCAAAGCCGCCCTGTGGGGCGAGTTTCGCAAGCGGGGCAAGGCTTTCTAGCTCTATCATCCAGTCACAAGTGTAGGCCTCGAAGCAGCTTCCAAGGTCGGGATACTTCGCGCCCGGGACTACCTGATAGTATTTTACGAAGGTGCCCTGCGGAGTCCAGTAGGCGGACCAGCCCGGAAAGAAAGTGATGCCTATTTTTTGCGAGCGGTCCGCCTTGCTGACGTCTATTCCAAGATAGTCGCTTCGGAGCTTCCAGATTGGCAGGCTTAGGTCGGTGTATGTCCACGGCACTATGGCCATGTTGGGCAACAGGCTTTCGCTGTGGGACTTTTTCGGCGGGTAGGGGACTACTGCGTACCCGTCGTTGCGCATCATGGAGAGTGCCCACGGCGCAAGCTCCACTGCCCAGAGGTTGAGGTTGGTAAGGCGGTGGCTGACTTTGAAGCTCGTGGAGTTTATCACCTCAACAGCCATTTGCTTTTGTATGCCTGTCGTGGGTTCGACATCCTGCGTGAGCACTACGCCGCGTCCGCTGTCAAGGAGCGTGACTTCCACCGGTGCGTTATCCGGCCCGTAGGTGCGCTCGGGATGTTCCGGCGCGTGCCAGAGGCGGTGCCCGCCGCGAACGGTGAACTCTTTTTCGCCGCTGCCGCCCATATGCTCTTCAATGCCGGTGAAGAGGTTTTCACCATCTTTCAGGCGGCAGGATATTACACGGGGGCCGATGCCTGTCGGGATGATAAGTTCAGCCTGATCGGTCGATATTTCAAGGGCTTTCCAGCCGCGGTAATTGGTTTCCTTGAGCATGGTGTTACGCGGAGCTTGAGTGGTGGATTGTCAATAGGGTGGTCTTGCGTGGGGTATGTTTCCTCTTGTTGATAATTCATATATGCCATTTTTGTGCTTTGTGCAATACCTGAGCATGTTCCGCTTGCTTGTTCATGTCGTGCGTAAACGAGCTTTGCTCACATTGAGCGCGAGGTTTTGCGCTAATCCAAGGTCCGTGTTGCTTGACGTGTTAATCGTGTTGAAATGAAAAGCCCCCATTCGTCGGCTGGACGAAGTGGGGGCCTCTCTTACGTATGTGATGACCAAACAGCTAAACTAGTATGAGTATTTAATTCCTAACCAGACCGTTCTTCCTTCCTGATAGGGGTTGGATTTTGTCGCTTCCGTATTCGGGAGGCGGTTGAAAAGGTTTTCAATCTTGGTGTTGATGGCGAGTTGTCCGTAGTCGCTCTGCCATGCGATCCAGTTGACGTTCAGGTTTGTGACGAAGTTCTGCGGCTTATCCACGTCCTCGTACAGGTTGTATTTTGTGCCGTCCACGGTGATGGAGCCAGTGTAGTCCGTGTATTCGTAGGACTCGTTCCAGCGTCCGTTAAGTGTCAGGAACAGACGGTTGGAGAACCAGCGGGAGTCCCATATGAAGTTGACGTATGTGGGGGTGGCGTAGTTCTCGCGGACAAGGGCGATGTCTTTTCGTGTGACGACGTTGCCGTTGTAATACACTTCTTCCCGATAGTATTCTTCGTCGTAGTCGTCGAAGTATGTGTTGTTGCTTGTTTCTGTGTCGGAGAAGGTGCTGTTGATTTCAAAGCGGTGGCGGCCATACTGCTTTTCCCAGCTAAGGGTCCAGGATTCATAGTTGGTGAAGCCGTCGTTTGTTATGACGTATGTGCGGTGATATGAGGTTGATGTTGGATCGTCCTCGGGAATGTATTCTTCTAGGATACCTTGAGATAAGGCGAATTCGTCACGTGTGCGCTTGTCCATGTATTTGACAGATACGGTGCCCCATTTTCCTGTCATCTGGATTCCTGCTGTTGCTTCATCTGCATATGGAGTTTTTACATCAGCCTGTGAGTAGCTGGCGCTTTTTGAATGCATGTAAAGATACCAGTCTGAAGATGAGTAAACCAGCTGGCCGTCGGCATTAAGCGTGCCGTTGCGGCGGTAGATGTAGGTATCTGGCCAAGCTTCACGAAGCTTGTAGTCGACGAAGTCGTGTGCGTAATAGCGGTTGTAACCTGCAAATATGCTGAGCCATTCCAGAGGGTGTATCTGGGCAGTGAAACGCGGCGCCAAATCATTATTTTTGAGGAAGTCGTTGCTGTCGTAGCGAAGACCAGCGCGATAGCTCCATTTCATTCCGGCCAAAGTTCCTTCTTGTGTCCATTCAGCCCACGCGTCGGCTTTGTTTAGCTTAACGGTGATGTCGTAGGCGGGGTAATAAATCATGTGATTTAATGCCTGTTCGCCATTGATTACTGTTGGGTCGTCAGAGCCATCAGCAGAGATGATTTGCGGATTGAGTGTCACTCCCTTTGAACTCGCCTGACGATAGCTGGATGTTGCAACTGGGCGTTTACTGTCAACTTGGGTGAAGTTGTAATCCGCGCCAAAGCTCAAACGCGAGTTTTCGAAAACACGCCATTCAGCAATAAAACCAAGTGGGATGTCTGTCTGGGTTTGTTCTCTATCTCCCCAGCCTCCTTTGCCTGCTGAGCTCCAGTCTTCAGCAACCCAGTCGGTTGATTCGGTCCCAAAGTTAATATAATTATAATAATTCGTATCGTCTTCGCGAGTCATGTCGTTGAACTGGTAGCCAGCGTAGGCTTTCAAAGAGAAGCTATCCCAGTCCTTGGTGAATTCTAGTTTGTTGAGCCATCCGTCATTATGTTGTATGCGGTCACTCTGAGTGTAGTATTGCTCTTCATACTTGGTGTAAATGCTTGTGAATTTAAGAATCGTGTTAGGGTCGAAGTCATGCTTGAGTTTGCTCGCAAAGGATTCCTTCAGTGATTCAGAACGGCGTGGATTTATGCCGTATGTAGCCATGCGTTGCGTATTTTCGATAGTCGCTTCTTCACGCGTGTAGGAAACTAATAGTGCAGTGTCTCCTCCGACTTTACCAATGGGGGACATGCCCATGATGTTGTACTCGCGCCTGGTAAAGCGTGTTTTTTCTGGCATCACATCGCTCTTGTCCTCGTCGTCCACGAGCTCTTCAGCCCATGCGTCAGACGTGTATCCGTATGCGATCTCTCCGTGATACTCGGGCAGAGGATCTATGATTTCCGCTTCGACGACACCTCCGGTGAAGCCTCCTAAGCGTGCGGACACATTACTGTCGTACACAGTGACCGACTTCACGATTGAAGGGTTTAGAAAGGTCGTTTGCGGATGGGCAATTATTTCTATGTAGTGATTCGGATTATCTTGGGTGGTGTTGACAACGCTGTTCGTGGAAAGCCCTTCGATGGTGAAGCTGTTGTCGTAGGTTCGCCCTCCGGAAATGCTTATCTGCGCGGGGCGAAGATTCTTGATGGAATCCTCCGTCATTGCGCCTTCGCCGCTGTCGAACTGGACGTTCGTCATCGTGCGTGCGATCTCGTTTATATCTCCCTTCGAGGAAGATAGCGACTGCACGCTGCTTCCGGCGACTGTTGTCGCGCCAATCTCCTCTATGGATTTGAGCGCCGTGCCGGTGACGACAATGTTTACGTCCGCTCCTGCTTCCGGCGCGGCAGTGGCCGCGCCATTATCCTCGGCAAATGCGGAGCCTGCTGACGCTGCCGCAATTGCGAGAAGCAAAGCCGCCTTCTTCAAGCGGGGAGCTGTTTCTTTACTGAACTGATTCATGGTTTGGTAGTATGGGAAATGGGGGAGCTACGCAGACAAGCAGTGAGATTGTGTCTCAATGCATACTTGAAAGCGAATGACACTCAATCTCAAAATGCGCGCAGGCGTTGTTTTTGCCGTAATCCGTCTGGAGGTGGCGCCTTGGCGTAGGGCCTTGGCTTTAACTCAAGCTCTTGCCTGCCAACGAATAGCCTCTGTCATTCTTCGGCTTGCTCAGCCGTTTATGCGAAACTTCACTTCGACGCTTATAGGAGCGGGTTCTGTCTGCACGGTAGTGTCATTGCTTGAAAAACGCCATTTTCGGCGGACGGTCCGGATTGCCGAGCGGTCCATGTCCCTGTGCCCAGAGGACTGAATGAGGCGTATGTTGCGCGCTCTTCCGTCTTTGCTGACAATTACGGACAGGCGTACGATGCCCTCCCTGCCTTCGCGGAGAGCTTCGGGCGGATAGGGCGGCGGAGGGCAGACTGTGGCGCGAGGTTTGTTGACATCGGCACCGGTGTTCTGCTGCTGTGCCAATGATGGCGAGCTTTCCGCCTGCTCTTGTTGAGCTGATTCGGCACTTGGCTCCAGCTGGAGCGGCTCCTTTTCATGCGGCTGTTCAACGGACTTTGGCTCCTGTTTTGCTGTCGCTATTTGTTCAAGCGGAAAAAACTCCACCTCATCGGGCGGCTCTATCGGAGGGGGCGCGGAAAGGGGGCTGTCCTGACTTGTGCTGCTTATGACATTTGGGCTTGGCGCGGCAGCCGATTCAACTCGCTCTTTCACTTCCTCCTGCTGCTTGGGCGGAGTCGGATGGCTGAAGCTTCGCAAGCTGACTGGTATGCTGTTGACGCCTTCATTTATGGAGACCGAATACTCCGTGGTATCGGTGCCGTTTCCGGCAAGAGAGAACGCGATCCCGTGCAGCGCCGCAGAGGCGCCGACGAACATGAAAAGCGTCAGCCGGAACGGATAGTCGATGCGCGGGGTCATTTCTCGTGCAAAAGTTCTATGGCCTTCATGCCGGCATTCTTGCCGCTGCTGATGGCCTCAATGATGCGTTCGTAGGTGACGGATTTGTCTGCATGGAGGAACAGTATTTCGCTGCCCGAATCAGCCGCCGCGCTCCGAATGGCAGCTTCCAGCCCCTCCTTGCTGACGGGCTGGCCGTTTATGAACATGGAGCCGCTGTTGTCGATGCTTAGCACCAACTGCGGTCGCTCGTCCTTGTCGGCCTCGCTATTGGTGCTTGGCAGGACCAGTTCCAGATGGGGGATGAGGAAGCTGGATGTGAGCATGAAAAACACCAGAAGCTGAAAAATTACGTCGATTAACGGCGTGAGATCGGCTCCCGAGCTTTTGAAATCCGGCGTTTCGATGTCCAGTTGCATGTCTTTTTTTACGCCTCCTTCATGATCGGGGCTTTTGCCTTGGCTCCGCTCTCGTGGTGGCTGAACTCCTGTCCCACCTCGCTGCGCATCAGCTCGTCAAGCTCGCTAATCATGAACTTCATCGAGCGGGCCAGCCTCTCTGTGCCGGACTGGAAAAAGTGGTGCGCAAGAGTGCAGGGGATGGCCACCATCATGCCCGCGACCGTGGACAGAAGCGCCGCCCATATGCCGCCAGCCAAATCGGAAGGGTTTACCTGCCCACCGGCAATCTCGATTTGCCTGAACGCCTCGACAAGGCCAAGCACGGTTCCGGCAAGACCTATCAGCGGTGCCACTGACGAAACAAGCCCGAGAAAACGAACGTTGCTGTTCCAGTCTGCGAGCATTCTCTCCGCTTCTCGCTTCACGATGTCCTGACTCAACTCGGGCTTCTCCCGCCTGCTGCGCAAATACGTGTAAGCAAGCCTCGGAAGGGGCCTTTTCTCCTTGGACAGCATCAGCTCCGCGTTGTCTCCATCAAGCCGCGCGGAACGAATATCCGCAAGCAGGCGTGCCTGATTGGCCGAGCCTTTGATTCGGAAAAATGCGCGATCAAGCATTATTCCCAGTGCAAGCACGGACAATGCGATCAGCGGCCAGACGGTGGGGCCGCCTCTAGTTATTATTTCCAAAAGCATCGCTTCCGAGATTGACACCCAGTCTCATAATTTGGCAATCAAGAAATAGACACGAAATGAATAACAAATATATGAAACACGGATTTCAAAAAATCGCGCTCTTAGCGCTGATGTTGTCATCAATGGCGACTCATGCGCTAAGTGCCGAACCGTTTGCTCCTTGCGAAAGCGGAAATGTTGGAGTTCAGGAAGTACTCGAACACGGAGCAGAGATGCTGAACGAAGAAGTGGTCCTCGACGGTTTCATCATCGCAGCTTGCAAGCACGGCGGACGCAAGGGCTTTATACGAGACAGTGGTGGCGAATACGAGGGCACTTTGCGTGTTGCTTGTGTTGACGACTGCAAGTCATTCACGCAGGACCTGGCAGGGCAGACGCTCCGAATCAAGGGCAAGGTGCGCGAATCCCGCATGTATGCCAAAGACATCGACGCATGGGAGGCGCAGATACAGGCCGAAGAGCACGAGCACGCCGAGGAGGGCGAGAGCTGTCACAACTGCCCTGACAAGGCAGACGAGGCGAAGCTCCGCGCCCGCATCGAAGAGTTTCGCAATACCTTGAAGGACAGCGGCAAAGACTATATTTCCACGATATGGTTTGATGCCACTGACTGGGAAGTTGTTAACGCTCAGTAGGATGAAATTCAACTGGCGCAGAACGTCCAGATCGCTTCATCGCGATCTGGGCTACTTTTTCTTCGGAATGTCGGTGGTTTACGCCCTGTCCGGCCTCGCCATGAACCATGCCCGGGACTGGAACCCCGACTACATTGTTCGCAGCGAAACACTGACCCTGTCGACGCCCTTCCCGGAGGGGCGAGTCAGCAAGGACGCAGCAAAGGAACTGCTCGACGAAATGGGCATAGACAAAGCCTATCGTCAGCACTTTTCGCCCAAAGACGGAGAGCTGAAGATATTCTTCGACGGAGGAACCGCAGTTGTAGAGCGGGACAGCGGTACGGCGCAAATCGAGGCGCTGGAGCGCAGACCCGTGTTCCATCTATTCAACCGCCTGCACCGCAACCCAACCCGTGCGTGGACATGGTTTGCCGACCTGTTCTGTCTGTCCTTGTTGATAATCTCTGTGACGGGACTTCTCATACTGCCCGGGAAGAACGGTATCACGCGAAAAGGCGGGCTGCTGACTCTGGCGGGCATACTCGTCCCCGCGCTAATTGTAATCATAAGCCTTTGACTAACAAGATAATGGATTTTGCAATAGAATGTCGTGACCTTTGCCACCGCTACGGGCGAAAACCCGCTCTGCGGGGAGTATCGTGGAGCCTCAAGCCCGGTCGCATCTGCGGACTGCTCGGGCGCAACGGCGCAGGTAAAACGACCACGATCAACATACTCAATTCATTCCTCGTTCCCGAATCCGGCACTTGCAAGCTGCTCGGCGAGGATTCGCACAGCCTAAGCCCGGCGACCAAGGCGCGCATTGGTTATCTAATCGAAGGGCACGTGCAGTACGGCTTTTTCAACGTGGAGCAGATTGAACGCTTTTACTCGGCATTCTATCCGAAATGGGACGCATCCATTTACTACCACCTCATTTCGCGACTCGACATTGGCAAAAAGCAGAAAATATCGACGATGTCATGCGGGCAGCGTTCACAGGTCGCCCTCGGTTTGATCTTGGCGCAAAAGCCTGACCTCATCGTGTTCGACGATTACTCCATGGGGCTGGACCCGGGTTACAGGCGCCTGTTTATCGACGTCATTCGAGATTACGCCGCGGACGGCAAGCGCAGCATATTGCTCACCTCGCACATTATTCAGGATCTCGAAGGACTCATCGACGACTGCATAATCTACGACAAGGGGCGCGTTCTCGTTGACACGCAGACAGAGCGCCTTTCACAGGATTATCGCCGTTACAGCTTCACCGCCCCGGAGTTCAAGGCGCATCTTGGTGAAGCGCCCGATTACCTGCGCGTTGAACAGCACCCGTCCCGCCACCTGATGCACGGTTTTGTGAATCCCGATGAAGTCGCGAGCAAGCTCGCCCAACTGGGCATCGCAGCCTCCGACATCAAGGAGGAAAAGATGACGCTTGAGGACATTTTCATCGCCCTGACTGGCAAATACTAGAGACGCAACAACATGACCCGTTCGATCTTCTACAAGGAATGGATTAAGACGCGCCTTGTCTGGGCGCTGCTTCTGGCGGTGAATCTTGGCTACGCAATTTACGCGATTTTGCGCCTGCGCTACGTGTACGTTCACCACGACCCGCTTCTAATCTGGAATAGCTGGATTTTCAAAGGCTACACTTTTTACGCCTACTACGAGAAGCTGCCGCTTCTGACTGGCATATTGCTCGCCGTCGCGCAGTTTCTGCCGGAGCTGCTCAATAGACGGATGCGCCTCTCGCTGCATCTGCCGATGGGAGAGGATCGAGTCGTGGCCGCACATCTGGGCGTTGGGCTTCTGCTCATGGCCCTGCTGTTCATTCCCGCCCTGTTGCCGATGTACGCTGTTGCCGTGGCATATTTTCCGCCGGAGTTTATCGGGGGAATGCTCACAACGAGCACTCCTTGGATACTGGCCGGAATCGCTGCGTACATGTTTACAGCCGCACTGCTGCTCGAAGGGCGCTGGTTTGCGCGAATCGTTCTGGCAATCATAGCCGCCGCCTCGTTGCGCCTGTTCTTTCAGGAAATACTTTACTCCGCTTACGAACGCATTTTGCCCGTGTTGATTGCATGGACTGCGCTGACATTTTTCATCCCGCTGCTTTCTAGCCAGCGATTCCGAAAAGGGATATAACTCCAATGAAAAGCATACGGTTTACCGCATTGATTACGCTGGCCCTCACGGCACTTGTGCTCTTTGCCCACTACGGGCCGGAAGCATGGTGGATGCTTTTCTCTGAAAGCCACCGGTCGCCTTTTATCAATTACAGCTGCATAAGTGACGACTTTGTCGTGTCCCGCGTCGGCGAAGACGGACTGATTTACGAGAGTACCAAAGGCGAAGAACTGGACCGCGCGCAAGCCGAAGCATTGCTACCGCTCTTCAACGCGAGCCAGCTTGTGCAGGAAGGGCGAATGCCCACGGAGATAAAAGGGGTTAACATAGACCTCAGTCGCCTAAGGCACGAGCGTTCGTTCCTGCGCCTGAAGCCGGAGGAAATTGACAGCTCCATCGTCAATTTACGTCCCTTGTTTGACAACGGAACGGGCAGGGTGGAACTGGAGGAACCCGATGACTTCCTGCGCCTTGGCAAGTCTGCGGAGTTTATCAAAGCCAAGGGCAACAGTCTAGACAAGGGCAAGAGCGCGCTGTTTACCGACGCTCTAAATGAAGCGGGGTTCGTATTTCCAGCCAGCCTTGTCGCCAGCAATCCATCCACGCGCAAGGCTTACGACGAGGGCGTTTACGCACTGGACTCGGAGGGCAAGCTGTTTCGTATAAGGCTCTTTGCCGAAGAAGCGCGAATTGAACGGGTGGCTGATTCCATGAGCGATGCGGACAGGGACGCATTTGCGGCAATAAATGTAGCATTCATGAGCGTTCAAGAACAAAGCAACGGCAGGATTCGCCTGCTCTTCCTAGATGAAAAGGGTGGGGTGTGGCTGCTCGTCGGCAAGGAGTATCATCCAGTCCGTCTGCCTCTTGGATCATACAAGCCCAGCGAAGATGACCTTATGATTCGTGGCGATATGCTTAATTACATGGCAACGGCGAGCGGAGAAGGCTTTGTGGAATGCATAGCCTTTGACAGGGACTTCAATTTGCTCGACCGTTATGAAGAAGAGCTGCCCAAGGACAGGGACGGGCTTGCTGCCGCGCTTGCGGATGTAATTTTCCCCTTCGCGCTGGAGTTTGACTCTGGCAAGTCTTCATACCTTGGCTTCCATGTGCAGAAAGGCAGCATTCTGTCGCTACCATTCTACCTTGTGCTGGCCTTGATAGTGTGGGGTATTCGCAGGGCAAGAGCCGTCGCGAAGTGAGACGCCCCGCATAGTGCTTCATTATGTCAGGACTCATCATTCGCTCATTGCTCCGTAGGATAAATGCAGCGTTTCGTGTGCTTGATGCAGCATCCTTTTCAGCAAGAGCGATGCCTTTTGAACAAAAGGGCATGCGTCGGGTCTTGGTAGGCTGATGGACTCTGTGTCCGACTGAACCCAATGGCGTCGAACACTTTCCACGGCTGCCAAAATTGGCCGTATGCGGTGCTTGCACCTTGGCAACACGACCTGTTGCAGGCTCTCTACTTGCGAGATAGAAAACTGGAGCCACCCATCGGGCTCGAACCGACGACCTGCTCATTACGAATGAGCCGCTCTACCAACTGAGCTAGGGTGGCGTATTCCAGAGCCGACGACAAAAGCATGCATGAACACTTCCCGCAACCTTTTTTTCGCACAGATGTGCATGGAATTGTGGTACGCCCAGGATACGCTCTTCATACGAATGCGATCGCCTTGGGCGCGGGACGCTTCGGGTTGAAATATGTTTGCTCCGAAGGCCCGTTTGTCCAAACTTGCGAGGTTTAACCATTTTCCCTACTAGCGACCCATGAAGCGCACACATACTTGCGGCCAGCTCCGCATCGCAGACGTCGGCTCCTCCGTAACACTAATCGGCTGGATAGACGTAATCCGCGACCACGGCGGCATTTCATTCATCGACCTTCGCGACCGCGAGGGCAAAACACAGGTTTTGCTGCACCCCGATTACGTCGGCTATAACGAGCTGCTTGCCAAGCTCAAGCCCGAGAGCGTCATTCAGGTGAAGGGCACTGTAAAGGCCCGCGACGCTGCAAATGTCAACACCGGCATGGGCACGGGCGAAGTCGAGGTCGAGGCGGCGGATATCGTCGTCGAGAACATTGCCCAGACTCCGCCCTTCCCGATGGAAGACGGCAAGACCGAGAAGGTGAACGAAGACCTGCGCCTCCAGTACCGCTATCTGGACCTGCGCCGCCCTTCGATGTACGGCTTCATGAAGACGCGCTCCGTCGCCGTGAACGCGGCAAGGGCACACCTTAACGAGCTGGGTTTTCTCGAAATCGAGACCCCTTATCTTTTCAAGAGCACGCCCGAAGGCGCGCGCGAGTTTCTCGTGCCCAGCCGTGTGAACCCGGGCCAGTTCTACGCCCTGTCCCAGAGTCCGCAGCAGTACAAGCAGATGCTGATGGTGGCCGGCATGGAACGCTACTACCAGATTGCCCGCTGCTTCCGCGATGAGGATCTGCGCGCCGACCGTCAGCCGGAGTTCAGCCAGATCGATATCGAGGCCAGCTTCATCGATCGCGAGGACATGTACGCCATTGTCGAAGGCATGATGAAGCGCATCTGGAAGGACGCCCTCGGCGTGGACATCCAGACGCCTTTCCCGCGTATGCAGTTCCAGGACGCGATGAATCGCTACGGCGTGGACAAGCCAGACACCCGCTACGATCTGGAGATTGTCGATTTTACAGAGGAGTTCCGCAACTCGGCCTTCAAGGTGTTCGCGGGCATCATTGCCAACGGCGGCGTGGTCAAGGCCATGAACGCCAAGGGGCTTGGCGACGCGACTCAGGGTGAGATGAAGACGCTCGAAGAGGCTGCAAAGAGCCTCGGGGCCAAGGGCCTTGCCTTCATCCGCGTGAACGGCACGGAGTGGAAGAGCCCGATTCTCAAGTTCCTTTCCGAAGAGGAAAAGGCGGCGCTAGCGAGCAAGCTCAACATCGAGGACGGAGACATGGTGTTCTTCGCCGCCGAGAAGTGGGAGAGGGCCTGCTCGATTCTGGGCCGAGTCCGCACCGACAGCGCAAAGCTGCTCGTTGAGCGTGGCCGTTTGGACATTCCCAAGGATAAATACAACTTCCTGTGGGTTATCGAGTTCCCGCTCATGACATACGACGAGGAACAGGGCCGCTTTGTTGCCACTCACCATCCTTTCACCGCTCCGGTGCCGGAGGACGCCCATTTACTGGACTCAAACCCGCACGCCGTGCGTGGCCAGCATTACGACTGCGTGCTCAACGGTTGGGAAGTGGGCGGGGGCAGTATCCGTATTCACCAGCCGGACCTTCAGAAGAAGGTGTTCGAGGACGTGTTGAAGATTCCTGCGGATGTCGTCGAGAGCCGTTTCGGCTACATGCTCAAGGCGTTCAGCTACGGCGCGCCTCCGCACGGTGGCATTGCCTTCGGCGTGGAGCGTCTCGCGGCCATCCTGACGGGGCGCAACGGCATTCGCGATGTCGTCGCCTTCCCGAAGACTCAGAAAGGGCAGGATCTTATGGCGAACAGCCCGAGCGAGGCCACGCCGCGCCAGTTGAAGGATCTGCACATAGCGGTGAGCCTGCCCCAGCAGGGGGCGTAGTCTCTTGACCTGCGCCACAAGAGGCTTCCGAATGGGCGACGCCTATCACGTTGGCTTCTTGCTGCTATCCCCATGAGGGATACTTGGGAACGGTAGGCATTTCAAAACACCGGGTGGAAACGCCCGGCGTTTTTTTGCTCTAAGTTCTCCTAGCTCAGATGCGGGAAGAGGGGATTGTTGCGCCTTTCGTATTCCACGGTGCTTGTCGGGCCGTGCCCCGGGCATATCAAGGTGCCCTCCGGAAGTGAAAGGATTCTGTTCTTCAGCGTCTCGATCGCGGTCTTCCAATACGCGCCCGAACGCCCCGCTGAACCCGCGAACAAGGCATCTCCGACTATCGCGACGGGACGCTCAAGCCCCTCGACAACATAGCACATGCTCCCAGTCGAATGCCCGGGCGTATGCCGCGCCTCTACTGTGAAAGCACCGATGGACAACGTCTCGCCGTCCTCGACAGGCTTCATGCAGTCGCTCAGCAACTCGGAATGATGGGCGTAAACTGGCGCGTCCGGGAACGAACTGTGAAGGGATGGAAGGGCGCCGATATGGTCGCGGTGAGTGTGGGTAATGAACACTGCCCGAACGTTAAGCTTCAGTTTTTCGATTGCTGCGAAGAACGGCTCGGCTTCCGTTCCGCCATCAAAAACAAGCGCGTCGGAACTATCTTTATCATAAATAAGATACGCGTTCACAGTCCCGTCGGGCGAACCGAGCATTGGGAAGGGCATGACCAGTTGCAGCAATCCATCCACCGAAACGCTTGGGGGTGCGTATTGATCCCGGGCAAGCATGAGGGTTCCGCGTATGCCAAGCCCTAGAGCCTTGGCCACGCTGCCAATGGCATCCTCGTCAATGCGCCCCGACTTGAGCTGGCGCCATTGGCGGTTGTCTATGCCCGCGCGCGTGCAAAGCGAGCACTGGTCTATGCCGAGCCCCTGACGGGCTTTTTCAATCAAGTCCAGCCAGGAGTCTTCAAGTGCAGGGCGGGCAGAAGAATATGGGGATGCATCCTTATCCACGCTAGTTACTATACGGCAAAGTGTTCGTCCGTCAAAGGGCGCATATTGTTTGAGCAAAACTCGTGCGGCGTGACCGACTATTTCATGTCAACAGAAGCGGCATCTTGCGCCAGACTTGATATTTACGTTCCACGCGCTAGGCTCTGGTCCAGAGAAAACAAGAGATGGCAGACAATGAAATGAAACCCGCTGACCTGCGGGGCATCCTGCGCTACGTCCCCCAGTGGCGAGACCATGTATTTGTAGTCGCCGTGGACGCCGCCGTGTTGCGCGACGACAACATGAGCAACGTCATCCAGGACCTTGCCGTTTTGTGGAATCTGCGCATCAAGGTCGTGCTCGTTTACGGAGTGGGGCTTGCCCTGAAGGAAGCCGGGGAGGCGCGGGGCGTCGCCATTACCGACCGCCGTGGCGAAGGCCCGACGGACGAGGCCACTCTTGCTCTGGCGGTCGAAGTCGCGGGCAAGCTCGGGCAGGATATAATGGAACAGCTAACCGCGAACGGCCTTCGCTGTGCGATTTCAAACGCTGTACGCGCCACCGAAGCTGGCATCATCGGCGGGGTGGACCAGCTTTGCCGCGGCAAGATAGAGAAGATGGACCTGGAGTTAATCCGCCAGCTTCTTGCAAGCGACGTTCTTCCCATTCTCTCTCCAATCGCTTTCAGTCGCGACGGGCAGTCGCTGCGCCTCAATTCGGACCATCTCGGGAGCGAACTTGCCATTGCCCTTGGCGCGTCAAAGTTGGTGTATCTGGCTCCGCACGCAGGCTTGGCTTTCGGGAAAGACGTGGTCTTGAACATGACCGTGGACGAGCTTCGCGGTGCTCTCAAAAACGGCGAAAACGCGCTCGATGAAGACCTCCGCGGCAAGGCTCGCTACGCGGTGCGCACGATCGAGGGCGGGACCCCTCGCGTGCACATTATCGACGGTCGCCGCCGCGACGCGCTGCTTACGGAGATATTCGACAACGTAGGCGTAGGCTCGATGATTTACGGCAACGATTACGCCCGCATCCGTCCGGCAAAAAAGCGCGACGCGATGTACATCCACGCCATCACCCAGCAGGCCGTCGAGGCTCAGTCCCTGCGTCCGCGTTCAAGGCAGGAGATTCTTGAAAATATTGCACATTTCTACGTTTACGAGATAGACCTCACGATAGTCGGCTGCGTATGCCTGCACCCCTGGGAGGACGCTTCTATGGAAATCGAGGCCGTGTATGTGCAGCCTTTCTACCAAGGCAAGGGGGTTGGGCGTAAACTCGTGGACTTCTGCCTTATGGAGGCCGCCAAACTGGGAGCTAAGAGCGTCTTTGCCCTATCGACGCAGAGCTTTGCCTTTTTCCGCAAGGTATGCGGCTTTGTCGAAACCGGGCCGGACATTCTTCCGCCGGCCCGTCGCGCAAAGCTGGAGCATTCGGGCCGAAACTCGCGCATATTGCTGCGTGATATCAGATAGCATTCAACGTCCGTATTGGGAGAGCCTGCCATGATCGAAGAACGTATAAAAGAACTAGGACTGGACCTTCCCGCAGCTCCCAAGGCTGTCGGTTCCTATCAGCCGTGCGTCCGCAGCGGCAACATGTTGTATGTCTCGGGCCAGTTGCCAATGAAAGACGGCCAGCTCCTTGCAAAAGGGCCGGTAGGCGAAGCCTGCACTCCCGAAGAGGCAAAGCAAGCCGCTCGTCAGTGCGTAATGAACATTCTAGCCGTTGCCAAACAGGCTGCCGTCAGTCTGGACAACGTTTACCGAATCGTGCAGTTGCAGGGCATGGTGCACACTACCTTTGCTGATGCGAGCAACTGCGTTCCGACAATGAATGCGGCGTCGGACCTCTTATTTGAGATTTTCGGAGACAAGGGTTTGCACAGCAGGGCAGCTGTTGGCGTTGCTGCACTGCCCCTTGGTGCCGCAGTGGAAGTTCTTGCAATTATCGAGCTTGCGTAATTGGAACGATACTGCTCGGCCTTGATTTAACTCTAAGGCTTGGACGTATTCCAAGTTGAGATTCTTTGCAAATAAACGTAAAATCGTTAATCGGATTGCCACCTTTGTTTGACATTCCCGGAGCGTAGTTTTGCATAGAGGAATAATGGTGCTGTACGCTTACTCCCGTACAATGCCCTTGTTAACCCCCAACACTTCGCACACATGAGAACGAGCACAGCTATTTGCGCCCTTTCACTTCTATTACCCCTATCGGCTCAAGCCGCTCAGAAGATGCCAAAGCTAATTGATTCCAAGGCTGGCGAACAGACCGTGGCCTTATATGAAAACCTGCATGTTGTAGGGCAAAATCATGTCCTCTTCGGGCATCACGACACGCTTGCCTACGGGCACGACTGGATCGCCGAGCCGAACCGATCGGACATCAAGGACGTGACGGGGGATTTTCCTGCCGTGTACGGCTGGGATTTGGCTCCGCTGGAACCCGAGGACATGAACCCCAAACTGAACAAGCAGAGGATGAGCAAGGAGCTCATGCTGGACTTTGCCCGTCAGGGATACGAACGAGGCGGGGTGATCACATATTGCTGGCATGCATCCAATCCCGTAACCAAAAAGAACTTTCACGATCGCACTCCGGCTCTGCACACCATGCTGCCCGGTGGCGAAAACCACGAATATCTAAAATTGATGCTCGATCGTTTCGCCGAGTTCTTCAAGGAACTGGATCCGATTCCCGTCGTATTTCGCCCCTATCACGAGCACAACGGCGAATGGTTCTGGTGGGGCAAGACCAATTGCAGCGAGGAGGACTTCATCGCCATTTGGCGCTTTACCGTGGAATATCTTCGCGATGTAAAGGATGTCCATAACCTGATCTACGCCTTCTCTCCCGATCGCGGTCGCATAGACTTGGACAAGGGCTACGCGGATTACTTCTACGCTTACCCGGGGGACGAATACGTGGACATCATCGGCTTGGACGACTACGTGGACGTTCGCGAGCCACGGGCTGAAGTTGACCCGGGTGAAAAGCCGGAGAAGCCGATCGAGGGCAAGATTCTGGATCTGGTCACGAGTCTTGAAATGATAGTGCGCATTGCCGAAGAACGCGGCAAGGTGCCCGCCTTGACAGAAACGGGCAACGACCAGCAGAAGATACCCAACTGGTGGACCAAGGTTCTCTTGCGCGCATTGGACGCGAACGACAAGACGCGCAAAGTCGCATGGGTGGAAGTGTGGCGCAACGCGAACGCCGAACTTGAAGGCCATGAGCATTACTTCGCGCCGTTCAAGGGGCACCCGATGGAGGCGGACTTCATCGACTTCTGCAACACGGACCTCGTCATGCTGGAGCGCGATTTGCCCGACATGTACAAGCGGCCTTGCTGCCCCGAAGAGTCTCCAAAATGCGAGGATTCGCTTACCGAATGCCCGGACAAGCCTTGCGGCAAGTAGAAGCGCATTAGAGCATTTTGCAGTTACTTGGACGCACCGGTAAGCTTCCCAAGTGGAACCTTATCCTGCGGACAAGACGCTGGATGAGTTCCGGCTGCGTTTCGCTGATGGGCAGGGGCCCGTCCCAGCCTC
>JAFGLA010000075.1 GCA_016928295.1 Opitutales bacterium
CCTGCCCCCGCTCGATAAAGGCGCTTTCGTTAACAAGGACGCGGATACCGGCCCCTTCAAGAACAGGCAGATCCGCCGCGCGGTCGTGGTTGCCAAGGCAGGCAAACACCGGCACGCCAAGCCCCGAGGCTAGCTCCGCGCAAAGGCGCACGCCCACATCGCCGTATTCACTCAGGCGGTCGCGAAAGTCTCCGCTCATCAGGCAGGCATCAAAGGAAAGCCCCGACAGCTTCGAGCGCACCACATTGAACAACTCCGGCTCAAGGTCGAAGTGCAAATCGCTAAGGTGCAGGATGCGAAAGCCCTCGAAAGACGCAGGCAGACCGGGCAGGCGAACGTGATTTTCTTCGCATACCGGGTTAAGAAAACTCCTGTGCCCGAGCGCGTGCATTCCACTGATGCGCATTATCTTCTCCACCCAGTGCATCGCGGCGAGGAAGCGCTTTGGCGAACGCCTTTCGATGTGATCGTCGTGGCGGAGCTTGCGGTCTTCCAGCTCAAGGCGCCTCGCGTATGCCTCTGCGCTCCATCTTGACGATACCTTGTCGCCCTCCGCGCTCATTTGCCGTTGTCCATAAGTTTGTCCACCAGCTCCGCAAGCTGCTCTCTGGGAGCCGGACGGCGCAGAATGGCGCTTGCGCCGGAATCGAGAGCCGCCTTCTCGTCGAAGTTTTCCTTCATGTTCGCGCACAGCATGACGGGCATCTTTGGACGAATACGGCGCGAATGAACGCAAAGGGACACTCCGTCCCCGCCTTGCAGGTTGAGAGCCGTGATTAGCAGGTCGTACGTATTGGCCAAGTCGGCAAGATACAGTTGCGCCTTCGGCACATCGTCCAAAGCCGTGACTTCATACGCCAGCCCTTCCAGGACTCGCTTGCCCGATTCGAGCGAATACCCGGGCTTGTCCACAAGGAGTATGCGTCCCTTGCACACGGCGGACGCTTCGCCCTCCACGGGCTGCTTTTTGCGCACGGGGATGAATACGGGCAACAGGACGCGGAATGTGGCCCCCTTGCCAAGCTCACTCTCGCAGCTTATCGAGCCGCCGTGCCTCTGGACGATGCCGTGCGCGATGGCTAGGCCCATGCCCGAGGAATTGGCAAAGCCGTGCGTTGTAAAGAAGGGTTCAAAAATGCGCGGGCGTATGTCTGAGGGGACGCCCGGGCCGTCGTCGCTGACTTCGATGCTCATGCAGGGGATGCATTCCCCGTCGGCGGAGTTCATCACAGCGTCGCCCACACTGATGCGTATTTTGCCCTGCTTATCCCCGATGGCTTCGAGGGCGTTGGTCAAAAGGTTTAGCGTTACCTGATGAATCTCGCCCGTGTTGACCATCAAGGTGCGCCCCTCGTCGGGAATATCCTCTTCAATTTGCACGCAACGCGGCTGCGCGGCGCGGATGAAACGCACTGCGTTGCGCACGATGGGCACGATGTCCGCAAGGCGGGAGCGCGGCTCGCTGCGGCGGCCAAAGAGGCCAATCTGTTCGACAACCTCCTTGCCCTTGAGCGCGGATTCGAGGATTTTTTCCGCCCTTGCGCGGACGGACTCGTCCTTGCAGCTCATTATGAGAAGCTCCGTCTGCCCCGATATGGCTGCGAGAATATTGTTAAAGCGATGGGCAAGGCCGTTGGCCAGAGTGCTGAGCGATTCCAGTCTTTGCAACTCCTGAACCTGCTTTTCGAGGTTGCGCTGAAGGGACATGTCCACACCCACGGCCATGAACCAGCGTTCGCCCTCGGCTACGCCAGACATTGGGCGCACGCGCACCCAGATTTGCACAGCCGAACCGTCCTTGCGGCGCAGGCGCAAGACGCCTTCCCACATTTTGCCGTTGCGAAAACTGGCCAGCGCGTCCTGCACCATCGAAATATCCTCGGGGATGCTGACAAGGGCAGATATGGGCTTGCCCATAATCTCGTCAAAAGCGTAACCGGTCGCAGTCTTGAAGCTAGGGTTGACGTAGCGGACATGCCCGTTCGGGCCGATGAGCACCACAGCTTCGTTACTGATGTCAAGCACGTGTGACAGCTGCAAGAGCGTGTGCGTCATAGCATCCCAGCGGCTTTCCATCCAGCCGATCGCCATGTATCCGTCCGCGCCCTCACAGGCGCTGAACGGGTAAAAGAACCAGCGGGTGCGAACGGCGGGCTGCTGCGGAGGGGCGACTATTTCAAACTCAAGATAGTCCCCAAGGGAAAACGCCGGGGAACCTTCTCTTACCAGTAAGGAAAGCCGTTCAACCTCCTCGGGGCTGTTCGCAAGCTCGCTAAAATGTGTCACTGTCCGGCCGCTTGCGGCGACAAGTTCGGATATGGCATTGCCAAGCTCAATAAGGCGCCCCTGCGAATCCAAGCGGCAGGCGAAACAGCTTCCGCCTTCCGCCCATTGCGCCGACACTCCGGCGTGCCTTGCTGTAACTGGGGGTAAAGTATTCACGGGAATGCGCGAGGGGGAATATGCAAGACGCCGCCACCAAGCCGCAAAATCCTGCACTCCCGCCCTGTCAGGTCCTGCACAATGTATAGGAGCACAGTCGCTTATGACAAGGCCGCGTTGCACGCGAACAAGAGTTGGAGCTGGATTGCCTTAAAATTATCCGGCCAAAGACTCGCAGGCGGCCTATCCGCCAGAAATCTGCTTCCAGATGTCTTCGGCGCTCATCGTATCGGCATCCTTTTCGGAAGTCTCCTCTTGCGGGGCGTCCTTATCGGCGCCAGCACCGGCTTCCCGTGTAAGGGCCTCGATTTGCTCAAGGCTCATGTTATCATCGTCCCCGCTATTTTTTTCAGGCTCGGAAGCTCCTCCGGCCATCATGCCCATGAGGCGCTGAATTTCATCGTCATTGGCAAAGTCGGTTTCCGGCCCTTTGAATGCCTCACCATCATCTTCTTTAATAGAAGGCGCTTGCGAAGACTTCGGCTGCGGACGCACACCCGTGACGGCCTCGATTTCTTCGGGAGTCAGGCCCTCGTATTCGTCGTCAGGATCAACGCTTTGCTCCTGAATGGGCATCGGCATCCCGTCACTTCCCTTTGGAAGATATGCCTCGATGTGCCTTTCCCACTGCTTTCGCAGTAGCTCGGCCAAGTTGGAATAATGAACGTACTGCTCATTTTCCGCCCCCATCATTATGAAAAACTGCTTTGCGTAACCGGAGGGCTGGATGTTCAGCCTGCACTGAAAGGCGACCTTGCCGTCCTTTTCCTGCACGGTGGCAAACTCTATGCCGCCCATCGGTATCTGTTCCTCGTCATCGCCGCGCAACAGGAACTGAAGCGAACTGATGCCCTTGCGAAAATCGACAACGCGCTCCACGTCCACAGTCCGGCTTGCGAACACGAAGGAATTGGAGAAGTAGCTTTTGACTGCTTCCTCGACTTTTCCTGCAAGGTGAAAGGCTGTAACCCTCATAGAGCGCAATAATCTCTAGAATTGCTATCCGTCGTAGGCGGCGGACGCAACCGTTCACTGCGTTTATCGGCACGCAGCTTTCATAACTTAAACGCGCGATAACTGCGCCCGCACTCCGACGGGGATTCTATTTCAAAAGGCCGTCTAGACCGTCTTGTGCCTCTGCTTGCTGTTATTGTGTATGTATTCGCGCAAGACATCCTGCTTGCCCTTCTCGGTGCGCTCTTGAAGGATTTCATCGTGGCTGCGCTGCTGCTCTTTATCGCGAAAAATGCGGCGCATCTTGTTTAGGGCCAGGTTCTGGAGCTGGCGCACGCGCTCTCGCGTGATGTTGAATATTACGCCAACCTCCTCAAGCGTGCGCTCCGCCCCGCCGTCCAGACCGTAGCGAAGGCGTATGATTTCGGCCTCGCGCGGCTCGATCTGGTCCAGCATGGAGACAAGCTCCCGCTTCAGGGCCTTGTCCTGTAACTTCTCAAAAGGCGTGGTCTCGCTCTCGTCCCCTACCATCTCGCCAAAGCAACTGCCCTCGTCGTCCCCTATCGGGGCGTCAAGACTGGTAGGCCTCACCGAAACGCTGCGAATGTGCGCAATCTTGCTCGTTGTGAAGCCCATCTCTGCAGCCAGTTCCTCATCGCTGGGCTCCCGCCCGAGCTGCTCGGCCAAGGCCGTGGCCGTGCGGCGCATACGAGAGATTTTGTCCACCATGTGAACGGGCAGGCGTATAGTCTTGGACTGGTTGGCAAGCGCCCTTTTGATGGACTGTTTTATCCACCATGCAGCATATGTTGACAGCTTTCCGCCCCGGTCGGGGTCGAAACGATCCACCGCCTTCATAAGGCCGATGTTCCCCTCGCTTATCAAATCCGATATGGGAAGGCCGAAATTGGCGTAGTCGTGAGCAATTTTCACAACTAAGCGCAAGTTTGATCTTACCATGATGGCGTGGGCCTCAGAATCCCCGTTCCTGATACGTCGCGCTAATTCAACTTCCTGAATCTGAGTGAGAAGGGGTATTTTCCCAATCTCCTGCAAATACAGTTTGATGGCGTTTTTCTCAGGATGAAAGAAGGAATCTTGGCCCTGCCGATCTGGCGAGCTGGACTGGGAGAAGTCGTACAAGCAGAGTTACGGGTGTGGGGACCAAACTGGCTATCTTCTGTCAAAAGACAGTCGCGTTGCAGAACAGGTTTCTAACGTAGCTTAAGACAACTAAAGATTCAAGCTCAGGCTTGATAAATAGTTACATGGAGCTTAACGACATAGCGTTTTCAGCTATAACAAATACTATCATCCGCCGTTCAGCGCCGACGAAACATAAGATACCCGGCCCCGTCCAATTATTCCTGCTCAAGCAGGATACTAGGTAAACAGTGGAAACACGGCCTAGGCGGGGCTGATGCTCTCGGCAAGCGTAACTGCTTTGAACATGGCTCCCGCCTTGTTGAGCGTCTCCTGATACTCGCTCTCCGGAACGGAATCGGCCACAAGGCCCGCGCCGCTCTGCACGTAAATGCGCCCGTCTTTAATCAGTGCCGTGCGGATGGCGATGCAGGAATCAAGATTTCCGTCGTAGCTGAAATACGTCACCGCGCCCGCGTACGGGCCGCGCTGTTCCTTTTCCTGCTCGGCAATAATCTGCATCGCCCTGATTTTTGGCGCTCCAGAAACTGTGCCTGCCGGGAAGGTGGCCCGCATAAGATCGCAGGCGTTGTGCTTTTCACTGATCTCGCCCTCCACCTGACTAACAATGTGCATGACGTGGCTGTAACGCTCCACAATCATGAACTCAGGCACGGTGACGGTCCCGGGCTTGCACACGCGGCCAAGGTCGTTGCGCGCCAGATCCACCAGCATCAGGTGCTCGGCCTTCTCCTTCTCGTCGGCGAGCATATCCTTTTCGTAGGCAATATCCTTTTCGACATCCGCGCTACGCGGACGCGTACCCGCGATGGGGCGCATAACCGCTGTCCCGTCGCTAAGGCGCACGTGCACCTCGGGCGAGGCCCCGACAAGGGCGAAGGAGCCTGTGTCGTAAAGGAACATGTACGGCGAGGGGTTCACAAGGCGAAGCGCGCGGTACAGGTCCAGCGGGGACTTGTCAAAGGGACGCTCGAAACGCTGCGAACCGACAACCTGAATGACGTCACCGGCGCGGATGTACTCCTTTACCCTTTCCACCATGCCCTCGAACTCAGCCTTTTCCATATTGCCGGGCAAACGCGCAGGCGCCTGCACCTCCACAACGGGAGCTGGCTGCACCTTGCGCGGGCTGCGGAGCAGAGTCACGAGGCGCTCAAGCCCCTCGCAGGCGCGGTCGTACGCAGTGTCCGGGCAGGCGTCGCGGCTCACGTCCGCATTGATGAGCAGGCGCAAAGTCTGACGCAGGCGGTCGAATATCACCAAAGTGTCCGCAATCATGAAGTGCAGAACGGGCATCTGCTCCGGGTCTTTCTCCGGACGCGGAACGCTCGGCTCGATGCAGCTCATGTACTCGTATGATATGAAGCCCACCGCCCCGCCGACAAAGCGCGGCATATCCGGCAAACGCACGGCCTTGCAACCGGACATCTCCTTTTCGATCACTTCGAGAGGATCCGCCGGGGTGGGAAAACTCTCAACCTCGCCGATGCGGTTGGTAATCGTAGTCATCGCTCCCACGCGCGCCTCGATTATCTTGCGCGGCTGGCAGCCGATGAACGAATAGCGGTTAACAACCGTTCCGCCTTCGATACTTTCCAGAAGGAACGCTGCGCCGGACGCGGCGTGAAGACGTGCGTAAACGGAAACGGGAGTCTCCAAGTCCGCCATCAGGTCACAGTAAACGGGGACCATGTTGCCCTGTCCGGCAAGCTCCATGAAGCGTTCGCGCTCGGGAAAGATTTTCATGACGTACAGGGAATTAACGTAAGTGCTGCGAGGCGAGCCAAAATATCATCAGACGCAACTCAAATCCCATCCCGATTTCACAAAAATGTAAATCAAGCCGACAGAATACCGTTACAATTCATGCGACTTGCCAAGAACGGGACTTCCCCCTAGCGTTCCATATCCTTCACGCCTGTTCAGGCGGATTTTCAACCAATGCTGGCCCCTCCGGCAGAGACAACACTTTCCACTAGAAGATTGCTTAGCACAAACGGCTCTATTAATGTTACCCTGTTTCTAGCCGAATCTAGAAGTAACATCCATAGAGTCTCACAAAAGATTACCCCCTCAAGAGACGAAAATCATGCGCTACTTCACTCCGTTAAGACTTATTTCCGTGTGCGCCCTGTTGTTCATGGGCAGCGTAAACGTGCAGGCCGACTCAGGCTTTTCCGACGAGGAAGTGGCCGAATCAGCCGACATGAAGGCGCTGGACACACCGCCCAAGCCCAAGAAACAGTCCGCCCCCGTAATCCCGCCGGAGCTGCACGGCATGAAGGCATCCGTTCAGGTCGGTTTCATCATCGATGAAAAAGGCCGCGTCGTAAAACCGCGCATAGTCCAAAGCTCCAACGACAGTTTCAACGAAATTTCTCTCCGCTGCATCCGCTCATGGGAATTTGAACCCGGTAAAAAGGGCGGCGAACCGGTCAAAGTCCGCGTCGTGGTTCCTTTACGTTACAAATAGGTGCCACAGCGTTCCCGTTTTTCACTCTCCCAATTGTCAGTTCGCTTAGTTAGTCCCAGCGGCAAAATACCCGCAAAAGACTGATCAATTTAACAACCCCCGCACAAGAGTCGTTCCGTAGCCCTAAACCGGAATGACTTTTGCGCATACACGTAAACATCTGCATCAGAAGCCCCCTGGATGCGTAATCTAAATATTCGCCAACGACTGCTGCTGGGTTTCCTATTGGCCGCCTTTCTCACCCTGATACTCGGTGGGATAAGCGCGTATGCCATCCGGCTGCTAAACAACAACCTCAAGCAGTCCAGCTCGGAACTGAAGACAAACGTCGAGTCAGAGCTGAACTACATGCAGGCGCAAAACGCCATTTCGGACCTGGCTAACGCCATACTTTCGGCCAACGCCTCGAAAGACGCCGCCGGAATAGACCCGACAGGCACGCTCAACGCTCTGGATGAAACCGTACACGCCAGCATAGACAAGAGCGTCGAAGACAACCTCGCAGAGCTGTACGAGGCCAAGTCCAACTATCTTTCAATTCGTGAGGCGCTGGACGCTAGCATGATGGACTTCATGCAAAAGACCGACTCGCTCTCCGAACTGGTGGGCGAAAGCGTTGAAGCAGTCCGCGCGAACACGCTTACAAGCGCGACGCAGAAACAGGAGGAAATCTCCACAAAGACGGACTCCACCACCCGCGACACCCTAGCAGAGCTTAGCCAGACAGCCTCTTCGACTCTGGATGACACAGTGCTCGTCCTCCAACTGCGCGGCATGGTGCTGGAACTGGACGTATCCGTTGACCGCTACCTGCGCGCCCCGGGTGCGGAGAGAGCGAGCGCCATTTCGAGCATCCTTGAAAAGATAGCCAAGGGCTTTGAAAACATACCCGAAAACGTGGCCGGCCCCTTTGAAGTCGCCGCGATGGACGCCCTGAGAAGTCAGGCCGAAGAGATACTCACCGGCGCGAACGGCATCGTAAAGCAGTCCTCCCCCAATGCACAGGCAATTAAAGACCTTGAGGGAGTGTTGGCCGAACTAGACGAAAAACTTATCGAACTGGCGGACAACACCGTTTTCGACGGCTCGAACAACCTTTCCACCTACCTGAAGCAGGTAACATCCGACCTTGGCAGCTCGCTCGGCACCCTGATTCAGACGCAGAAGGACACCAACGAAGCCCTCGGCGTGGTATCGGACCTGCAACAGCGCACGACCTCGCTCAAGGAACGGCTCTACTCGCTCCTCTTCATGGTGCAGAACGCCTCGCTCAAGTGCACCGACGAATGCGTAAGAATACTCAGCGATACGGGAGACGAGATCGTCTCCGGCATCGAAGAGGACAAGACAGCCATCGTGGCCGACCTCAACCTCGTGGGCGAGAGCGACAAGGCCGCCAGCATCGACGCGCAGCTTGACGAAATCATCGCCAAGGCACGCGGAGAGTCCGGCATCATCGCGCAGACAATCAAGGCTGCCGACGCCTACAACCACTCCATAAGAGCCAGCCAAACAATCAACGAAAGCCTGACAGAATCCACCCGCAAGACGGCCACATCGTTCCGTGAGTTCACGGACCGGATCACCGACACAATGCAGGAAAAGGTCACCGAAGGCGGCTTCTGGATGAAGGTGCAACTCGGCTTTGTGATGTTCATTTTCGCCGTGGCAATCGGCCTTGGTTTCTGGATTGGCGCAACGGTCGCCAAGCGCCTTGGCGAAGCCGTGATACAGCTCTTTGGCCTGTCCCAGAAACTTTCCGCCTCCGCAGCCTCGCTGACGGAATCCTCCGAAGAGCAGGCGACAATGGCTTCCGAACAAGCGGCCTCGCTTGAGGAATCCAGCTCCACAGTTGAGGAAATATCCAGCATGGCCGCCCGCAACAACGACGCGGTGCGCGATGCGGCACAGATTTCCGAAGACGTGCTGAAGGCAACAGAGCTTGGCACCGACAAGATGAAGGCGATGTCCTCCACTATCGACGCGATGAACAACGCCTCTACCCAGATTGGCAAGATCATCCGCGCCATCGACGAAATCGCCTTCCAGACGAACATCCTCGCACTGAACGCTGCCGTCGAAGCAGCGCGCGCGGGAGAGGCTGGCGCAGGCTTCGCGGTCGTCGCAGACGAGGTCCGCTCCCTCGCCCTTCGCAGCAAAAACGCCGCGCAGGAGACAGAGCAGATTATCGCACACAACCACACGCTCACCCAGGACAGCGTCAAGATGTGCAGCAGCGTGGCCGACAGCCTCGACACCATCAAGGAGCGCATCAACAAGCTCGACACCTTGGTGAAGGAGATTTCACACGCCAGTCAGGAACAGACAATGGGTCTTGACCAAATCAATCAGGGCCTTGCCATGACAAGCTCCGCGACGCAGAAGAACGCCGCGCTCGCCCAGCAAGGTGCCTCATCAGCCGCGGACCTTAACCGCGAAGCGTCAAACCTCATCGAAACAATCGACGACCTGAGCAACCTTTCAGGTCTTTCCATGGGCGGACACGGGTCCAATACGCAAATGTCCATCGAAAGCGGCTACGACGACGACGATACGCCCCCGCCGCCCCCGCAACGCCAGCCGCAGCAGCGCCACGTCACAATAGGCGGCAACCACAGCAGTTCCGGACGCTTCCTGAGCGAATAAGGAACCAAGCAGATTTTAGAATCTGCCGCATGAAAAAGCCCCGAGAGTGGATGATTCCGCCTCGGGGCTTTTTCATGCGGCAGCGTCGTGTCAACGCCGACCTGATATGTATGCCTCAGCAAACTCTACTTTGCGAAACCGTTTGGGTGCGCCTTGTGCCACTTCCAAGCCGTCTCGATGACGCCGTGCACAGTCGGATACTTGATCTGCCAGCCAAGCTCCGCCAACGCCTTGCGCGAATCCGCGTACAAGGCTGGCGGATCTCCCGCACGGCGCGGAGCCATCGAATAAGGTACCTTCAGCCCCGTAACATCCTCCACGGCGCGGATAATCTCCAGCACACTCGCCGGAGTGCCCGTGCCGAGGTTGTAGAACAAAGCCGTGCCGGGCTTGTCCAGCTTGTCAAACGCCGCGATGTGCGCGCGGGAAAGGTCGTCCACGTGCACATAGTCGCGCAGGCAGGTGCCGTCGGGCGTAGGGTAGTCCTCGCCAAACACCGAAAGGGGCTTCCCCTGCCCCGTGGCGGCGGCGATTGCGAGCGGGATCAGGTGAGTCTCCGGGCGGTGATCTTCGCCGATGCTGCCGTCCTCAGCCGCGCCGGCTGCGTTAAAGTAACGAAACGCCGCAAAAGACAAGCCGTAGGCACGGGCACAGGCCTTGAGCATGTTCTCCATATCGAGCTTAGTCTGCCCGTAGGGATTTATCGGCGCCTGAGGCAGATCCTCGTGAATGGGCATCTCCTTGGGAACGCCGAAGGTCGCGCAAGTGCTGGAGAACACGAACTTGTTAACCCCGCAGTCCTTCATCGCGTAGAGAAGCTGCACGGGCTTGGCTGAGTTGTTCTCATAATACTTGAGCGGCTCCTGCACGCTCTCGCCAACAAAGGCGAACGCGGCAAAGTGCATGACTAACTCAATTTCCTCCTTGCGCAGAATGGCGGCCACGTATTCGCGATCCCCGAGGTCGCCCTCGTAAAAGCGAACATCCGCCGCGACTGCGTCACGGTGCCCGTAGCTCATGTTGTCGAGCACCACGGGCCTGTGCCCGGCCTCCTGCAACTGGCGCACGCAGTGACTACCTATGTAACCGGCTCCTCCTACGACTAGTACGTTCATTTGCAGCGATGCAAAACCTCTATTGCCCACAAGTCAACGCAGCATGAAAACGCCCATCGTCTTGACCCCTCCCGCGGCAAAGGGCAAATATGTAATGGCACCTCGAATAAGCGTCTAAGGAGCATGAACGCTTATAATACTTAACCCACTTCACTACATTTTCCATGACCAGCCTCTCTGCAAACGCCCTCGTCGAATCCTTCACCAAGGCCGGCCAAGGGCAGGTGTTCCGCTTTGCCGATACTCTTGGCGAGGATGGGCTTTCCTCCCTCCTGGCCGCAGCGGCGGAAATTGATCTGGATGAACTCGCTTCGCTCTGCGAAAGCCTGCTGCCCCAAAAAAGCGTAACACAGGGCGGCCCGTCCATAAACTTGGACGGCTTGCAGCCTGCCCCGTACATCCCCCTGCCTGAAGAGGGAGGAGACGCCGCACTATGGGACAAGGCGCGCAAGGCGGGCGAAGATGCACTTCGCGCTGGGCGCGTGGCAGCCTTTGTCGTGGCTGGCGGGCAGGGCACGCGCCTCGGCTACGAAGGCCCAAAGGGTTGCTATCCGGCCACTCCGGTCAGACAGGCTTCGCTTTTTCAGGTGTTCGCGGAAAAGATTCGCGCCGCTTCTGCCCGCTACGGCAAGTCCATCCCCTGGCTCATAATGACGAGCAGCCTGAACGACGCCGCAACGCGCAAGTTCTTTGAGGACAATTCGTTCTTTGGCCTGCCGCGCGAAGATGTCATATTCTTCATGCAGGGGCGAATGCCCGCCGTGGACGCCAGAGGCAAGATACTGCTCGATGCGCCGGACTCCATCGCGATGAGTCCCAACGGGCACGGCGGCTCTCTGCGAGCCGTTGTCACGAGCGGTGCTGCACAAAAGCTGCGCACGCGCGGTGTGGACATGATCAGCTACTGGCAGGTGGACAATCCGCTAGTGCAGATTATCGACCCCGCCTTCATAGGCTTCCACGTTCTCAACGCCTCGGAAATGTCCAGCAAGATGATTCCCAAGGCATATCCGCTCGAAAAAGTCGGCCACTTCTGCCTGCTGGACGGGAAAAACACCGTTGTCGAGTATTCCGACCTGCCCAACGTCATGCAGGAACAGCTGGACGAGCAAGGACAGATTCGCTTCCGCGCGGGTTCAGTCGCGATTCACATCTTTGACCTCGCCTTCGTCGAACGCCTTGGCGGGACCGGCTCTGGTCGCCTGCCCTTCCACCTTGCGCACAAGAAAATCGCCTACGTTGACGAGGCTGGAACACTCGTAAAACCTGAAAGGCCCAACGGCTTCAAGTTCGAGATGTTCGTGTTCGACGCCCTGCCCTTTGCGGAGCGCCCCGTCATAATCGAAGGAAAGCGCGAGGACGAGTTCTCGCCCATCAAGAACGCCGAAGGCGTGGACAGTCCGGCGTCCTGCCGCCGCGACCAGATTCGCCAATGGGTGCGCTGGGCAAAGGCCGCTGGCATCGTCCTGCCGGTCAACGAAGACGGCATCACGTCCTTCGACTGGGAGGTCAGCCCCCTGTTTGCAGACAGCGAAGCCGCATTTGTGCAAAAGTGGAACAGCCTTGAACCAAAGCCTCAAATAGCTGAAGGCACGCTACTTGTATAGCATCCGCTTATGCCGCGCCCGGCCTGGCATTTGAAAAAAGCTGCAAAACGGTGAAATTAGTATTGCAGATAGGCCTGACAAAACATACATATACAGGCGTTCACCACCTACTGATTTTTACCATGCAAGTTAACGGAACAGATTTTGTGCTATACGAAGTAAACGACTTTGAAAAAGCCGTGGACTTTTACCAAAACACTCTCGGCCTTCCCCTTACTTGGAAGGAAGAGAGCTTCGACTGGGCCGAGTTCGACGCGCAGCAGACGACGATTGGCGTTTATAACCCGCAAAAAGCCGAGGGGCGCGCCGCCGTCCCGGGAGGAATGGTCTTTCTGGCCGTCAACAACGTGCACGATACCCTGATGGAGCTGAAAGAAAAGGGCGTGACGATTCTCTTCGGCCCGATTGATTCGCCCGTATGCGAAATGGGCGGCATATTGGATCCATTCGGCAACCGTGTAGGCATACATCACCGCAAAGACGGCAGCGTGGGTTAAGCCGCCTCTTGGCAGCTCTGGCAATGGCAAGCCAAACGCGGCCTAGTGCCAGAGCGCGGCCAGCTTGGGCAGAGTGATTTCGGTCAACCTGTCCACAATGAGGCTCGCCTTGCCGACGAAGCACTCTCGCGAGTGTGTCGTAAGCACCGCGACGCTCTTCATACCACCCGCCATTGCCGCTTCCACGCCATAGACGGCGTCCTCGAAAACGACACAGTCCGCCGGCGCTACGCCAAGAACCTCGGCCCCTTTCAGGAACACCTCCGGGTCGGGCTTGCCACGGCTGACGTTTTCGGCGGTTATCATGCCGCCAAAGCAGTCCGCAATGCCCAGCTTGCCAAGGATGAGCGTAATGTTATCGCGTGCGGTGGAGCTTCCCACAGCCGCCGGAATGCCAGCAGCCTTCAGGGCGTGAAGCAATTCCACAGCCCCGGGCAGGGCCAGTTTTTCTGCGGGCATGGAAGAAATTATCTCGCGGTACAAGACTTCCTTGCGGTCGCCGATGCGGGCGATCTCTGAAGGCACGTTGGTCCAGCGGTAAACCTCTGGAATGATCACCTTGTTCGTCCGTCCGAACGATTTTGCGAAATGATCCGCTTCGAGCGGAAGACCCTCTTCGCGAGCGAGAATCTCCCAGCTTTCCTTGTGCGCGGCGGAAGAGTCCACGACGACTCCGTCCCAGTCAAATAGTGCTGCCCCAAACATGCCCGCAGCCTATGGGCAAACCAGCCGTGATTTCAAGAGCGGCATTCAGGACATTTCCGAACAAAGCGCGTCACGCGACTGTGCAAACACAAAAAACGCCCCCGACAGTATCGGGAGCGTCTTTGAAATACTCGTGCCCAACACGGCAAAAAAAGCCGTCTTAGAACGTGTTGATAAACAGGCCGCTGCGCAGCTTCGGCTCGAACCATGTGCTCTTTGGCGGCATAATCTGGCCGGCGTCCGCAATGTCCATAAGCTGTTCGACACTTGTCGGATACATCGAAAACGCAACCGCGGCGCGACCTTCGTCCACTTCTTTTTCGAGGTATTTTGTCCCGCGAACGCCACCGACAAAGCTGATGCGCTCGGAAGTGCGCGGGTCGTCTATACCAAGCATGGGCGAAAGCACGCGGTCCTGAAGCATCGACACGTCCAAGCGAGACACAGGGTCATTCCCGTAAGGCTCGTTAAAGCTGAGGCCAAGCCAGCGCCCGCCGATATATACGGACACCTGAGCAGCGCCCTGAGGGGCCGCTGCCGCTACCTCGTCCAGCGTTCCAACGCCGGACAGCGCCTTGACAAAGTCCGCTTCGGAAAGGCCGTTCAGGTCCGCAACGAGACGGTTGTATGGCAAAATCTTCAGCTCCGACGCGGGGAACAGCACGCTAAGAAAGGCGTTGTAAGCCTCCTCGCCCGTGTGGTTCGGGTTCGCAAGGCGGCGATCACGCCCCACTCTGGCCGCGCTTGCGGCGCGGTGATGCCCGTCGGCAATGTATGCGCGGGGCACCTTGGCAAAGGTCTTGACGAGCTTTTCAGCCGCCGCGATGCGCCAGCCGCGATGCGTCACGCCGTCCTCTGCGCAGAACTCAAACAGCGGTTCGCTCTTTGCAGCTTCCTCGGTAATGGCGAGAATCTCCGCGTCGTCGCGGTAGGTGAGAAACACTGGCCCGAGGTTGGCCGACGTGTCGCCAGTCAGGCGGGTGCGATCGTCCTCCTTGTCCTTGCGCGTTTTCTCGTGCTTCAAAATGATGTTGTTATCGTAGTCCTCCACAAGGCAGAGGGCCACGATGCCGCGCTGACGATGTGCGCCAAGCTGCTGCTCGTAAAGGTAGAGTCCGTCTTCGGCGTCGTGCTTTAGGTGACCGCCATCGACGAGTTTCTTGAAGTTCTCCACCGCCTTGGCATAGACGCAGTCGGCATGGGCGTCCTGCCCGGGGGCGAAATCAATCTCCGCACGGGACACATGCAACAGGGACAGGGGCTTGCCCGCCGCAATGGCGCGCGCCTCCTCTGTGTTCACCACGTCGTAAGGCGGCGCGGAAAGGACTGGTGCCTCCGACTTGGAAGGGCGAAGTGCTTTGAAACTGCGTATGCGCATATCTTCTGAAAGCAAATGGGAGTCCCGCCCAAGAGCAAGCGCCGAGTTTGAGACAGTGCTAAAAAAGCGCCACGTTTGCGCCAGCCCTCACAAGGGATCCCAGCCCCCGAGTGCCGCCGCCGCCAGGGCGCATCCGGCGATCATCGCCGTTTCAGTCCTCAGGACCAAAGGCCCAAGATGCGCAAGCGCAAAGCCACGCGCACGCAAAAGGTCTCGCTCTTCCCCGTTCCAGCCCCGCTCCGGCCCTATGCAAAGGACCGTATTCGCGCCCTTGCAAGAAGGCTTCCATTGGGCTAACGACAGCGTGGCTTCGTAGTTATCGAGCGCGATCCGCTCTGCGGCCCCGTCCACCGCGTCCAGCGCTGCGGCAAAGCTGTCGTATCTTTGCAAAGCGGGAAGACGGGTTGTAAACGCCTGCTCTGTGCCAAGTAGTAGCAGCTCGCGCCATTCCCAACTGCTCCAAAGGGAGCTGTCCGCATAGCTAGCCTCAGTGCGGGCACAGCGTGGAATGTGCAGTTGCGCAATGCCGAGCGCGGGTGCCTCGCGAAGAATCTTTCGCATCGTCTGCGGGCGGGAAAGCCCTATGACCAGCGAAAGCGGCAATGCGAGACGCGGCTCCTCGCCCCATTCGAGGGAAAGCTCCATGCCACCCTGCCCGTCTGCCACAATCAATGCCTTCCCGCGCGGCCCGTTTACAGCACCAACGTCAAAGCGATCCCCCACGCGCATTCGCAAGACATCGCGAACGTGCTTTGCGCGCGTGTCTGCAAAAGGCAGGCACAGGCGCTCAGGGGCATCTTCGAGCAGCATCAGATTCATGAGGCGTGGAAAGCGTGTTAAAGGACTACGACGCTCCTTAGGCCTCGTGCTTGATGCGGCGAATCTCGTCGCGAATCTGGGCGGCGCGCTCGTAGTCCTCCTCCTCGATGGCGCTCTTCATCTCTTCCTCCAACTCGCCAATCGGGTCTTCGGACTCGTCCTCGCCCTCCTCATCATCTTCATCATCCCCGGAATCGGCATCAGCGTCCTCATCCTGGCTAACGCCAGAATCGGCATCGGAAGAAGCGAAAGCCCTGTCAGGCTCCGGCATCCCGTCAGGCGAAGCGCCCGCCTTGCTCATGACGCTTTCGGCGACAAGAATCGGTGCGGAACAGCGCACGGCAAGCGCAATCGCATCGCTCGGGCGCGAATCAAGGCGAACAAGCTGCCCGTCGCGCTCTATTTCCAAAGTCGCGTAGAAAGTGCCCTCGCGCACATTGTCGATTGTTATGCGCTTGAGCTTCGAGCTCGTGTTCTCCATCAGGCAGATCATCAGATCGTGCGTAAGCGGGCGCGGGATGGGCATCTTCTGAATCTTGACGGCGATGGCCTGCGCTTCCAAAAGACCGATGACCACCGGCAGAATGCGCACCCCGTCAACCTCGCGCAAAATAATCGCGCAAGTGCCACCGCCGGAAGGGACGAGGGACAATGAGGCGATTTCTACGCGGATATATTCCATATATGTAAAAGGTAGCCAATTGAAGGCGCTTAGTCAACGCGCGAGCAACATCTTGAAACGACACAGCCGCGAGGCGACGAACGCCCCACAAGAAATAATGTCATTCAACTTTTCCAAGGATTTTGATTAACAGATGCTTGACTTTATTTCACGTATCGGGAGTGTTGTTGCCTTCACTTGTCCATGAGCTTCCAAGGAAGAACGGGATAAGTAATGCGCCTTCCCTTCCAAGGAGGGCGAGTCCGGCAAATGCTCGGGTGGCGAAATTGGCAGACGCGCATGATTCAGGTTCATGTGCCGCGAGGCATGTGGGTTCAAGTCCCACCCCGAGCACCAGCCGCTCTACGAAGACTGGGTAAAGCAAGCACTCAAAGAGGGCAGACTAGGCGCAGGCCGCAAAAGCCAATTTTAATGCGCAAAGCGGAGACTCACACCGCGACTAAGAACGCCACGGAACGGCGGGGTAACACCCAATGAGGGGATAACGCCCCAAAGCCAAGAAACCCCTTCCCACATTCGCGAAGCCCTGTCCTTAACACAAGGATTGTCAGGCAATAAGGAAAACATGGTGGCAGGAGCCGGGTTCCAACCTTGCCTTCGCAATCACTTAATTATGCGCTATTTGCACGCTTTGGACGCGATGAAATCATTGACCCGTTGCCAGTTGTTGCCATGATGTTGGCATGGCCTCAGTACGTCGTAAAGCTGGTTCTCAATATTGGTTTGCCTGCTACAAGATGCCGGACGGCACCCGCAAGCAGGTGTCCACAAGACAGACGGATCGCAACCTGGCAATGCAGATTGCCCTGAAGCTCGAACTGGCGTCGGACGTCAGCTCGCGCGGGATGATGACGCGTGATACCGCGCTCAAACTTGTCAATGAAATCACCGCAATGTCGGGCGTGCAGGTCATGGACCCGGTAACGTGTCGCAATTTCCTTACGTCGTTTTTCGATGGGGAGCATGGCTGGTCATCCAGCACGCGACGGCATTACCAGCAGTATTGCCGAGACTTCTTGCAGTTTCTTGGCCCTCGCGCAGACATGCCGCTGGCAACGATTCAGCCCGCGCAGATCGCAGAGTGGCGCGATGCACGGCTTTCGGATGGTTTGTCGATGAAGAGTGTGAAGTCATCCATGATCGTGATCGAGGTGGCGTTCAAGGAGGCGCTGGATCAGCGGCGCATCGAGAAGAATCCTTTCGAGGGGATCAAACGGCCAACGGTGCGCAAGCGGGAGGTGAAGCGTCCGTTCACATGGGATCATTTTGCCGCGCTCGTGAAGGCTACCGAGGGGGACTGGCGTCTGTGCATTCTGATCGGTGGTTACACGGGGCAGCGCCAGCAGGACGTGGCGCAGTTGGAATGGTCGCAGGTGGACTTTGAGCGCAAGTGTATCACTTTCCGCCGGCGGAAGACGCACGATGAGCTGACCGTCCCGATGCATTCCGTGTTGGCCGCAGAGTTGGCCGAGGCGTGGATCGGAGCCGGTCGGCCGCCAGCGGGTAAGGTTATACCGGAGGTGGCCGCATTGGGCGAGACAGGTGCGCGTGGTTTCCCGGCCGTGTTTCGCGAGCAGGTGCTGCCGAAGATCGGTATCGTGCAGCCTTATGCGGAGCGTAGTAGTGGGAAGCGCGGGAGGACGGTGAGTGAATACTCATATCACTCGCTTAGGCACATGTTGTCCACGACGCTGAACGCGATCGGGGTGTCGCCGGAGACGCGTATGTTGGTGGTCGGGCATTCGGACAAGAGGGTTTCCGCCGGTTATACGCACGCCCAGTTGGCCGATGCAGAGGCGGCGATTCAGCGCCTTGGTGGGGTGTGAAATACTTTTCGCTTGCACGTGAACATGCGTTTAGCATGTTTTTGCAATCGGCTCGAAATAGCCGGGAGGAAGTGCCAGCCTTTCCCAAGGCGAGCAGCCCCGACCCGGCTCGGGGTAACGCGGGGAGCCGGACGCGCCCCGGGGGGCGGCTGCCTGCGTGCCGTTAATTTACGCGGATGGGATCTGGTGTCTATCTGCAATGTCCGATCCGATTTTGTTTTTCGCGCGTGATCTTGACTCTTACCGCCACTGGCTGCGGTGCTCCGATGATCCGGAGGTGCTGCGAGAGCTTGGGCTAATGCTCTGCGATGAGGTGGAAGAGGTGCTTGAGCAGACCTTCTCGTAGGGCGCATGTGCAGCACACCTGTAACTCTCATCGTCAGCGTCGGACTCAACCGACAATTCAATCTGTGAAAAGAGAAAAAGCAAATTCCAATAGTCGGGCGCACAGTACGTAATTACGATAATACAACGTTGTCAACCTTGAAAACACAGTGCGAATCCATTCAAATCACATGAATTGAATAAGTGTAATAAAAAACACATGAAAACCCTTACGCCAGTATTCACTATCGACAACCATCCATAATGATGGCTTTTTGATAGCTTATCATCCGTCATATCCTTGGGGATCGCGTTGGTGAACATGTAGCCCTTTCTTTACTTTAAATGTGCATTACCAGCCCCTTCTATACCCTTGGTGCCTATCCTGTTACAGGAAAAGGGTTAAGCGTATCAGCATCCGAGATCGACGCTCTGTTGACTGGGCCGGTAGCGGCAGTGGTTTTTGATAATGATGGACGTGATGAAGTCGCTGCACTCTTAGAGGGGCTGGCCGACACTGATTTTGCCAAAGAAAATCTCGAAACACTGCTGAACGGGGCACGACAACCGGAAGATTGGCGCGTGGGAGAGGCATTGGCAGAGACTTTCCTGACTCAAAACAAAGCCTGCTACTTTCCTTGGCCAGATGGGCGCGATGAGCGCAAGCGTGGTTCAAGCCTGCCGGGCGCGGATTTAGTCGGATTTCACCACGATGGCCAGACCGAGCGGTTTGCTTTTGGGGAAGTTAAGACGTCGGCAGAGAATGCCTACCCACCTAGTGCCGCCTATGGACGTCACGGTTTGAAACAGCAATTGGAGGATTTACGCAACTGCCGGACCATTAGGAATGATCTTGTCATGTATCTAGCTCACCGAGCTGTTCGCGCTTCTTGGGCAACACGTTTCCAAGCCGCTGCCGCCGTGTATCTGCGGGATACTCACGAGGTGCGGATCTTCGGCCTCTTGGTTCGTGATGTGACACCAAACCATGACGATCTCAGGGCACGTGTCTCTACTCTTGGGCTGAATTGTCCCGCTAACACAGTGATTGAGCTGCTGGCCATTTATCTTCCGCAAGGTCGAATCGCTACCTTGGGATCTCAAGTCATGGCTGCCCATCAGCGAGGAGGTGCCCAATGAGCCTGAACACGGAGTCCGTTGCCCGGGTAGATAATCACTGGGCCGTGCTTGCCATAGGCACCGCCGAGCGGGACCGCGGCTTTGATGTTGCCAACGCTCTCTTGGTCGAAAAGGCTGTCGGTCGACAGATGTGCCTGTCCTATGAAATGCGCCCAAGTGATGACGATTTGCTCCATCGTCTCGCTCTCGCCTATGAGATGGCGGCTATCGAAGGATTGCCAGCCTTTCTGAACTTTTCGACGAACGAAGACGAACTGCGCAACCAGTGCGTCGCCGGAGCTTGGCGAACCTTTGAGTTCCAGCGATTATTTTCCGTCCCCGAACGCGTCGAAGAACGCATCTTCCACGTGCTCCATCTAGCTACACTGGCGTATTGCGGAGATCGTTGGTCGGACATTAGGCGCTGGTTCGTCGAGAACCCAGAGTCAATCGCGGTACCCTCTGTGGCAGATCAGCCTTGGCATTATCGTCTCTTGTATCGCCTCTTCGATTGTTGGGTGAGTCTCTTCCGAAAAAAAGGATGGGACGATCTTGATCGCATCAGTGAGACGATCGCTGGACTGCGTGAGGATCAGCGTCGATTCGAGGGAACTTCGTTCGATAGTGGTTCGAATGCGCAGGACCGAGCGATGGCTCTACGGCTTATCGCGTTCTACAACTGGGCGAAAGCGACTGAACAGCTTGCCCAATACATGCTACAAGGCGAGCCGAGGGGCATCAACGCTCTCCTTGACAAACACTTTGAAGCGGCGACGGATGCTGCATCCGTCGCAGGTGATGCCCAACTCGAGGTGCTTATGCGCTGGCTTCATGCCACTTCCCGGCAAATGGTCGCCGGTTCTCTCTGGTGGGTAGCCCACGCGATTAATTCTCGGGTCACGCGTTTCGTCGGGTCCACGACGAGGAAGCAAGCAATGTTTGAACTGCTTCCGCCACAGCGAGCGGCGTTGCAGGAACAGGGGTTGCTTGATCAAGCAGCGACGGCTGTGGTGATCGACCTGCCAACATCGGGCGGGAAAACCCTGCTGGCCCAATTCCGAATCCTTCAGGCGTTGAATCAATTCGCCGATGACGGTGGATGGATCGCTTATGTAGTGCCGACACGCGCCCTCAGCGCACAGATCACCCGCCGCCTCCGCCGCGATTTTACACCCATTGGCATTCGCGTGGAACAGTTGACTGGCGCGGTGGAAGTCGACGCCATTGAAGATGAGATGCTCTCCGCAACAGGCCAAGGTGAAGCCCGCAGTTTTGATGTGCTAGTGGCTACTCCAGAGAAGCTTCAGTTGGTAATTCGTAACAAGAAGGTACCACGCCCGCTTGCCCTGCTCGTATTAGATGAAGCGCACAATATGGAAAGCGAACAGCGTGGCATGCGTATTGAGCTATTGCTGGCCACTATCAAGCAGGAGAGCACGCGTGCTAATTTCCTCCTACTGATGCCGTTCGTCGAACGGGCGGACGCGTTGGCGCGCTGGCTAGCAAACGGCGCAACGGGAGGACGTTCGATAAGCATGGGTACCAGCGTCTGGAAGCCTAACGAACGCATCGTCGGAATGTTCCGTGCAGAAGCCGATTCTACTCAGAGTGCGGGGTGGCGACTTCAGTATCAAACGTTGGTCACAACACCGGGAACAATCCACTTGGCTGGTGAGCATTCGGTGGGCGGCGTCAAACCGCTGGATGTGGCGAAATCCAAACTGATCAAAGCTAATGGAGAGCAAAAGGGATTCGCACTCCAGACCGCCGCAATGGCGACCGTTTTCTCGACACGCGGCACTAGTATCGCCGTGGGTGGGACGATCTCAAGTGCATGGACAATGGCACGGGAAGCGACAAACAAGCTACCAGAGATCACTGAGCTATCCGAGCGGGTTAAGCTGGTGCAGAAGTTTATGGCGTGTGAAATCAGTCCTGATTTCGAATTGATCCGCATGTTGTCACACGGCGTAGCGGTGCATCACGCAGGCCTTTCTGACGAATTGAGAACACTCATAGAGTGGCTTGCGGAAGAAGGAGATCTTCGCGTGCTATGCGCTACTACGACCATTGCGCAGGGGATTAATTTCCCGGTCTCTTCAGTTTTCTTGGCCACCAATCTATATCCCTACGGTGTCAAGATGCACCCAAGGGAGTTTTGGAACCTCGCTGGACGTGCTGGACGAATGAATCAAGACAGCGTCGGCGTTGTCGGCATTGCTGAAGCAAACCGCCCGGCTGACATTGTTGACTATGTGAAGATGGCTACCGGCGAGCTAGTCTCACGCTTGGTCACTGTCGTGGCTGAGTTGGATGCCGCGCAATCTCCCGAGGCACTCGTAGCCGTCATTCAAACCGAGCAGTGGGAGGATTTTCGCTGTTACGTGAATCATCTGGTTCATGAGATCGGCAACCTTGAGCAAGTACTGTCGAGTGCGGAGCTGTCGTTGCGCAACACCTACGGTTATCGGACCTTGCAGGAAGACCCGGTAGGTCGGGCACGGGCGCAGAAGCTGCTCGAAGCAACTAAGCAGTATGCCCGAAAGATATCGACGAATCCGGGCCAAGTGGCAATGGCTGACATGACGGGCTTCTCGTTCGAGGGTGTCGGCAGCGCCCTTCATTGCATCGGAAGTCTTGAGCGTGACCTCGCGGTCGATGAATTTTCCTCTGATCGACTCTTCGGTGATACTGGCGGCATGGCCGATTTCTATGGCATCATGCTTCGTATTCCCCAACTTGCGCGAAACCTTAATGAGCTGACCTCCTCCGGCACAGATAACCGTCAGCTCGCGCAGATAACTAAATCATGGGTGGAGGGACGTAGCATCCAAGAAATCGCCACGACCTACTTTCAGGCCGAAGGCGGTGACGTCACCAAGGCGATCACGGATGCATGCCGCGCAATCTATCGGAACCTCATCAACAACGGTACATGGGGCTTGTCTGCACTCAGTCGACTCTCTGGCATTGATTTCGAAACGCTTTCTCCAGAACAGAAGCGACAGATCGACTTGTTGCCCGCCATGATCTACCACGGAGTGAAGACAGAGGAAGGCGTACTAATGCGTATGAACGGAGTTCCGCGCTCCATAGCCGAAAGCATGGGCGAGAGTTTTCAGAGACGCACACACTCAGACGGCGCCGGTGGGGGAATTCAGAAGGTACGGCAATTTCTTGCAGAAGCAGATATCGAAACGTGGACGAGTGCCCGCCCTGCGAACTCCCCGTTGTCTGGACAGGAATACAAGAATGTATGGAAGGTCATCTCAGGAGACGAAAGATAACCTTAAACATCAAGATATCTACTAGGATACGAAGACGCTATATCTCGATTCTTGGCTTTTGCTCGCATCTGCTCGGCAATGCTGGGCTGATGGTTGAATTGTTCTCGCATGACGGGACGATCCATTCTGACGTGGACTTGAACGTGGCACCCTACCCTTCTTCCACCCCCAAAGCCACTACTGCTCGTAACGAGTGATCGCCTCTACCAAGCGCGATTCCAAGCCGTAAAGATCAAACAAGCTCTCGATGGGGACACGATCCTCCTTCTTATCGTCCTTGTCGAAAAGACTGACGTATTTCTGCGACCTGTCCAACCAAAGCCTGCATACAGGCTTTCGGTTGTTGTCATCAAGCAAAATGGCGCAATACGACTTCGCATCCCTCATGACGATACGATCAGGGCGAACCGTCTTGCCGAGCAAAGCCCGAACAATCATCAACCCCTCCCGCTCCTCATCGGTGGTAACAACGTCGCGCTTGTCCAGCTTCTCAACACCTTCCGAATCACCGTTAACAGGCGCCGCCTCCACGCCGCCCTTTAACGCCTTCTCATCATGCCCGCTGCATTCCAGTGCCGACTTGATACGCTCGTTCACACGATCCTTCACGGCCTGCCTAAACGCGTTGGCAACCAAAGGCTTGAACTGCTCACGCACCTGGGCCGTTATCTTTCCCTCGTAAACCCTCGGGATAAATATACGAACAAGCTCCTCTGAAGGACTGTCGATCTCCGCCTCCACCAGCTTCTGAATCTGCTTGGTGTATTTAAGCTCGCTGGCATTGTTAAGAATGGCGTCAAGATCGAACGTGGCCTTCGAGAACTTCTTGAACTCATTAACAACAGAATCCTCAAGTTGCAGCATGTTCATCTCGAAGAACGGCTTTTCGTCCATCTTGTTTGCAGCTTCAATATCCGTGTAGAATAGATAATCCACACCATTGGTCAGCACGCCAAACTTCGCCGCCGAGGCAGCAAAATAGCGAAAGAGTTGAGACGCCTGATTGATAGACAACTTTGTTCCAAGCTGCTTGCACTCGATTAAAATCAAAGGCTGGCCATTGATGATAAGCGCGTAATCGACCTTCTCGCCCTTCTTCGTTCCGACGTCGCAAGTGAACTCGGGCACGACCTCTGTGGGATCGAACACATTGTATCCTAAAGCGGCAAGAACCGGCAAAATCAGGGCGTTTTTGGTAGCCTCTTCAGTCGTAAGAAATGCCTTCTGGCTTTCTATTTTGGACGATATGCCCTTCAGAACGTCGATCAAATCCATAGTGAGTTGGGGTTGAAAATGCCATATCCCATAACGCACCCCGCGTCAATAATGCAAATCGAGTTCGCCAGCACTACGCCGATTCCGTGCTACGGCGTTTGTTCTTGGCTTGCATCTGTTCGGCGATGCTGGGCTGGGCGTTGAATTGGTCGCGTAGCGCACGGGCTATGTCTTTGCCGCTGGGTTTGCTCTCGGCGATCCCCTGCCCTTCTTCGGCTAATTGCCTGAGCCATGCTTGGAGGATTCTCGGCTGATTCTGGCCCTTGAGCTTATCTGCCAGTGCCCTCGCGTCTAATTCGCCAATGAGCTTACGCGCAAGGTCGACGATTGCATCTCTATCCGTCGGGTCAGGCAAAGACACACCATCAGAAATATCGGCGACGATCAGTCCGGCAACATAAGTGCTGAACTTCATCCCCTTGGATTCTGCCTTATCTTTCGCACGGCGGAAAATATCAGAATCAAGCGAAATCGTTGTCCTGTCGACAGATGGGGATTTTTCCATGGAAGCCACGCATACTAGTATGAAAATACTTCTTGATTTCTCCACATCTTCGACGATTATTCAATCATACTCGTAATACTAATGTGCTGCGAAACAATTGAACGAACCACGGTGAGCCTGTCAGGCAGGATAATGCAGGCTTCAAAGGCGTATGCCACAGAACACGGAAGAAAGTTTTCGACCGTCGTAGAGGATGCCCTGCGCGAACATCTGGAAGCCCACGACGCACTACCAAACAGCGACGATGCCGAACTGCAAGCCACCCTGTCCGGGCTGGCCGAAGCCTACACGACGGACGAGCTCCGCTCCATCCTCAACCAGCGCACGGCCATCGAGGCCTGCGTGAACTCAGAAAGGAATACGTAATGAACCCTGAAATCCCCAACAACATCAGCCTCAGAGAATGGTACGCAGGCATGGCAATGCACGCGATGCTCAACAACCCCAATACGGTTGGCCAAGTTGCCGCCCCTGAGGTCGCTCAGGGGTCGGTAATCATCGCAGATGCTTTGGTTTCGGCGATTCGTCCTCAGGCAAAATCTCAATCGGAACCGCAAAGCGAAGACGAGTAACCCTCTGGTCACCTTTGAGCGTATCGGAACTGAGCTCTCCGCCAAGAAAGGCAGACAAAACCTGAATTCCTATTCCTGCTTTTTCTCCCTTCTTGTTCTCACTCGTCACGGTTACCGCCATATCAAATTCCACCTTCTGGTGCCTAGTGTAACCGCTCGTAATGGATTCTGCGCTCCCCCTTTTTTTCCCTAAACACACGCCTCTCTCAACAGCCTTTTCTACGCCTTCAACAATCCCGACCAGCGTCTCTTCAACGAACGAGGATAACGACATTTCCATGAGCACAAATGCTAACGCACAATCTATTAAAAAGGCAATCGAGGAAATCACCAAAG
Source organism: Opitutales bacterium (assembly GCA_016928295.1). Lineage (GTDB taxonomy): Bacteria > Verrucomicrobiota > Verrucomicrobiia > Opitutales > Oceanipulchritudinaceae > Verruco-01. The sequence continues at coordinate 25,727 of JAFGLA010000075.1, forward strand.
AGATTGCTGAAGGCATACGCGCAGCCCGCAAGCGAGGCGTCATCTGCGGCCCGGCCATGAACGTGACACTCGTTTACGGAGATTACGAGGACAGCACAGGTGAGCTGATCGTGACGCTGAAGAGCCTTACAATTAGCAGCATAGACGCGACCGAGTAACACTTTCACAACCTTCAACACCTATCCCAATGGCAAACACAATAGCTAAAACCAAACGCCCTCGGGCCGCCAAAGAAAAAGACTTGCCGGAAGCACCCATGTGGCTGCGCCCCGCGCAGATCGAGGCCCTCTACGGCATCAAGTCAGGCACATTGCGCAACCTCGTGAAAATCGAAGGTCTGCCAGCCACGAAGCTGCGTAGCGGCCGGTGCGGCGTAATGCTCGTCAAGCGCGCCGACCTCGAGGCCTTTCTTGAGGCCCGCTGCTCGCGGACGCGCTAAGGCGCTCCTTCCCCCTTTTTCAAACATGCGGCCAAGGCTGCAAGGTTTGGCCTCGGCCCGGGCACGGGAGAACCCGGCCGAGGCGTTCCAATTCTCCCGAAGCTACCAAGGACAACAAGATGCTATCCCCATCACATCCGGTTCGCGTAGTGCGCGGCTGCCAGCGCCGCCTGCGGGCCGTCCTAATGACACATCGTATCTTCTCAAAGGTGCGCTTTGTGGACTGTGCCGACGAGAGCGCCGGACAGATTGAAGAGGTGTGCGAAGAGGTCGTGCGTGACTCCGCAACACTTGAAACTCTGGTGGCCAGTGCGGCCGCCGACGGCGTGTTCACGCCTGATGAGTGCGACGCCATAATTGCCAAGGTGCGAGAGATCGGCACCGAGGCCGAAGAGGGGCGGGTGATTCGATGAACGCCGAAGCATTCATTACAGCCGTCCTATGTTGGGTGCCTGCCGGAGTGGGCATTACCGTAGGCTGGGCCATAGTTACGCTGCCTGCGCGTTATGCACGGGCTGTGGTCAAGCACCTGGCTAAATGGAGAGCGAGGCGCCGCCTGCGCAAGCTGTTGATTCGTGTCCCCACAGTGGACAGGACGCTGTGGCAGGGAGGTGTAGTGCCTTCTTGCAGCTCGGCGCTTGGTGTTCACGCGTCAAAGGTCGGGAGGATGCTATGAGCCACCGCCCCACGATAACGATACAGCTTCAGTTTGACGACGAAGCGGCCCTTCCGGCGATTAACTTCACGGATAAGGTATTGGGAGGGGTTATTTCTGCTTTCGCATGGTATGGCGCAGTTTCGAGCGAGATTTTGCTTCACGAATTTGTGCAGCAGGTGGCCGACGGTGCAGTTGCTTTGAATGATGCCCCAAAGAGGGCTGAAGAGTTGCTGCTGAAGCTGAATGCAAGGGAGGCCAGCCATGGCTGAGATACTCGAACACCTTGTCCCAGTGCGGATTATGTGGGGTCTCGTTAGTATGACAGCCTGCATTTCGTTCGGCTGGAGGTGTGGAAACAGCCTATTCGATGCTGTTAGGAGCATACATAAGGAAATTTCCAAAGCATGGGAGGAGGTGCGCCATGCCTGACCTATACCTATGGCGCCTCAACGAAGCCAAGTGGGGCGTGGTGGCGACCGAAGAACAATGCCCCGCGGGGGCAGAGGTCATCCTGTTGCAAGCCAACCCAAGGGCGGAAAACAACCACTCTTTGCTCTCTATGGCCATGCACGAAAAAGGCGGCGAAGACTGGCGGGACGTGCTCTGCGCCCGACGCGCCGGTCATGCGGTGTTCACCATCATCGTATGGGGCCACAAGTATTTGCTCGTTCGGGGCCTGCGAGTTGCCAACAACCTCGGCTATCTCGTATCCGCCGAACCAGTGCTGGCGGCCATTTGCGACGCAACAGATCCACGGATTTGGAAACCGGTATCCAGCGCCAAGAGCGCATCAATTTCTTCAACGAGTAACGAGTAACCCCGCCTTCAGTGGCGGGAATGTCTGGATAGAAGAGTGAAACCGATAGACGGCTGGCTGGGCGGCCACGGCTTGGGGTTGAGCCGAAAGCGGCGAGGGAGGGATAACCACGCCGACCCCTGTTAACTTTCAATCAACGCTTACCATGAAAAACGAACTCAGAGACACCAAACAACGCGCCGCCATTCGCCGCGCCATTGATAACGCCGGACGCCCCTTGAGCGTCACCGAGATCCTCGCCGAGGCGAGCAAAGACGTGCCCAACCTCGGGATCGCCACCGTTTACCGCAACCTGAAGGGCATGACAGCGCGCGGCGAAGTCAGCCCGATCCACGGCGTGGGCATCCCGCCCTGCTACGCCAGCCCGAAGGTCGCCGACCTCTGCGCCGACACGGCAAAGCGCCCGCTCTACCAGGTGGGCCAGAGCCTCTACCTCGAGGAGCCGGAGGGCTGGGTTCTGGACTGCCCTTACCGGATCCACAAGGGCCACGTCGAGTAACCCATTTTACCCGAGAAAGGAACGCACACAGACATGTCCACAGCAACGCAGATCCTCACGATCAACAACCCGGCGCCGATCCGCGAAATCGACGACCTCGTCATCGGATACGGGAAGGCGACCCAGTCGGTCGAACACCGCTTCGAGGCCACGACTCTGATGGCCAACGCCAAGATCGCCCTGCAGGAACGCCTGCCGGACGACTTCGTCAAGCGCCTCAAGAGCGGCGCCGAAAACTGCCGCCTCGGCTTCAAGACGGACAGGCCCGACGGCTACCCCGTCCCGGTCGTCCGCGAATGCATCATCGAGGGGCTGCTCACCGGCGTGTATCCCTTCGGCAACGAGATGAACATCATCGCCGGAAACTCCTACATCACCAAGGAGGGTTTCACCGGCCTGATGAAGCGCGACGGCCGCTTCTCCGACGTGCGCATCGAGGAGGACGTCCCCATCTACGAGGACGCCAAGAACGGCAACATTCGGGCCATCGTCCCGTTCACGGCCTCATGGAAGTTCGAAGGGAAGCCCGACTCCCTCAAGGGGAACATCCCGATCCGTGTGAATCGCGGCATGGGCGACGACGCCATCCTCGGCAAGGCCGAACGCAAGATTCGTTGCCGGATCTGGAACCAGGCCACGGGCAGCGTGCTGACCGACGGCGACGCCGAGGACGCGACGAACGATTCCCGCGCCGCGCGTGCCCGGCCTGTAAGCGGCCGCGTGAACGACATCACGCGCATGACCGGCGGCGAAACCGTGGCGGTCGTGGACGACGACCTGAATTACGGGGATCCGGCGCCCAAGGCGACCGAACCGGAAAGCGCCCCGCAGGCGCCCGCGGCCAAGCCCAAGGCGGACCTCGCGGCGAACCGGAAGGATCCCGCATACAAGGAGCTTCTCCTCGGACGCTGCCCGAAGTGCGGCGTGCATCCCGACGCCGTGATCGGCTACGCCGTCGCCCTCGGTGCGGCGCCGGACGACGCCAGCAGCGTGTACGAGATCGACCGCGACACGGTGTGCGAGATCCTCGACGAATGGGACAACCTCCTGCCGGGCCTCAAGGAACGGACGGACAAGATAAGGGCCGAAGGTCGATGAGCGAAACCAAACACACTCCTGGGCCGTGGAGGTCTGGAAATACAAGCGATACGGTTGTTTGTGACACCATGCCTGCCGGTGCACTGCAAGGGTCTGACGCCGTTGATTACTATGGCGGATATTTGATCTGCGAATCCGTCGCGACCTGTAACCGGAATATCATCGCCGCAGCACCGGACATGCTTGCCGCTCTGCGCGCTGTAGATCTGTGGATCGCACATCACGATGGTGAGATCCCGTCACGCATCCTTGACCAAGTTTCTGACGCCATCGTCAAAGCGGAGGGAGGTGAGCGATGATCCCTGCCGTCACACTGCCCGTCGGCAAGCTGATCGGCCTGCCCAACGACTCATACCACGACGCCCCGGCCATCAGCCACAGCAAGGTGGAGGACTTCCGCAAGCGCGCCTCGTTCTACTACGCGAAGCACATCGCCAAGCGCATGGAGCGGGAGGAAACCGAGGACATGCTCGTCGGTCACGCCTCGCACACGCTGATCCTCGAGGGCGAGGACGTGTATGCGGCGCGCTACGGCGTGTTGCCCGAGAATTGCCCGCGCAAAGGCACGAACGTCTACAAGGCCGCCGTGGAGGCGATCCTCGCCGGACGCGAAACTCCGCCCTGCATCCTGACCTTCGAACAGGACAAGCTGAACCGCCGCCTGCGCGAATCCGTCCTGCGGAACACCGTGGCCCGCGCCATCCTCGAGGATCCGGGCTTCGTGCCGGAAGTGACCTGGCGCGTGCGCCTCGCCAACGGCCTGTATTTGCAGTGCCGCACCGACGGCTGGATCGAAAGCCTCGCGCCGGCCACGGCCGAGATCCTGAAGCGGGCCTGCATCCCGGCGGAGGCCGGGCAATCCCTCGCCGCCGACCTCAAGACCTGCGGCAGCCTGTGCGGCGACGACATGGGCTCCTTCGACAAGGGCGCCCTGAACTACGGCTACCCGCGGCAAAGGGCCTTCTACGAGCCGATCATCGGGGCCGTTCGCGGCGCGGCGCCGGACCACTTCCTGTTCATCGCGGTGGAGAAGTCCGAGCCCTTCGAAACGGGCGTCATGACCTTCGATGCCGCCACAATGGAGATCGCCGCAGCAGAGAACGGCAACGACACGGCCGCTCTCATCGATTGCTACAAGTCCGACGACTGGTCGGGCGTCTCGCAGGAGGCGGTCATCCACAAGGAACTGCCGGAATGGTATCTGCGCCGGGCGGAGAACAGTCTCGCCCGAAACCTCAACCTATAGGGATTCATCACATGTCCGACACGGTCATCAACGTCACCATGGACGAGCTGGAGGGGCGGAACGAAACGGCGAAGTTCCGCGACGGCCAGCGCGAAATCAAGCCGATCGCCGAGCGTCTGATCGAGGGGAGCGAACGCCTGGGCGGTCTGGAAGGGCTGCAGATCAAGTATCTCTTCGCGAAGGACGAGATGAAGTCCAAGGGCAAGCGCGTCCTGGGCAAGGCGTGCAAGTTCCCGGAGCGCGACCGCCTGCTGCATCCGTTCCGCTTCTGCATCATTCTCGACGAGCGATTCTGGCAGGACTTCCCGAACAAGCGCGAGCCCTTGCTGCTGCACGAGTTGCTGCACTGCGGCGTGAACGACGAGGGCGACCCGGTGCTCGTCCCGCACGATCTGGAGGAGTTCGGCGAGGTGGTGCGTCGCTACGGCGCCTGGGCCAACGACGTGGTCCTCTTCGACCGCCAGCTGGAACTCTTCGCCAGCGAACAGAGAAAGGCCGCCCCCTAAGGGCGCACAAGGTCCGATCCCTGCCTTTCTTCGTCCCGCCTACCGCCCAACCCATCCCTTTCATGATTATCGATCCCACATTCACGAAGCACTGGAAAACGAAGCGCCTGACCCGCCTGCTGAACGACCCGGCCGCGCCGGTGTACGTGATCAACCTGTGGGCGCACTGTCAGGTGTCGCACAAGTCCACCCTCGACATCCCTCTCGAGGCCATTGCCGAGATCTGCGACTACGACGGCGACCCGGACGCCTTCGCCAGGGCCATGATCGAATGCCGCTTCATCGACGCGATCGGCGACGGCTACCAGGTGCACCAGTGGGAGGAATACAACGCCTCGCTCATCTCCGCCCGGGAGAACGGCAAGAAGGGCGGGCGCCCCCGCAAAACCCGGCAGGAACCGTCCGGCAACCCGTCGGATACCCACGCCCAACCCAACGCGAACCCAAGCGAAACCGACGGGTTTCCCGAAGACGGGGATGACGGGGACGAGGACGGGGATTTCCTGCCCGGTTCGTGGGAGGAAATAACCCAAGCGGAACCCAGCAAGAACCCATCGCAAACCCATGGGAAACCCAGCGGTAACCCGTCGGCTACCCATCGGCAACCCAAGTCAAACCCACGCGAAAGCGATAGATGGATGGATAGAGGGATAGAAGGAAAGAAAGAAGAAATACCCCCCAATCCCCCCGCCGGGGGGTTAGCTGCAAATCCTTCTTCCAAATCCTCCAAGAACGCCGAGCAGAACCCCGTCTGGTCCGTCTCGGACGGCTGGCAGAATGTGGAGGGCTGCATCTCGGGCTGGGAGGAGGCCTTTCCGGCCTGCGACATCCGGCGGCAGCTTGCCTCGATGGACGCGTGGCTCCGGGCGAATCCGCAGCGTGCCCGCAAGTCGAACTGGCCCCGCTTCATCGTCAACTGGCTGACCAAGCAGCAGGACCGCGGCGGTGACGTTCAGAGCGTCCCCACAAGGCCGCAGGAGGCCCCGGGGCGCTCGTCATCAAAGCCTCTCACGACCTGGGAGATCAAGGAGCGCCTGAAGGCCTGTGAGAACGCCTTGACGGACCTCGAGTATCCCGGTGGCTGCGCCTACGCCGTCGAACTCCACGGCGAAAAGCTGGCCCGCGCCGACCGCCTCCGCGAAACCATCCGAAGCCTCCGAGCGCAGATGACGGAGGTGGTGGCGTGAATCAGACTTTCAAATACATGAATGCTCGGACGATAAGCGACACGTCATATCCTATTAAAAACAAGAGGTTGTCACTGTATTCGGGAGTGGGGCCGCCAAAAGCTTTCAGAAAAGGAGATGGGGTTGGGCTGGAACCCAAGCGACCCACGCCATAGCCATACCAAGTATGCGCAAACCTCAAAAAACCGAGCATATGCGATCTAGCATATCTATTATTCCCCATCCGAATAATCCAATTCGCAATACCTTCCGCGTCTTCCTTTTTCAGAAAGCTATCATACAAATCACCGCCTTTGTATCTCAGGGCATATAAAAACACCAAATCCACAAGCAATGATTTCCCCGCATACTCATAGGTCAACCGCATCATTTCACATAGGCGTTGAGCATCCCTTGCCGTCACATCAACGATAGAGTTAATCCCTCCTAGGCAATCCGCCATATTATCACAACTTTCATTCGGCAAATCTATCATCAACAACGCGTCCTAAACTACGTCATGAAAGAGTGGACGGGGCATGCGAAGGCTCAATGAGAAGAATTTAATTAAATACCCACGCGCATCAATCTGCCCATATTGGGCAATCACGCTCTTCTCCAACTGAGCGTTGTCCGTTGCAACGACGAACACCAAGCCATTCACGTCGAAAACATGCATCAAGCGCTCCAGAAACTTGATTGCAAAGGCTGGAGAACATCTATCCAACTCATCAACAAGCACAACGACCCGCTTTCCAATCAAAGATTTTCTCAGAGACTCCTTAAACTCTTTCAACTGCCGTTTTGCCTTCAGATACGGATAGTCATTTTTCCCTGAAATCTTAGAAGATTCCTCCTGAATGTTCTTAATATCAACCACCCCCCGCGAGAGGGTCTTTATCAATCCTGCACCTATCGAATACGCAGCACCAGCAAGATATGCCTTAGCGTAATCAGGGTCATCCCCCAAATGCTCAGACAACTCTCCATAGATACACTGAAGAGGCTCATCAAAATGGTCACACTCCCACGCATTGATCATGCATACAGCATCCTTGTCGGATTTATCCCTCTGGATCTTTTCCTCGAGTGCCTTGAGGAAGTGTGTTTTACCAGCGCCCCAAGGGGCATCAATGTTGATGACTAGAGGGCAATGCGTGTTCTTCAACAGCTCGACGAGAGTATCTGCAAAATCCTTCTGCTCACCGCCCAACTTCTCGTATGAAGCACTCCCAACGCAATCCCCTGATTTGTATTCCATTATCCCAACATAACAGGAAGGCATCACTGCTACAAGCATGCGCAATAGCGCAAAACCATTTATCACACCATGAAGAACAAACCCATCTTAAGCTGGCCGGGCGGGAAAAGCCGTCTTGCCCGATACATTCTGCCTCTCATTCCGGCGCACCGTTGCTACGTCGAGCCCTTCTGCGGCGGTCTGGGCATGTTCCTGTCCCGAGAGGTGCCCTGCTGCACGGTCGAGGTCATCAACGACTTCAACGGCGACCTGATCAACCTGTTCCGCGTCGTGAAATTCCACCGCGACGCCTTCCTGGACGAACTGGACCTCTGCCTGAACAGTCGGGAGGACTTCCAGACCTTCATCGCCCAGCCGGGCCTGACCGACATTCAGCGCGCCGCACGCTGGTTCATGC
>JAFGLA010000076.1 GCA_016928295.1 Opitutales bacterium
CATCTCGGGCCTCGAACACTTCGACACGCTCGTGCGTGTGGACCAGAGCCCCATCGGGCAGAGTCAGCGCAGCAATCCGGCCACGTTCACGAAGACTTTCGACCTGCTCCGCACCCTGTATTCGCAGACTCCGCTTTCAAAAATTCGCGGCTACGGACCGGCGAGGTTCAGCTTCAACATGCGCGGCGGGCGCTGCGAGCACTGCGGGGGCGACGGGCAGATCAAGCTCGACATGCAGTTTCTCGCGGATGTGTACGTGGAATGCCCGAGCTGCCACGGGATGCGCTACAACCGCGAAACGCTGGAGGTGCGTTACAAGGGCATATCCATAGGCGAGGCGCTGAACCTGACCGTGGACGAGGCTTACGAGTTGTTCAAGGCCGCGCCTAAGCTCGCGCAGAAACTGGGCACGATGAGGGCCGTGGGCCTTGGCTACCTGAAGCTCGGCCAGAGCGCGGACACCCTTTCCGGCGGCGAGGCGCAGAGGCTGAAGCTGTCGCTGGAATTGTCGCGCCGCACTCAGGGCCGCGCCCTGTACATTCTCGACGAGCCGACAACGGGCCTGCACTGGGCGGACATACAGCTACTCATCGACCTGCTTTTCAAGCTGCGCGACGCGGGCAACACCATAATCGTAATCGAGCACAATACGGACCTTATCAAACTGGCCGACTGGGTGCTGGATCTTGGCCCGGGCGGGGGCCGCAGGGGCGGCAAACTGGTCTATTCAGGCACGGTGGAAGGGCTTTGCGACTGCAAGGAATCCCTCACCGGCGCAACTTTGTAGTGCGACGCCAGCAAGGCCCCTCTTTAGACAAGGGCACCCCCATCAAACAAAAAGGCGCACGCGTTTTACTGCGTGCGCCTTGAAATGTATTTTGGCCTACTTCTCGTATTTGCGGAAGATAACGGCTGCGTTATGGCCGCCGAAGCCGAGATTCGTACTCATGGCAATTTTCACGTCCGCCTTGGCCTTCACGTTGGGCGTGTAGTCAAGATCGCATTCCGGGTCCGGCGTATTGTAATTGATCGTCGGGGGAATCCAGCCCGTGTTGATTGCCTTGATCGAGGCTATCGCCTCGATCGCACCGGCAGCGCCTAGCAAATGGCCCGTCATGCTCTTTGTGGAGCTGACCTTGAGCTTGTAGGCGTGCTCGCCGAACACCTTCTTGATTGCACCCGTCTCGCCGCTGTCGTTGTAGGGCGTGGACGTACCGTGGGCGTTGATATAGTCCACGTCCTCGGGAGCGATTCCGGCGTCCTTGAGCGCGTTTTTAAGGCACATCACAAGGCCGTAGCCGTCGGGATCGGGCGAGGTGATGTGGTAGGCGTCGCAGGAAGCGGCATGACCGATCACTTCAGCGTAGATTTTCGCACCGCGCTTGAGTGCGTGCTCCTCGGTTTCCAGAACGAGCATACCCGCGCCTTCACCCATGACAAAACCATCGCGAGTCTTGTCAAAGGGACGACTGGCCGTCTGCGGCGCGTCGTTGTACTGCGTGGACATGGCCTTCATGTTGCAGAAGCCCGCGAAGCCCAGCATCGTAAGAGCCGCTTCGCTGCCGCCTGCTATCATTACGTCAGCCTCGCCAAGACGAAGCATACGCATGGCGTCGCCCATGGCGTGGCTGCCCGTGGCACAGGCGCTCACAATGCCGTAGTTCGGCCCGCGCACCTTCAGCTCGATCGCGACGGAGCCGGAGGCCATGTTAGAGATCAGCATCGGAATCATCAGTGGGGATACGCGACGCGGTCCGCTCGCGAAGAGCCTCTGCGCCTGTCCCTCGATGGTCTCCATGCCGCCAATGCCGCTGCCGACGATTACGCCGATGCGGTCGCGGTCCAAAGAGTCCAGATCCATGCCAGAATCCTTGACCGCGAGTTTGGACGCGGCCACGGCGAACTGCGTATAGCGGTCGCTGCGCTTGGCATCCTTCGGGTCCATGTACTGGGCCGGATCGAAGTCATTGATTTCCCCAGCGACCTTGCAAGTCATGTTGCTGGAGTCGAAACGGGTCAGAGGTCCGATTCCGCTCTTTCCTTCGAGAAGGTTCTCAAAGAAGATATCGGCGTCACAGCCGAGGGCGGTAATCAGCCCCATTCCGGTGATTACGATTTTTGGATATGGGCTTTTTTGCATCGGGCAAAACAAAACCGCCCAATGAGGCGGTTGTTGTAAGAGGTTAATCAGGATGAGAAATGCCGGAAGGCATTAGCTCACCTTGGCCGTGATGTAATCAACAACCGAGCCGAAAGTCTGGAGCTTTTCAGCATCGGCTTCGGGGATGTCCTGCCCGTCGAGTTCGGGCTGGAATTCTTCTTCAAGAGCCATGATCAGCTCGACCTGGTCGAGAGAGTCAGCTCCGAGATCGTCCACGAAGCGGACTTCGGGAGAGAGCTTTTCAGCGGGGACGTTGAGTTGGTCAACTACGACCTTCTTTACGCGTTCAGTGATACTTGTGTCCGACATGTTATTGACCGATTGTTCGTCGATTATTCGGGGTATGATGCATCACATGACCATGCCGCCGTCAACCGTAAAAACCTGTCCTGTGATGTAAGCAGCCTCTTCGCTGCACAGATAGGTCGTCAGGGTGGCGATTTCACTGGCTTTGCCAAGACGCTTGAGCGGAACATTAGCCAATGCGGCTTTCTTCTGCTCTTCGGTCAGGGCGCTGGTCATGTCTGTTTCAATAAACCCGGGAGCTACTGCGTTGCAGGTGATGTTACGGGAGGCAAACTCACGCGCCACGCTCTTTGTAAGGCCCAGAATGCCAGCCTTGGCTGCGGAGTAGTTTGCCTGCCCCGCGTTGCCCATCAGGCCCGACACGCTTGCCATGTTGATGATTCGGCCCCAACGCTTGCGCGCCATCGCGTAAGCAAGAGCCTTGGTCCAGTAGAAACAACTGGAAAGATTTGTGCGGATGACATCCTCCCACGCGGAATCCTCCATGCGAAGAAGCAGTCCGTCCTTTGTAATGCCCGCATTGTTGACGAGTATGTCCACATGGCCGAGGCGATCCGTAAGTTCCTTGCCAGCGGCCGCAACAGCGGCGGAATCGCCAACGTCGAGGGCCAAAGCCTCAGCCTTGCCACCGGAGGCGATAATCTCCTCCGCAACCGCTCCGCAACTTGCCTCGTTGCGCGAAACGCACACAAGGTGCACTCCCTCGCTTGCAAGGGACAGCGCAATGGCCTTGCCTATGCCGCGTCCGGCTCCCGTGACTACCGCCACTCTGTTTTCAAATGTCAGGCGCATAAGGGTCAATGCTTCACGTTGGAGAGAATCTTGCAAGCCTTTCGATAGGCAATTCGGAAAAAGAAAAGGCCCAAGGAGTGGACCCCCAGAGGGCCTTTGAAAAAGATTACCGTTCAGGAAGCGAACACGCCCCCTCTCCGGCACAATGGAAGACGTGCCTGCTTACAGTTCGCGGGCGAACCAGCTGCGCAGGCTGTCGCGCAGATAGGGAGCGATTTCGTCCCTGTCCGGCAAAGAAGGCTGCGTAAGAAGCTTGTTTACGATAACTTCGCTTCCAGACTTCAGCTCTTCCCCCGACTTGTCCGTGAGAACGTAGTCGAAGCTAATCCGCGCAAAGTAGGCTCCCTTGATAATGCGGGTGTCCTTGTAATCTGTCCACGGCTCGTATTCACCGGCAAGGTCCACGTCCTTTACGACAATCTTCAGGTTTTGCCCCTCTGCAAGACGGGCATCGGCCTGCTTGATGATGAAGGCTTCCAGACTGTCCAGAACCACTTGGCGGCTGTTATCCGACTTGGCCGACGAAGAATAGGCATCCTTGTAATTCTCTGGCGAAGCCCATTCCACGGTTGTGGCAGCCGAGGCCGCCAAAGGCATGATGAGTGCAGTCAATGCGAGTAGTGTCTTTTTCATGTTAAGTCCTCCTTGGAACCTAATTAACGACAGACGATAATGAGAGTTGTTCCAGAAAACTGCAAACCGGCAAAAAAACGCATAACTCCATTGCACAGTTCATGACAAAAGAAACCGCAAAGAATCAAAATGCAAACTAGGTCAAAGAACCTAATCAACAAGGGCTTGAACTTGTATCCCGCCTGAAAAAAGCTGCAAAAAACATTATGTGCGCTTGCCAACGGAGTCACCTTCAACAATGACTGGACATAGCATGAAAAAGACCCTCTCCGCCTCAATCCTAGGCCTTCTTTTCACACTTTCAGCCCTCGGAGCAAGCGTCATCGAACTGAAGAACGGAGACCGGATAAGCGGTGAGGTAATATCAAAAGATGCCGAAAGCGTCCGCATATCGACAGAACTGCTTGGAGAGCTGACAATTCCGGCGTCATCAATCGTCGCCCTTGCAGAAGACACAAAGGAAGTTGCCGCCGCGGAACCCCCTCCGCCTCCTCCACCGCCACCAGCCCCCCTGCCACCGCCGCAGGAAGAAAAGGCGCACTCCTTCATCCCGGGCATGAACGGCCTGCGCACTGCCTCAGCGTCGTTTCTTCGCATGATAAACATATGGGAGGAGTGGAAGAGCAACCTCAGCGTGTCGCTCAGCCTACTAAGCGGCCAGACAGACTCGCGCAGCACGAACGTGTCCTTCAACACGGAGCGCAAGTGGACAAAACAAAGCCTCCGCTTTGAGGTGACGCAGGAATACGAAGTCAACAAGACCGACGGCGTGCGCAGCGTTACCCGCGACCGCTTCAAGGCAACGGGCCGCTACCGCCACGACATTTCCAAAAGCATGTTCTTCCAGTCCGACACCCAGTACATGTATGCAAGGGTGAAGGGCATCGACCACGACATCAGGCAGAGCCTTGGTCTTGGTTGGTTCCTCGTGCAGTCGGACAAACTCAGCGTCAGCCTTACCCCGTCGGTTACGACCCAGTACACGGTCCTTAACGGGGAATCCCAAGACGTAGCATGCTCGCCAACAATTTACGAAGAAGTCGTTTACAAGTGGAGCGACACGGTGAACGTGCGCCAGGAAGCCTCGGCACTGTTTCCTGTGAACGGCGACGCGGACCCGAGCTACCACTTCGCCGCGATTTTCCAAAACAAGTTCATGGAAAACCTCTCCTTCAACGTCGAATACCTCTTTGACTACGACGGCGCGGTGGCAGAAGACGTGGACGCAAGCCAGCACAGCCTGCGCTTGGGCCTCGGACTGTCGTTCTAAAACGAGCTTAAATCCAAGAAGGTAACGCGCGACTATTTACCTAACTCTCTGGCGATTTCCGCTGCGAAGTAGCTGAAGATAATGTCCGCGCCCGCCCTCTTGATGGCGAGCAGACTTTCGTCCCGCGTGCGCCCGTAGTCGAGCCATCCAAGCTGGGCAGCCGCGACTATCTGCGCGTATTCGCCGGACACCTGATAGGCCGCGACGGGCAGCTCCGTCAAATCCCGCGCCATGCGGATAATGTCCAGATACGGTCCGGCGGGCTTTACCATGAGCATGTCCGCCCCTTCTTCGATATCGAGTAACAGCTCGCGCCTCGCCGCGCGCGAATTGGCAGGGTCCAACTGATAGGTATCCTTGCCGAGCAATGCCGTCCCCGCCGCGTTTGCGCTGCCCACGGCATCACGAAAAGGTCCGTAGTAGGCGCTGGCGTACTTTGCGCTGTAAGCCATGACGCCTGTCGCCGAAAGGCCCGCCGCGTCCAAGGTCGAACGAATCGCGCCGATTCGCCCGTCCATCATGTCGCTTGGCGCTACAAAGTCCACGCCAGCCTGCGCGTGCAAAACGGCCATCCGGCAGAGTATGCCCACGGTGACATCGTTATCCACATCCCGCCCGTCGGCAGTCAGGACGCCGTCGTGCCCGTGGCTGGTGTACGGGTCCAGAGCAATGTCCGTAAAAAGCAATAGCTTGGGCAACTCCGCCTTGAGCGCCCGAACTGCACGCAATACGAGCGTGTCCTCGTTCAACGCCTCGCACGCGCCAGCATCCTTAAGCGAGCCGTCCAGCTTGGGAAAGAGCGCAACGCCACGAATGCCAAGAGCGAAAAGCTCTCTACATTCCTGCACTAGCTGACGGATAGTCAGGCGCTTTTGCCCGGGCATCGACGCAATCGACTCTGCCTCGCCGTCTCCATCTATGACAAAGAGCGGCTGCACAAGATCGCAAAGCGACACGCTGTTTTCGCGCACAAGGTCGCGTATCTGTGCACTTTTCCGCAAACGACGGGGACGAATGGGTAGCTCCATGATGCGCGGCAACATACTCCCCATGAAGCAGCATTTCAAGAAGAGCCTCAAGGCCAGCTCTAACAACTGGTTTCGCAGCGAGAACGAAGTTTTGCGGATGGATGGACAAGGCTTCCAGCGCTAGCTCTTGCCATTGTTAAGACAACCCTTAATGTAACTTAATGCACAGCAGCAAGGACGGATTCACAGGCCCCGACGGGACCGCAAGCATGGCGACGCTTACAGCGCCGCTGGCCGCACACATGGCGGCCCTTGATTCCTTCCTCGCGTCCGAATTGGAACACTTCGAGCCGGAACTGCGCGACATGGTGAGCGACGCCTTTGCACACAGCGGCAAACGCCTCCGCCCGATACTGAGCTTTTTCAGCGGCTGGAAGGGAACTGAAGTAAACGAAGCACTGGTGCGAAGCGCGGCGATCGTGGAAATGGTTCATCTGGCGACGCTTGTACACGACGACATCCTCGACGGGGCAAAGCTGCGCCACGGAGCGCCAACAAGCGTCGCGGTGAACGGCGCACACGCCGCTGTGCTTTTGGGCGACGCCCTGTTTTCCGAAGCACTCTGCCTTGCGGCTGACTTTGAAACCACGCAAGTGTGCCGCGTCGTGGCAAGGGCTACGCGCAGAGTCTGCGCAGGTGAAATCGGCCAGACCTTCGCAAGGGGCGACTCGGCCCTGTCCCTCGAAAGCTACTACCGTGCGATAGAACTGAAAACGGCGGAGCTTTTCCGCGCCTCCTGCTACCTTGGCGCGCTAATCGGCGGCCACGGCGAACAGTTCGCAAACGCGGCGGAAACCTACGGCCTGCACCTAGGCCGCGCATACCAGATTTACGACGACGTGGCCGACCTTCTCGGCGACGAAAAGGCCATCGGAAAGACGCTCGGCACAGACCTTGCGAGCGGAAAGTTCACCCTGCCACTGCTCCTCCTTCTGGAAGGGCGCGACGAGGCGCAGCGCAATGAAATGGCAAAGGAACTGGCCCAAATGAGCCACGAAGATATTCGCGAGATTCTGGAAGAAGCGGAAATTATTCCCTGCGTTCAGGAAGCCTTCAACGCGGAAATTACAGCCGCAAAGCTGGCCATAGCCCCGTATTCAGCCCTTCCGGCCTTCGCTCCGATGCGAGCGCTGGCCCAGTTCGTTGGTTCGCTGGTTTCAAGAATGGTGTAAAAAAGCAACAAGACCGCAGCAAGAGCCTTGCAGCAAGCTAAACTGTGTATGCCAAGGCAGTAACGACACCACCGCTCAATGATGAGAAACACGCTATTTACATTATTGGGAATGGCTCTAGTCGCGGTTTCATTCCATTGCCAACTTGATATCCCTGCGCACACTAAAACGTCAGAAGGATATTATCCCGAGATTTATGGACCAGTGTCTTATTTTAGACCTTATGTTATTGGATCTGCGGCATAATTTCCATTCTATGCATCGTTAATATCATCCGAATCGTTCGCTGTTCTCGCAACAATAGAGACAACAAGAATTCCAAATGATACTTATTTAAACTGGTCCAATCTATAGAAAAGATAACATTTAAGCCAGCTATCAAGGGATGCACAAAAAGTTTTCTTAAAAAGCGGAGCCGTACGCGGTTCCGCTTTTTCGTGCAGCTCCCGCGATTCCCAGGACAAGGGCTGCTCACTGTTTGACCTCTGCGCTTACAGGAGCCATACTTTAAACACATCATGGCACTGGCAATTGACTTACGCGGGCGCCTGGCGCTCATCACGGGAGCAAGCGGCGAACTGGGCCGTGTAATGGCACGGACCCTTGCGCAGGCAGGCGCGGACATCGCCGTGCACTACCACGGCAACGAAGCCAAGGCGAACGCACTTGTAGATGAACTCAAAAGCCTGAAAGTCAACGCTGCAGCATTTCAGGCAGAGGTGGGAAGTCTCGCCAGCGTCATGGCCATGCGCGACGCCGTATTCGCCAGCCTTGGCGAGCCGGGCATCGTCATAGCCAACGCCGTCAGCCAGATATGGCCCTGGGAGAGCGTGCTAAACGAAGCCATTGGGGACTACGAGGACCAATTCCGCAGTTGCGTGCTGCACAACGTGAACCTCGCCAAGGCGTTCATCCCCGCCATGAAGGTCAAACAACATGGACGCTACATCGGCATAAACACCGAGTGCACGATGCAAATGCTACCCACGCAGTCGGCCTACGTATCCGGCAAGCGCGGCATGGACGGCGTTCTTCGCGTACTGGCGCAGGAAGTCGGGCCGGACCAGATTACGGTCAATCAGGTAGCCCCGGGCTGGACGATCAGCGAACGCTACCGGCACGAAGGCACAAGCGGAGACGAGGCCTACGTGGCGGCAGTGCCCATGCGCAGGCGCGGCACGGATCAGGAAGTGGCCAACGCGGTGGCGTTTTTGGCCTCGGATCTGGCCAGCTTCATAACGGGCACGTACCTGCCAGTCTGCGGCGGCAACGTAATGCCCCGCGTGTAGGGAACCAATTCCCAAAACTGCTTACTGCATAAGCGGACTATCATTGCCATCGCCCCAATGGCTCGCATCCTTGCGCTTGTATTTTCAGGGCAATAAACTGCCTGCTTTAACCAAATAATCCCCAAAATAATGATCATAAACTCCCGCCTTCTTTCCCGCCTCATCGCTACGGCAACGGCCCTCGCGCTAATCCCCGCCTCGCTTCAAGCCACAGGCCGCCTCATACAACTGGGGACGCTTTCATCGCTCGTTCAAGGCGTTTACGACGGCTCGATGCCCATGGACACCGTGCAGCGCCCCGAAGGGTTCGGACTTGGCACCTTTGAACACCTCGACGGCGAAATGCTCGTTATCGACGGCGTCGTGTACCGCGTCGCGGTGGACGGAAAGGTAAACAAGCCCTCTGCCGACAGCATGATACCCTTTGCATGCGTAAGCGTGCTGGACGACGCAGACGTAAACGAAGAAATCGGCGCTGCCGCATCCAAGGCGGAGCTTGAAAAGCTCCTCAAGGCAAAGCTGCCCAGCCTCAACTACCCATCGCTCATCGTGATAGAGGGAGAATTTGACATGATGACTACCCGCAGCGTGCCAGCGCAACAAAAGCCCTACCCCACGCTCGTCGAAGTGGTGGCCGAGGGGCAGAAAGTCTTTGAACTAGGCGCGCAAAAGGGAACGATTGTCGCCTTCTACTGCCCGTCGAGCTTTGCCGGACTCAACGCCCCGGGCTTTCACTTCCACTTCCTTAACGAAGCGCGCGACGCGGGCGGCCACGTTCTTGAACTCGCGCTAAAGAACGGCACTTTGCAAATCCAGACCCTCACAAGCTACCAGCTAATCCTGCCCCCGCTCGAAAGCGCATTCGCGGGCAGCGATCTCGAACCAGCCGAAGCCCCCGCAAAGGTGCAGGGAGAATAGCATTACGCCTCTTGCGCGACGCTTCTTATAGGTTTATCGGAAAAAGAAAGATAAAGGTTTTCTTAACCACAGATTACACAGATTACAGAAGGATAGGAACTTCCATCGCTCGTATTCCTTTTTCACCTGCGGATAAACCATTCTGGGGTCGTGTCTTTCTTTCAATAATAGCTCCATAAAGCGATCAAAGGCGCTCCCCGCTAATGCAGGGAGCGCCTTTTTTGTGCGCCCCGCAATGGGACGCCTTCCGCTATCGTTTCGGGTGATAATCGGATTAGAAAAAACTACGGCATACGCAGGAAACTGCGGCCCATGAGAAACTCGTCCACCTTCACGGCGCAGGCGCGGCCCTCGTTGATGGCCCAGACTACGAGGCTCTGGCCACGGCGCATGTCTCCGGCGGAGAATATGCCCGGGACATTCGTCGCGAACCTGCCGTATTCGGCCTTGACGTTGCTGCGAAGGTCCGCCTCCACGCCGAAAGCCTTGAGAAGCTCCTGCTCGGGGCCGAGAAAGCCCATGGCAAGAAGGGCGAGCTGCGCGGGAATCTCGCGGCGCGAACCCTCGACCGGGACAGGGCCGAAGCGCCCTTGAGCGTCCTTCTTCCACTCGATGTCCACGATGCGAAGCCCCGTCAGATTACCGGCTTCGTCCTTTATGAAGCACTCCGTGGAAACGAGGTAAGTGCGCGGATCTTCGCCCTGAACGTGAATCGCCTCGTTCTGCCCGTAGTCGGTCTTGAGCACCTTGGGCCATTCCGGCCATGGGTTGTTCGGAGCGCGCTCCGCCGGAGGCTTGGGCATGATTTCGAGCTGGATGACGCTCTTGCAGCCGTGGCGAAGGCTCGTGCCAACGCAGTCTGTGCCGGTGTCACCGCCGCCGATTACGACCACGTCCTTGCCCTTCGCGTCGATGGGCGATGGCGAGCCGTCAAAGTTCGTGTCCAGAATGTGCTTCGTGTTCGCGCTGAGAAACTCCATCGCGTAATGCACGCCCTTGGCGTCGCGGCCCGGAACGGGCAAGTCGCGAGGCTTTGTTGCGCCGCAGCAGAGGGCAATGGAGTCGAACTCGCTCTTGAGGCGCTCGATGCTCCATTCCTCGCTCTGGCCGATGAAAGCGTTGCAGACGAACTTCACGCCCTCGGCCTTCATGAGGCTGACGCGGCGCTCGACGACCTCGCGCTTGTCGAGCTTCATGTTCGGGATGCCGTACATGAGCAGGCCCCCAATGCGGTCGGCGCGTTCAAACACCGTCACCTCGTGACCGGCCTGATTGAGCTGGTCCGCGCAGGCAAGGCCCGAAGGCCCGCTGCCGACAACGGCCACCTTCTTGCCCGTGCGCTTTGCGGGAAGACGAGGCGTATAGTAGCCCTTCTCCCATGCGACATCGGCAATGGTGTTCTCTATGTTCTTGATCGCCACCGGCGGCTCGATGACGCCGAGCGTGCAGGAGCCTTCGCAAGGTGCGGGACAGACTCGGCCAGTGAACTCCGGGAAGTTGTTCGTGCGGCGCAGGCGCTCGTACGCGTCGGCCCAGCGGCCCTTGTAAACAAGGTCGTTGAACTCCGGTATGAGGTTGTGTATCGGGCAACCCGTGCCCATGCCGCCGATAACCATGCCTATGTGGCAGAAGGGAGTGCCGCAGTCCATGCAACGCGCGGCCTGCGTGCGCAGTTTGGTGTCGTCGCGCTCTGCGTGAATCTCCTTCCAGTCCTTCAGCCGTTCCGCCGGTGGACGGTCGGCAATGGTCTGGCGTTGATACTCAAGAAAACCTGTTGGCTTGCCCATGATTCCAAAATGTTCGTTGTGGATTTCGCTTGTGGATTGCGTGCCTCTAGTGAGCCGCCTTGGTGTTTTCCTCGAAAGCCTTCAGGACGGCCTCCTCGCCTTTTAGTCCGCTGGCCTCGGCCTGCTTCATCGCGTTGAGCATACGCTCGTAGTCCTGGGGCATGATCTTGACCATCTTGCCAAGGTTCTGCTGCCAGCCTTCGAGGATGCGCCCAGCGAGCTTGCTGCCCGTAAGAGCGGCGTGCTTTTCGATGCGTGCCTTTACGGCGGCAATCTCGGAGTCCTCGCACTCGACGAGGCGATAGATGTTAACCATCTCCGCGTTCACCTTGCCCACGAAGTCGCCGTCCACGTCGAACACGTAGGCTATGCCGCCGCTCATGCCAGCGGCAAAGTTGCGCCCCGTGCGCCCGAGGCAGATTACGCTGCCGCCCGTCATGTACTCGCAGGCGTGGTCTCCCACTCCTTCGACGACGGCGTGAACGCCACTGTTGCGAACGCAGAAACGCTCGCCCGCGATGCCGCTTATGAACGCCTCGCCGGCGGTCGCGCCGTAGAAGGCCACGTTGCCGGTAATTATGTTGTCCTCGGCCACGAAGGACGGGTGCCCGTCCCTATGCGGATAGACGACAATCGTCGCGCCGGAAAGGCCCTTGCCGACGTAGTCGTTCGTGTCTCCCTCGACCTCGAACGTCATGCCCTTGGGGCAGAATGCGCCGAGACTCTGGCCCGCGCTGCCCTTGAACTTGAGGTGAATCGTGCCCTCGGGCAGGCCATCCGCGCCGTAGCGGCGGGTAAGCTCCGAGCCTGTCAGAGTGCCGACCACGCGGTTCGTGTTCACGATAGGCAGCTCCGCACGCACCCTCTCGCCACGCTCAAGAGCGGGCTTGCAAAGGTCGAGCAGCGCCGTCTTGTCGAGCGAAAGTTCCAGCAGATGCTCTTGCGAGATCTGGCGGAATGTGCCGACGTTTGCCGGAACCTGCGGGCGGTAGAGAATCTTCGAATAATCGAGTCCGCGCACTTTCCAGAAGTCTATGGCCTTGTTGACGCGCAACTTGTCGCAACGGCCCACCATCTCGTCGATAGAGCGGAAGCCGAGCTTTGCCATCGTCTCGCGAAGCTCCTGAGCAATAAAGCGCATGAAGTTGACCACATAATCGGCCGCGCCGCGGAACTTCGCGCGAAGCTCCGGGTTCTGCGTGGCAACGCCCACCGGGCAGGTGTTCTTGTGGCAGACGCGCATCATAAGGCAGCCCAGCGAAACGAGCGGAGCCGTTGCAAAGCCAAACTCCTCGCCGCCCAACAGGCAGGCTATGGCGACGTCGCGCCCCGTCTTGAGCTGGCCGTCCACTTCCAGATACACGCGGCTGCGAAGGTCGTTCATCAGCAGGGTCTGGTTGGTCTCGGCAATGCCCAGTTCCCAGGGCGAACCGGCGTGATAGATGGACGAGGTGGGGCTGGCGCCCGTGCCGCCGTCATGGCCGGAAATGAGGATCGTGTCCGCCTTGGCCTTGGCAACGCCTGCGGCAATCGTGCCAACGCCAACTTCGCTGACGAGCTTCACGCTGATGCGCGCCTTCTCGTTGGCGTTCTTAAGGTCGTGGATAAGCTCCGCCAAGTCCTCGATGGAGTAAATGTCGTGGTGCGGGGGCGGGCTGATGAGGCCGACGCCGGGCGTTGTGCCGCGCACCTTGGCAATGGGCGGATAGACCTTGTGACCGGGCAGCTCTCCGCCCTCGCCGGGCTTGGCACCCTGCGCCATTTTGATCTGTATCTCGTCGGAATTGACAAGGTAGTTGCTCGTCACGCCAAAGCGGCCGCTTGCCACCTGCTTGATGGCGCTGCGCTTGCTGTCGCCGTTGGGCAGGGGGATGAAACGCTCGGGGTCTTCGCCGCCTTCTCCCGTGTTGCTGCGTCCGCCGATGCGGTTCATTGCAATGGCGAGCGTTTCGTGCGCCTCCTTGGAGATAGAGCCGAAGCTCATCGCGCCCGTCTTGAAGCGCCTGATTATGGCATCGACGCTTTCGACTTCCTCGACGGGAATGGCCGAGGATTCGTCAAAGTTGAACTCCATGAGGCCGCGCATCGTGCAGAGGCGCTGCGACTGGTCGTCGATAAGGCGGCTGTACTCGCGGAACACCTCCATGCTGCCAAGGCGCGTGGCCTTCTGGAGCAGGTGGATTGTCTGCGGGTTGAAGAGGTGGGCCTCGCCGTCGGAACGCCACTGGAAAACGCCCCCCGTTTCCAGCGCGTCGTTTTCAACCTCGATTGGCTTCCACGCGCGGGCGTGGCGGTAGGCGCTCTCGGCGGAGATTTCGTCAAGGCCGATGCCCTCCACGCGGCTTGCCGTCCATGTGAAGTACTTGTCTATGACGCTCTTTTTAAGGCCGATTGCCTCGAAAATCTGCGCACCGCGATAGCTGGCCACCGTGGAGATGCCCATCTTGGCCATCGTCTTGATGACGCCCTTGACGCTGCCCTTCACGAAGTTGTGCACGGCCTTGTCGGCGGGGTGGGAGATCTCGCCGTTGGCGCACATCTCGCGGATCGTCTCCTCCGCCATGTAGGCGTTGATGACGTTCGCGCCGTAGCCAAGAAGCAGTGCAAAGTGCATGACCTCGCGCGGCTCTCCGCTTTCGAGGATGATCGACACCTTGGTGCGCGTTCCCGTGCGGATAAGGTGGTGGTGCAGCCCAGCCACGGCCAGAAGTGCCGGGATGGGGGCCTTGTCCGCCGACAGGCCGCGGTCGGAAAGAATGAGCAGATTCGCGCCTTCGGCGATCGTCGAGTCCGCCGCGGCGAACAGCCCGTCAAGCGCCGCTTCGAGGACAGAGCCGTCCTCGCCGGGCGTGTACAGGATGGGCAGCACCGCGCTCTTGAAGCCGCTTAGGTCCAGCTCGCGCAGGCGCTCAAGCTCGTCGTTTTCCACAATCGGGCTTTCGAGGCGTATCATCCGGCAGTTCGACGGACCGGGATTGATAAGGTCGCCCTCGGAGCCGACAAAGCTGATGGACGAGGTGATGAGTTCCTCGCGAATCGGGTCGATCGGCGGGTTAGTCACCTGCGCAAATAGCTGGCGGAAGTAATTGTAAAGCAGCACGGGCCGTTGCGAGAAGACAGCAAGGGGCGTGTCGTTGCCCATCGAGCCAAGGGGCTGCGCGCCGCTCTCCGCCGTGGGGCCGAGTATCATGCGCTTGTCCTCGTAGGTGTAGCCGAAGGCGCGCTGATAGCCGATCAGCTCTTCGGCGGCAACGGAGGGATGCTCCTTCGCCGCGGGCAGGTCGTTAAAGAATATGCGGTTCGCGGCCAGCCACTCCCCGTAGGGCTTTTCGGCGGCAATCTCGGCCTTGATTTCCGCGTCCGGAACGATGCGGCCCTTGCTCGTATCGACAAGGAACATGCGTCCGGGCTGGAGGCGACCCTTGCGGATCACCGTCGAAGGCTCCACGGGGATGACGCCAACTTCCGAGGCCATGATGACGAGGTCGTCGCTCGTCACGTAGAAGCGCGAGGGGCGCAGGCCGTTGCGGTCCAGTACGGCTCCGATCGACACGCCGTCGGAGAACGCGATGGAGGCGGGTCCGTCCCAGGGTTCCATCATGCAGGCGTGGTATTCGTAAAAGTCCTTCTTCTCCTTCGACATGTGCTGGTGACGTTCCCAGGGTTCGGGGATCATCATCATCACCGCATGATGCAGAGGACGGCCGGAGAGAACGAGAAACTCCACACAGTTGTCGAACATGGCGCTGTCCGAGCCTGCTTCGTCGATAATGGGGAGGATTTTCTCTATGTCCTTGCCTAGAACGCCCGTTCCGAGCAGGCCCTGACGGGCGTGCATCCAGTTGGCATTGCCGCGCACTGTGTTGATTTCACCGTTGTGGGACATGTAGCGGAAGGGCTGCCCGCGCGGCCAGCTCGGGAAGGTGTTCGTCGAAAAGCGGCTGTGCACCATGGCCATGGCGCTTTCGAGGGCTTCGTCGTGCAGGTCGGGGAAATAGTGGTCGAGCTGCTCTGTGGTGAGCATTCCCTTGTACAGTATCGTGCGCGAGGAAAGGCTCGCCGTGTAGTAAAAGCTGCCTTCGGAAAGGTCCAGAGCCTTCACCGCGTGGTCCACACAGGAGCGGATGACGTAGAGCTTGCGCTCGAAGTCGAGAACCGTGCCCAACTCTTCGGAGCGGCCTATGAAGAGCTGGCGCATGACAGGCTCGCTCTCCTTGGAGGCGACGCCGAGAGTGTCACCCATGACGGGCACCGTGCGCCAGCCAAGAACCTGCTGGCCCTCTTCGCGGACATACTGCTCGTAAATGGCCTCAATCTGCGCCCTTTCGGCTTCGTCGCGGGGCAGATACACCATCGCCACGGCGTAGCGGCCCTCTTCGGGCAGGCTTATACCGCAGGCAGGAGCAACCTTGCGAAAGAACTTCGTGGGAAGCTGGAGGAAGATACCCGCGCCGTCGCCGGTCTGGGGGTCGCAGCCACAGCCGCCGCGGTGGTCCATGTTGCGGACCATCTTCAGGGCGTTCTCAACAATATCATGAGACTTCTTGCCCTTTAACTGGCAAATGAAGCCCACGCCGCAATTGTCGTGCTCGTTGCGGGGGTCGTACAGCCCTTGTGCGGCAGGAAGGCCGCGCGGCATTGTGTTGTCGGTACGCATGGTATTGCTGTCTTGGTCACTAAAAAAGGTTTCTGTCTGCCTGACGCGGCCTGCAAACTTCGTGCAGGAGCTACCGCGCCAACCAATGGCGCGCGGGAAAACACATGTGTCCACGGCGAATCAGCCGGGAGCGTACAGCATCTCTCGTGCAGCCGAAGCGTGTTTATAGCTACTTGCGTGCCCAAGAGGCGGAGAGGACCTTTTCTGTAATGAAAAAGTTCGTTTGCCGCATTAGACTTGCAACTAGCGCATCTATTTCGGCAGGCATGCGAACCCTCTCGCAGATAACCACCCCCTTGGTGTATAAAAACGACCAGCCTGCCTGCTATCAAATGTACGCAGTTGCGCTGATTTGTCCAAACGGGGACGACGAACTTGTTCATGCAAATAGCAAGCCAAGTTCCTCAAACGCGGCACAACAGGCATACACAACTGCCCTTGCCCGCAAACAGAGCGGACTTGCCGCCCTCTACTCTCCCCAGCCGAGGCAGGAACCGCTTTTGCGCTCCGAAACCGGCGCTCCGAGCACTTCCGAAAGCACAATCGCATCGCGCAACGCGCCCGGGCGATTCAGCATTTCCATGGACAGGGCAGGATTTGCGGCTTCAAACGCCTGCTCGCTCAACAGGGCCGTTCTTCTGCCCTGCAAAAGCACACGGGCACGCTCGCGGCTCTCCACCTCTTCTCGTCTTGCCGCTTCGAGCTGCTCCATCAGGTTGTTTCGCTTCCGCATCGCGTCTCGCGAACTGCGCTCTTCGGCGTGCCTGCGGGCCGCGTCATCGGTGGACGCGCTTCTGTCAAATCCGGCAGCAAGAGGACGCTGCTGCGGCTCTGCATGGCGTTCGAAAACCGTCTGCACAGGCTGCTGCCGAGGCTCCGGAATTGTAACCACCGTGCCCGGCGGAACATCTTGAGCCATACGCTCGGCAAGGCGGCGACGGATCTCTTCCTGAATCTCGCGGCGGCGGCGAGCCTTCTCGGGATCGTCCTCATCCTCCGTCCCGTCGGCCTTGCTCATCTTCGAACCGATGAACTTGATAAGCCCGAACACAGCAATAACGACGAAAAACAGTATATCGTCCAACTCCGCCATCACGGGCGGCACTTGCAATTGGAAAAACTCGTTCATCGCGTTTGTGGGATTATGTGGAGCCGAGGAATAATAAGGATTTTGGAGGGCAGAGGGAGCGGCCAGGCGCCAGCCCCGCCATGCATATCCAGTCAAACTCGTTCCGCGCATGGGCGGGATGGGACCGAACACACGCGCTGAACATCAACTGTCAAAAAGGGGACATCTTGCGCAGCCATTGCCGCGCCAGTCGGCCCCGAAATTACGTCTTAAGCGCCCTGTCCCTTGGAGGGGTTCTGAGCGGCGGGCTTGGCGATGGAGCTACGCATGTCGGTATCGCTCTGAATGTTCTTCAGGCGGTAGTAGTCCATGATGCCGAGGTTTCCGCTGCGGAAGGCGGCGGCAATGGCCATCGGCACCTCTGCCTCGGCCTCGACGACCTTGGCGCGCATCTCCTCGACCTTGGCCTTCATCTCCTGCTCCTGCGCGACGGCTGCCGCGCGGCGGATTTCGGCCTGTGCCTGAGCCATGTTCTTGTTCGCAATGGCCTGCGCTTCCTGCAACTTTGCGCCCACGTTGTCGCCAACGTCCACGTCCGCGATGTCGATGGAGAGGATTTCAAACGCCGTGCCCGTGTCCAAGCCGCGGTTTAGCACCGTGCGGGAAATGGAGTCCGGGTTTTCAAGCACCCACTTGTAGCTCTCGGCGCTGCCGATTGTGGTGACGATACCTTCGCCAACACGGGCGATGATCGTTTCCTCCTGCGCGCTGCCGACGTATTTTTCAAGATTGGAACGCACGGTCACTCGCGCACGAACCTTCACCTGAATGCCGTCCTTGGCCACGCCGTCGATTGTCGAGCGGCCGCTGGCGGGATTGGGCACATCGATAACCTTCGGGTTGATGGACGTGCGCACCGCTTCCAGAACGCTCTTGCCGGAACCCTTTGTCGCAAGGTCGATCTTCACGGCCTGAGTCCAGTTCATGGACATGCCGGCCTTCTGCGCGTTGATGAGGCCCTGCACGGTCTGGATGACATCGCCACCGGCCATGTAGTGGTTTTCAATCTCGCTTATGGAAAGGTCTATGCCCGCCTTCACCGCAGTGATGCGAGCCTCGACGAGCACAGAATAGGGCACGCCGCGAAGACGCATGGCCACGAGCGTCACAAGCGCAACATGAGCGCCGGAGAGCCAGGCGCGAAGC
Source organism: Opitutales bacterium (assembly GCA_016928295.1). Taxonomy (GTDB): domain Bacteria; phylum Verrucomicrobiota; class Verrucomicrobiia; order Opitutales; family Oceanipulchritudinaceae; genus Verruco-01. The sequence continues at coordinate 18,289 of JAFGLA010000076.1, forward strand.
CACACATTGAAAAATGAAAGAATGATAATCAGCAGGACCAGTACGGCGAGACCGCCAACTATGCCGAGAATCAAAGAGAACGGACCGCCAAAGGCAGCGATGGATTGGCTCATGGGTAGTGGAGATTTGATGTTAGCAAACTATGCCAGCGCGCTGCCCGGACAGGTAAACACCCTCGCAATGCAGGGCCTGACAAGCTGCGCCAAGACTAGTCATTAAAAATCCCTTGTCAATGAAAGGTGCCGGATTTGCCGATAACGCCCCGCCTACGGGAAGATGCGCGGCCCGAGAGCCTTGCTGTTGCCCAACATCCCAAGCTCCATAGCCCAGTAGCGCGGGCCGGGTATAAAGCCGAAAATGCGGGAGAGCGCCCGCCTGCGCCGGAACAGGAACACGTAGATGCGCTCGCGAATGCGTTTGCGGTGCATGAGGGCAGCCATCGGCGCATCCGCAGCCTTCTTATTGGCAGACACAGGCTTTCCGGCCAGAGTGCACTTCAACGAATGGCTGCCGTGTTCAAGCACTATCATACGCCGAATTATTCTTACGTAATAGCAGAACTCGTATGAACAGCTCTTTCGATACTCCCTCTCCCAGTATTCCCTGAAGCGGGGGCGAAGCAGCATGTGCTCCTTGAACCGGCGCTCCCAGGACTTGTGGAAACTCTTTTCCATGTGGGCGTTCAAAAGGAAAAGTCTCTCGTAGTAGGAAAAGAGCATGAAAAGATAGTGCCCCACCTGCCTGTCCAAAACGGAATTACCGCGCAACAGAAGAGCCTGCGCGTCATTTGTTTTAACGGCACTTGCGGAACGGCGCCTTCCCACCTTGAGACTCGGAAACAGGTCCGGATGCTCCAGCTCTATCCGGTTAATTTCGTTCATCTGCGAGGTCAGATCCGCCATCGCGTTGGAAGCGAGCGTCCTTCGCGACACGCCTATGGCCTTGATGCCAAGGGCGAGAATGACCGTCTGGAGCAACATGAAAACGGCGACGAAAAGCTCCACATAGTTGAAGCCCAACAGATTGTCGCATCCGCAAAACAGCTCTTCCATGACGAGACGCTCCCATGCGCGGCGGATTTGGGCTGAAGGCTTCGCCGCAAGTTGATACTACGCGCTTGCCCGAGGCGCACGAGTTACAATAATCAACACGCACACGCAATCAACCTGTTTGTCCCGCTATTTATCTTGTTCACAGCGAGGCCCATTTGATTCATATTCCTGCCCACCGATGCCCAGCTTTGCTGAAATTACCAGTCCGCAGAATCCGCGAGTAAAAGACCTTGCCCGCCTGAAGGAAGGCAAACACCGCCGCCGCATGGGCGTGTACGCCATCGAGGGCATACGAGAGCTTGAGCGCGCAATCGCCGGCGGGGCCGAGATAGTCACCCTGTATTTCTGCGAGGACTGCTGGCTGGGCGATGAATACGCCGCGCTTGTCGAAGGCATGGCCCAGAAGCCAGAGCTGGAATGCTTCCGCATGTCGCTCGCCGCCTTTGAAAAGGCGTCCAACCGGGAGAACCCCGACGGCCTCATCGCGGTGGCAAGAATGCGTCGCTCCGGCCTTGCGGACCTAAAGCTCGGCCAGGCTCCGCTCATAATGCTAATTGAGCACGTGGAAAAACCCGGCAACCTCGGCACCCTGCTTCGCAGTGCGGACGCCGCAGGCGCGGACGCCGTCATCGTTACGGACCCCGTTACGGACCTGTACAGCCCGCAGGCCATACGCGCCTCGCAAGGCTCGATTTTCGCAATGCAGACAGTGTTCGCGGACAACGCGCAGGCGAAAGCCTTCTTCAAGGAGCGCGGCATACACGCAGTCGCCGCCACGCCGGACGCGGAACGCCTGCTCTGGGATACGGACATGAAAGCCCCCGTGGCCCTGCTCCTTGGAAGCGAGGCGGACGGCCTAAGCGATTTCTGGATGAAGGACGCCGACACGGTGCGGGCCAAAATCCCCATGAGTGGAAAGAGCGCGGACAGCCTGAACGTCAGCGCGGCGGCGGCAATCTTCCTCTTTGAAGCCGTGCGCCAGCGCCGATAGCACCGCAGACTGGACGCAAGCAGAACAGCGGCAGAACAGACCGTTACTCAAAGAGAAATATCGCGCAATGGCGCGATAAGGTGCTTTGCCATCCATACGCCGCCGCGCCGCCGCATCCCATATAAACCTTGCGCACAATTGGCTGCGCGAATATACTTCGTTCACGAATTATTCTTACACGAAAGACATGCAGAACAAGCAACATGAGTTTCGCATCCTTTGCGCGCTGCGCAGGATCATACGCTCCGTGGACATCTACTCACGAAAACTGCATGCCGAACACGGCCTGACGACTCCGCAACTTATCTGCCTAAGCCGCCTGTCCGAAAAAAACGACATGACGCTGACCGAGCTGTCCAAGGCCGTAAACCTAAGCCAGAGCACGACAAACGGAATCGTGGACCGCCTTGAAAAGCGCGGCCTTATACTTCGCACTCGCGACGAAACGGACCGCCGCAAGATCCACCTGACAATAAGCGACACCGGCCTTGCGCTAACCGCCAGGACTCCATCCCTGCTTCAGGACAAGCTCTGCAACGCCCTTGCCGCCCTTCCCGATGAAGAACAAGGCGCAATCACCGAATCTTTGGAAAAAATCGTCCACCTGATGGAACTCACCGGACTGGACGCGTCCCCGAACCTGCTGCCAAGCGCGCAGGCGGGAGACGATATCAAGCTCCCTCCGAACAGCCAGTCTCCCAGCGAGAACTCAAGGCTGTTCGAAGCGGCACAAATACAGACATAGACTGATGGTTATTACCGAGAAACAACAAAACCTATTCGACAATATGGACTCGTCCGACGGCCAAAACGGCGTCTGGACGGACTGGAAGTGGCAAGTGCGCCACTGCATACGAGACATAAACGGGTTTGAGCGCCTGCTCGGGATAGAACTCCCCGCGCAAATACGGGAACAGTTTTCGCAAATCGGCGCGAAGTTCCCGATGTCGATAACCCCGTATTACCTGTCGCTTATCGACACGGAAGACATCGGCAACGACCCGATCTTCCGCCAGAGCTTTCCCGACATAAACGAGCTGACAGTCTGCCGTTCCGACATGGCCGACCCGCTGCACGAAGACAGCGACAGCCCCGTTCCGGGCCTGACACACCGCTACCCGGACCGCGTCCTGCTGCTTGTCAGCAACACCTGCGCGATGTACTGCCGCCACTGCACGCGAAAGCGCCGCGTGGGCGATGTGGACAGCATCCCCTCCCGCAGCCAGATACAGGCCGGAATCGACTACATCCGCTCGAACCCGAAAATACGCGACGTGCTCCTCTCCGGCGGAGACCCCTTCCTGCTCTCCGACGAATACATCGACTGGATTCTGACCGAAATCGGCAAAATCCCGCACGTCGAAGTCATCCGCATCGGAACGCGCACACCCGTAGTCCTCCCCTACCGCATCACTAACAAGCTGGTGGACATGCTCAAAAAGCACCACCCGCTCTGGATAAACACCCATTTCAACCACCCGCGCGAACTTACAGCCTCTTCCCGCGCCGCGCTCAAACGGCTGGCCGATGCAGGCATCCCGCTGGGTAACCAAAGCGTGCTGCTCGCTGGCGTAAACGACTGCCCGCGCATAATGCGCTCCTTGGTGCACAAGCTCGTCGCAAACCGTGTAAGGCCTTACTACCTGTACCAGTGCGACCTTTCCGAAGGGCTGTCCCACTTCCGCACACCGGTTGGCAAAGGAATCGAGATACTGGAAAGCCTCATCGGACACACAAGCGGCTTTTGCGTACCGACCTACGTAATAGACGCTCCCGGGGGCGGAGGCAAAATCCCCGTAATGCCCAACTACCTGATTTCATGGTCCACAAACAAGGTGATTCTGCGCAACTACGAGGGCGTAATCACCACCTACACCGAGCCGGAGTCCTACAAGACCAACTTCTGCGATCGCGACTGCGCCAAGTGCAACCTCGAACTGGCCCTTGAAGACGCAGACGAGCGCAAGTCCATCGGCGTGGAAAAGCTGTTAAGCGACTACGACGAAACCATCTCGCTAATCCCGCAAAACAACTCACGCCACCAGAGGCGCGACCTGGGAGAAAGCGTCTGATGACAACCCTGCACGAATACGACACTGTCGAACACTTGCCCTGCGGGTCGGTAATCCAGCACGGCCCCAACAACAACCGCATCTACCTTATGCGTCCGGGAGAACAATGCCCGGAAGAACTCCCGCGCACCCTCATCGAGATGGCGCAAGAGCGCGGCTACACAAAGATCTTCGCCAAGGTACCGGTTCAGAAAATCGAATCCTTTCTGCTGGCCGGTTACTACGCGGAAGCCATTGTCCCGGGCTTTTACAACGGACGAGAAACTGGCGTCTTTCTTGCCTACTGCAAGGACCGCGTCCGCAAAAGCGAAACCAACGAGGAGAAAAACCTGCAAAACACCGAGCTGGCCGTGGAGCACAAGGGCTGCACCTGCTCGGAAGCCATACCCCAAGGGCTTCGCATACGCGCCTGTCAGAAAACGGACGCCGAAGAAATGGCCGGAATCTACCAAAGCGTGTTCCCGAGCTACCCGTTCCCGATTCACGCCCCGGAGTTCATCAAAGACTCGATGGATGAAAACGTGAGCTACTTCTGCGCGGAAGACGAGGAAGGCATCGCGGCGCTCTCCTCCATCGAGGCGGACTCTCTATGCTCCAACGCGGAGCTGACGGACTTTGCGACCCTGCCCAGGTGGCGCGGCAAGGGCCTCGGGACGCTGCTTCTCCGCACCATGGAAAAGGAGTTGAAAAAACGCGGAATTGCCACGGCGTACACAATCGCCCGCGCCGCTTCTGCGGGTATGAACATAGTCTTCGCAAGGCAAGGCTACCGTTACGCAGGCCGCCTCTGCAACAATACGCACATATCCGGCCAGATAGAGAGCATGAACGTCTGGTACAAAAATATGAGAGTGTAGAGGCGCTCTCAAAAGACCCAAGCTGGACACTCGCCAAAAAGCGCAAAACAACAAGCGCTGACCTAACGAAGAGCCATTATTGTTTGATGCCCAAGTTTCACAGGCTCATACTTGCCGCCGATACTTAAACCGTCGGCATACACATCCATGGCAACAAACAAGAAAACGCTTCGCGACAACATCATCTACATCGCTGCGGGCGCGGCGCTTGGGATGATTCTTGCGCTGTTCCTTTTTATCCGCGTTCTGCAAAGCGACTTCACCCTGCTCTGCCTCGCGCTCGTGGTGTTGCAGGGAGTAGTCCAGCGCATTAGCGGACAGGGCAAAGTGACACTTATTTGCGCCGGTTTTTGCATGGGGACGATTCTCGCCTACGCGCTCGGCGGCTCCACGGTATTCGTCCTTTCAATAGCAATCGCCCTTTCCTGCGCGGGCGCAGTCCTGATGGCCGCGCTCGAACGTGGACGCTGACTCCCGCTTGTAAAATAGCCATAAGTGAATAATTCTTGCCCCACAGGGCCAGACTGGGACAAGGTACCGGTAACGCCATACCCTACCCCTTTGCCCGCGATGAACATACTTCCCGCCCTGAGTGCCAGATTAGAAGCTGGCGAAAACCTATCCCGCAGTGAAGCTCGAAGCGCGGCACTGGACCTGTCCCGCGAAGACATCTCGCTTGAGCACAAGAAGCGTTTCCTGAAGACTCTGACAAACAAGGGGGAAACGACCGAGGAAGTGGCCACATTTGCCGCGACCTTCCGGGATCTTGCCCGCAAGACGAACCTTGAAGACATCGCCCCGCGCGCTATCGACATCGTCGGAACGGGCGGGAGCAAATCCGGCAGTTACAACATTTCGAGCGTGTCGGCAATGTGCGTGGCCGTGGCTGGAGTGCCCGTCATAAAGCACGGCAACCGCGCCATCACCTCGCAGAGCGGCTCGGCGGACTTTCTGGGCGCGCTGGGAGTCCCGCGCACAGACGACCTATCCGTTATCCGCCGCTGCATGGACGAGCTGAACTTCACATTCCTTTTCGCCCCCAGCTTCCACCCCGCGTTCAAGGAAATCGTCCCCGTTCGCAAGGCTCTGGCAGAGGAAGGGATGAGGACAATTTTCAACATTCTCGGCCCCCTTATCAATCCCGCCCGCCCGGCCTTCGAGCTTCTGGGCGTTTTCAGCCGAAAGTGGGTGCATCCGCTCGCTGGCGCGCTTGGAGAGCTGGGCCTAAGATCCGGCCTCACTGTTCACGGCAGGCTGGACGAGAACACTGGCATGGACGAGTTCTCCTCCGCTGGCGAAAACCACCTCTGCGGTTTCGGACAGCTTGCGGATGTGGACGTTACATGGACTCCGGACGATCTTGGCCTATCGGCCTGCCCGGCCATAGAACTTTGCGGACGCACGGCGGATGAAAACGTTGCCACGCTGCACGAGCTGGTACGCGGCAAGGGTCCAAAGGGGCTCGCGGACACCATATCGCTAAACGCCGGGGCCGCGCTCTGGATAGCGGGCGAAGCGGACGACATCAAACAGGGGACAAAGAAGGCCTACGGGCTTCTGACCGGCGGCTCTGTCGCCCAATGGCTCGAAAAGGCGGACCGCCTTTACAAATCACTGGCCTGAACGGAATCCAATCCGAGGCGTACAAGCACATTCCCCAAGAAGCCCCCAAGTTTCCAGCTCATGAGCAAGCGCAAGTATTTCGGTACGGACGGCATTCGCGGCGAGTTTGGTTCGCCCACCATGTGCCCTGACTTTGCCCGCGCCGTTGGCGCAGCCCTCGCCCGCCACATGCGCGCAAGCGGCTTGAAGGCGCCTTACTCCGTCCTCATCGGGCGGGACACGCGCGGCAACGGTCCGTCGCTTGTCCAGGCACTCGCCGAAGGCTTGGCCGCTGAAGGGGCCTCCTGCATAGACGCAGGCATCGCGCCGACTCCGGCAATCGCGCTGGCAATTCCCGCCGCCAAGGCCACGATGGGCGTCGCAGTGACTGCGTCCCACAACCCGGCCTGCGACAATGGCATCAAGCTCTTTTCGGGACAGGCGCTTAAGCTGCCCGACGAGGTTGAGCTGGCGATAGAAGCGCATATCGACGCCGTTCTTGCCGAGGCCGTACCCGCAAAGTCAGCAAAGATTGCAAGTTTCGACGCTGCGGCCCTGTACCGGGCAAAAATGGGCGCTCTGCTGCCAACAAATGCCCTCAAGGGCTGGAAAATCGCGCTGGACACCGCGCACGGCGCCGCCACGTTCACAAGCCCCGCCGTCCTGGCATCATACGGGGCGGAGCTTAGCTGCGTTGGCGACAAGCCCGACGGCTACAACATTAACGACAATGTCGGCAGCGAGCACCCCGCCGTCCTGCGCGAACTGGTGCGCAATAGCGGCGCGGCCCTTGGCATAGCCAACGATGGCGACGCGGACAGAGTAATCCTGTGCGACGAAAAGGGCGAACTGCTCGACGGGGACGAGGTGCTGGCCCTTGTGGGGCTGCATTTGCTCGCCAAGGGCAAGCTGGCGAAGAACACGCTGGTTGCCACCATTATGAGTAACCTGGGCCTCGACGAGGCAATCGCAGCCGCCGGCGGGCGCGTAGAGCGTGTGAACGTGGGCGACCGCTACATTTTGGAGAGCATGCTGGCGGATGGATACAATTTCGGCGGAGAGGCGAGCGGGCACATCATTTTCAAGGACATTTCGACCACTGGCGACGGTCTTCTGGCCGCCTTGCAGGTGCTGGACATTATGTTCGAGACGGGCAAACCGCTTTCGGAGCTTCGCAAGGCAATGCAACTTTGGCCGCAGATGAAAAAGAACCTCCGCCTGCGCGAGAAAGTGCCCTTCGACAGCATCACTGGCTGGGCCGAAAGCGTGGCGGACATCGAACGCTCGCTTAAAGGCGGGCGCGTTCTTGTGCGCTATTCGGGCACAGAGCCGAAGATCCGCCTGCTGACCGAAGCGAGGGACGCAGCAAGCGCGACAGCGGCGTTGAAGGCCTTGGAAGAGCTGGTGGCAAGGCATATGGTGCTAGCCTAGAGGGCGTTTAAAAACCGGATTCCCGTCGGAATACGGGCATCTTTTCGGTGAAAAACAGTCCCGTTCGGCCCGGAGAATCCAGAACGATTCCCGTAGCACTCCAGCTCAAACGGGCACGCATGGCCGCGCCTGTCGCACGCTATCTCTAGCGCCCTATATCGTTCTGGCAAAGCACTTTGAAGCCGTGCGCGAACATCACCTGCGAGGCTAGATCGTTGTCGTCCACGTTCATTATCAGCCCGCACTTGCCGCGTGGGCGCATGAGGAAGGGATACATGTAGAAGATGTTCAGTTCCGCCTCCGTCATTGCCGCACATACGTGCGACATTTGCAGTTCGCTGTCGATTTCGATGGCGAAAACGCGCTGTTCGCAGAAGGGGAAGCCGCAGTCTTCAAGCACTCGTCTGGCCTGCTCGGGATAGTTGACCACGAGACGGAAAAGGCCCGCTTCGTGTGTGTCCACAGTACACACGGCGGCGATGTGCACACCGTGTGAAGAAAGCACCTGCAACAGCTCGTTGAGCTTGCCAATCTTGTTGGTCATGAAGACCGAAAATTGAACTACCGGCTCGAAACGCTGTGAAGGTGCTATGTCCATCTGTTGTGAAAACTGCGGATGATAGGACTGAGATTATCAGGACGCGGGTGGCAGCTCCCCCGCCCGCCTTACGCAAGTGCCTGGCTAAACAAGCGCCCCGTAAGCGGCAGAGTCAAGCAATGCTGCCACGCTGGACGCATCTGAAAGACGCACGCGCACGAGCCAGCCCTTGCCGTAAGGATCGCTGTTCACAAGGTCGGGAGAGTCGGCAAGCTCGCCGTTCACTTCAACAATCTCGCCCGAGGCGGGCATGTAAATGTCGCTCGCGGCCTTCACCGACTCCACAACACCGAATGCCGAACCAGCGTCGAGAGAAGCACCCAACTCGGGCAGCTCGACAAAGGTGACATCGCCCAAGGAACTCTGGGCATAGTCCGTAATGCCGACAGTGGCGGTACCGTCTGCGTCGAGACGCAGCCACTCATGATCCTTGGTATATTTCAGCTCGGAAGGAACCTGACTCATATCAGCCTAGCAAACTCCAAAAGCCCCGAGGAAGGAAGCAAAAAACAGCGTTGCAAGCGGAGTAAACGCACCAAAACGAAAATGCGGGTGCAGCAATCATAAAACTCTGTGTACGGGCCTATTAATCGCCAGCCAATCGCCAGCACGATACCAACCCGTTAACAAAACCGAGTGCGCCCCCCAACCAAGAGCAACAAACTGGCGTGGCGGGAGGGGCTCGAACCCTCGACCTGCGGTTTAGAAGACCGCTGCTCTATCCAACTGAGCTACCGCCACAATCGTTTATAATGAAGGACTTGAGACCTAGTCATGCGCTTGACTTGATGTAGCGTTTGTACGCCGTCTTACAAGCCGTCAGCAAAAACATGCCCAAACGGCAAACGCGACGGTCAGGCTCTCTTTCGAGAACGTTCGCCAACGCCTTTGCCTCTGTAAATCAATCGGGCTTTTACTATGCGCGGGCGGACCGGGCTGGCAAGCAAATCAGGAACTCGCGCCAAAGTGCGGTGCAGCTTGCGCTCCGGGCGCATCCTGTGCTCTAATCCACCGCGTGATAGCCGTCCTGCAAGGTGAAGTTCTGGAAGCAACGCCACTTTCGGTGGTAATTGACGCCGCGGGCGTGGGTTACGAGGTCCACGTGCCAGTCAGCACAGCAGAAAAAGTCCCCCCTACGGGCGGGCACGTAAAACTGTTCATCCACGACATTTACCGCGAGGACGGGCAGGATCTATACGGCTTCATACGCCGCGAGGAACGGGACTTCTTTCGCATGATTGTGGAGAAAGTCAGCGGCATTGGCCCGCGCACGGCCCTCGCGCTCCTTAGCAAGATGTCGCTGCCGCTTCTCTGTGGAGCCATCGCCGCCGCCGACGTTACAGCACTGGCCCGCACACCGGGCATTGGCAAAAAGACCGCCGAACGGCTCGTAATCGAGTTGCGGGACAAAGTGCAGGCCTTCTCAAGCACCCTGCTTGGCGCGGCAAGTGCTGCCACGACGAGCGGAGCAAACGCCCAAGCCTTCGCAGCCTCCACTCTGGAAGCCAGCCCACAGCGAGACGCAGTGGCCGCGCTTGTAACACTGGGCTACAAACAAGACGCCGCCGACAGAGCGGTACAAAAGGCCGCGCAAAAGCTGGGGGCAGAAGCTGGGACGGAAGAACTGCTACGCGCAGCACTTGGTTCGATATAAAAGGCAGCCACAGGACGATTCCGAATCGCTTAAAGGCAAACTCGACCCAGTTTGACTTCTACTGCGAACCGCCATTGCTGCGCTTTCTAAACAACACTGGCGTCGCGGGCGGAAAATGGTGCCCGGAACAGGGGTCGAACCTGCACTCCTTACGGAACTGGATCCTAAGTCCAGCGCGTCTGCCAATTCCGCCATCCGGGCAAATGTTGATTACGTGCCTGCACGGGCAAGCCGTTATCGGGCACTCACTATGCTAAAGAGGCGCGCTGCGGCAAGCAAATCAGTCGCCCCAAAGCCTTTTCTTTGGCAGGGAGCGTAAGCCTCATCCGGTGACATGCGAATGGAGTTGCGAGCCAGCCCCATTTTCCCCAGTGCTTAAAAGCATAATGAAGGACAAAGTCTATCTGCTCCTCAAAGGCGTAGCCATCGGCATTGCAAACATCATCCCGGGCGTGTCCGGCGGGACCATGGCCGTCGTCCTCGGCATTTACGAGAGGCTCATCGGTGCAATCGGCGGCGCGCTAAGCGGCAAAGACGGCGGGCGGATGCGCCACATAGTGTTCCTTGCCCTGATAGGAATCGGCGCAATTGTCGGCATAAAGGGCTTTGGCGAAGTGCTCAAATGGGCGCTCGAAGAACAGCGCAGTGCGACGATGCTCTTCTTCATGGGTCTTATCATAGGCTCCATCCCGGCCGTCATCAAAATGGGCGGAATAAAGAAACTGCGCTGGATTGAAATGGGAATGCTTTCGCTGGGGCTGCTGGCTGTGCTCGCCCTTGGGGACCCATCCCGCAAGGAAGAAGCCAAGGCCGGAGCAAACGCCATCGTGCAAGCGCAAAGCTCGCTGGAGGGGCTGCCAGCCGAACTTCAGGAGCCGGACTTTGCTACGCTAGGTGCCTGCGGCTTCTCGGCAGGCGCTGCAATGATAGTGCCCGGAGTTTCCGGCTCGCTCGTATTACTGCTCCTTGGCGAATACTACACCGTGATAGTCGCCCTGCACGCGCTCGACCCGCAAAGCCTCGTATCGCTTGCAAAGGGCATGTTCTCCTCCGCCCCACTGGACGCAGGGGCAGAGGCGGCGCTTGCAGCCATCAAAATCCTTTTCGTCGTCGCCCTTGCGGCAGGGCTTGGCGTGTTAGTCTTTGCAAAAATCATCGAAATCGCGCTAAAAAAGGCCCCCTCGCCCACCCACGCGCTCATCATAGGGCTGGTGGCAGGCTCCGTTGTCGCGCTGAACCCGGGCCTCCCGCGCGGACCGCTGCCCGCGCTCGGGGCGGCACTCTGCCTAATAGCAGGCGCGCTGCTATCCCACTTCATAGCCGCCAGCGGCAAGGGCGACAACGCATAGGGCGAAACCTTCCAGCATTATTGAAGTCATAAACGGCAGGAATGCGTTTTGAACACCCATCCTGGCTCTGGCTATTGGCCATCCTTCCCCTCCTATCCCTGATCTTCGCAATCGGGGAACGCCGCGCCGCGCGCAAATTGCGCCTCATAGCAAGTGCGAGGCTGCTGCCGACGCTGCACCGGGGAGCGCGCTGGCCCCGCATATTGCGCCACATCATCGCGCTCGCCTGCGCGGCCAGCCTCGTAGTAGCCCTCGCGCGGCCAAGCTACGGCTACCACATAAGGGAAATCCACGGCAAGGGGGCAGACGTACTGTTCGCAATCGACGTATCGCGAAGCATGCTCTGCGCGGACCTCCGGCCCGACCGCCTCACAAGGGCAAAGCTCGCCGTTCAGGACATGCTCAAAGCCATTCCCGGGCACAGAACGGGCCTCATTCCCTTCTCCCGCGAAGCCTTCCTGCAATGCCCACTTACGCTCGACCGCAGCGCGATACTGCAAAGCCTTGAGGCCACGGACACCCGCTCGGTGCCAAGCCACGGCACAAGCCTTGCGGACGCCATAGCGGAAGCGCGCGCCGCATTTGGAAAGAGCGAAAGCGGGAAGATACTTGTAATCCTGACCGACGGCGAAGACCTCGAAGGGGCAGGACTAAAGGAGGCTCGAGAAAGCGCGGGCATGAAAATCATCACAGTAGGCGTTGGAACGCCCGAAGGGGCCCCCGTCCCGACCAGCGACGAGACAGGCAGCGAATACACAAGAGACGCCACGGGCAGCCTCGTTACAAGCCGCCTTGAAAGCGCCACCCTTGAGGCAATTTCACAAGCAACGGGCGGATTCTACGCGCCTGTAAACTCGACAACCCTGACAAGCGACCTCGCGAACTTACTCGGCGAAGATGAAAAAAAGAGCAAAGAAGCCACGAGTATGCGCGAGCCGATCATCCGCTACCGCTGGCCGCTCGCCGCCGCACTCGCGCTTATCATAATCGAGGCGCTGATACCCGCCCTGAAGCGCAAAAACGGCCTTGGCGCAACGCCCGCCCTGATACTCGCCCTGCTCCTGATGCCTGCGACGGCAAACGATTCAAGCGCGGCTGAAACAACGCAGGAAGAGGCGCAAAGCAACTGGCTCAAGGCAAGAGAGAGCTACAACCAAGGCGTGGAAAGCTACCGCAAGGGCGATTACGCCGAAGCGGCAAAACTATTTGAACAGGCGCTGGAAATAAACGACGGGGCCGAAGGACCGCTGCTTGAACAGGCCCACGGCAACGCAGGCGCCTCCCTTCTTGCCACGGCGAAGGAAAAGTTGCCCGAAAAGGAAGAGCTTGAAGAGACGCCCCTCAGCCCCGAGCAAAAGGAAGCGTTGAAAGACATTTTTGAAAGAGCCAAGGGGCACCTTGAAAAAGCACTCAGCCTGAACCCCGAAAGCGAGGCCATGCGCGACGCTTTCCGAGACAGCGCGGAAGCGATAAAGGAGCTTGAGAAGCTCGAAACCATCAAGAAGCCCCAGCCTCCGCAGGAACAGGAGCCGCCCCCGCAACAGCAGCCAAAAGAAAACGAGGACGACAAGGAACAACCCCCGCCTCAAGGACAGGAGAGCGGCGACGGAAGCGAGCAGGGAGATTCCGGCAAGAGCGGCGGAGAAAATCAGGATTCGCAAGAAAACCAGCAGTCCGGCCAAGGCGGCAACGAACAGGGCGGAGCTTCGCAACAGCAGGACCAGTCTCAGGGCGGGCAAAACAGCCAGAGTGGCGGCGACTCAAGCAGCCAAAGTCAGACTTCGCAGGGACAGGACAGCCAGCAGAGCCAATCCCAACAGCAGTCCGGCCAAGGCGGGCAGCAAGATCAGCCGCAGTCCTCTTCAAAGGACCAGAAATCCCGGCAGGACAAACAGTCCGGCGAAGAGCAGCAGAGCCCGCAACAGGAAAAGTCTCAGGACGCTCAGCAGGGCGACGAAGAACAGTCGTCCGACAAGACGCAAGAGCAGAACGCCGCGACCGAAGGGCAGGACAACGCAGCGAAACAGCAGCAAGGCGAACAAGCTCCTTCCAAGGATCAGGAAAAATCAGCTGAAGGCGGCAGCGAAAAACAGGATTCGGCAAAGGAAGAGTCCCAGCAGGAAAAACAGCAGCCTCAACAGGGGCAGCAGCCTGCTTCCGCGCAGTCGCAACAGTCCGGCGAAGGGCAGGACAAGAGCGAAAGCGATAAGCCTGAAAATCGGCAAGGCGACAGCCCAGACGAAAACAAAGGCGAACAGGCGAAAAAGGACGCGGCCAAGGAGCAAGACCAGCCCCAACAAGGCGGCGACAATCAAGGTGCCCAAGCCCGGAAAGAGCGCGAAGAACAGCAGCAGCCCAGGCAACAAAACGGCGGCAGCGGCTCTGATTCCGAGGACTTGAAAGACAAGGAACAGGCGGAAAAAGAGCGGCAGGAAGGCTCGAAGTCAGGCAGCGGCTCCGAAGAGGAAAAGCGCGGCGAAAAGCCCGATTCGCCCAAGGATGAAGCAAAAGACGGCTCTGGCGGTGGCGCGAAGCAGGAAGAGGCCAAACAGCCAGCTCCGCAGAAGGACAATGGCGAGGAGTCTGCAAACAAGGCGCAGCGCGAACGCGAAAAAGCGGAAGCTCAAAAGGCCGCTCAGGAAAAAGACGCTGAAGACAATACGGGCAAGACCGAAGCCAAAGCCGCGCCCAAGGACAAAGCCGGACAGCCCGAACAGGGCGAAAGCAGCGGTGCGAACGCCAAAGAAGAGCGCGCAACCGTCACCGAAGGGCGTGGTGAAGACCGCCGCGAGGGCGAGGACACGGCTGACATTTCCAAGGACATTATCACGCAGGATGCCCGCCAAATGGAAGGCGAGCCGCCCGCAGACGCCCAGCTCGCGGGAGCCGTCATGAGCGACAAACGCCCACAAAACGGCGAAATGAGTCAGGAAGAGGCAGAACAACTTTTGCGTTTACTTCGTCAGGATGAAAAAATACTCCCTGCCGGAGAGCTTGTGGAGCCGCGCAAATTCAATTCCACTGGTAGAGATTGGTAATGCGAACGAAAACACTACTTTCATTCATTCTCGCCCTTTTCATGGCGGCGCAGGTCTGTCATGCCGTGGCGATAATCAGCGAAGTCGAACCCGCCGACCTGCGCGTGGGCGAATATGGCCGCTACGTGGTGACAGTTAACGGCACCTCGACAAAGGAACTGGTCTTCGAGCTGCCCGAAGTGGACGGCCTGATCATCCTCAACCAGCGTTCGGTGTCGAACAAGGTGAACGTGATAAACGGCTCTGTCAGCTCGCACGTACAGTATTCCTTCCCCATCCGCGCAACGAGAGCGGGAACGTTCACAATCCCCGAGATTCGGGCGACTCTGGACGGCGAGAACGTCGTAATCCCGTCCACCAGGGTCAATGCGAACAAGGACGGCTCCATAAGCAACGATTCGATGATAGTGAAAGTCGAGGCGCCCGAACGCATGTATCTTGGCCAAAGCGCACAGGCCATGCTGCACCTTATGGTGCGCAGCGACCTCAACATAGTCGGCGGTGCAAGTCCGCTAAAAGTCGGCAGCGACGGCATACTGCAACAGCCGCTCGACCCCAAGCTCGCCCGCAACAGCAAAGTCATCGTGGGCACGACGAGCTATCTTGACGTAAGCATCCCCATGCTAATAAGCGCCTCCAAAAGCGGCACGCAAAAGCTCGAATACGCCTGCGAAGCGCAGGTGCGCCAGCCGCGCCGCAACTCCCGCGTCATCGGCGGCCTGGACGACCCGCTTGAGGAAATGATGCGCAACATGACGACCATGCGCATGGACGACCTTTCAAGCCCGCTTGTGGTCATCAGCGCGAGCGGCGGTACGAACATCGAAGTCAGCCCACTGCCCGCAGGCGCACCAGCCAGTTTCGACGGAGCGATAGGCAGCTTCAGCGCCAAACGCACAATAAGCGACAATCAAGGCAAGGTGGGCGAGCCGCTGGAGCTTACGCTCACTATCGAAGGCGAGGGAGATCTTCGCCAGATTATGGCGCCAAAGCTCGACGGCGGCGACGACTGGCGCGGCTACCCGCCCACCGAACAGGCAACGCACGAAGACGCGCTGGGCCTCAAAGGCAACAAGGTGTTCAAGTATCTTATAACGCCGCTTCGCCCGGGAACGCTATCCGTCCCGCCGATGCGCTTCTGCCATTTCGACCCCGTAAACGGGCGCTACGTGGAAAGCGTCCTGGAGGGCGAACGCGTCGAAATCGAAGGCTCTGGAATAATCGCCGCAGCAAAGCCCAAGGCGGCAAACACCGAGCAGCCCCAAATCAATAAAACGGACGGCCTGCACTCGATAAGCCTGCTGTATGCCAAGCCGCCTTACGGTGCACTGCTCGCGCCGCAAAAGGACAAACTCTTCCTCTTTGCGCAATTACTGCCCGCCGCCCTGCTTGCATGGGGCATTATTGTTCCGCTTCGCCGCAAAATGGCGGAGAAAGACCCGCTGGCCAGAATGCGCCGCCTGCGCAACAAGCACGCCGCAGCCGCTCTGCACAAGGCACTGAAGAGCGCCCGCGCAAACGACGCCGCGTCCTTCTTTGCCTTTGCCCGCCCCTGCCTGCGCAATGCGCTGGCGGTGGCCGACCCGCTTCGCCAGCCCGAAACAGTCAGCGCGGCGGACGTAATCCGCCAGCTTGGCGAAACGGACGCGGAAACGCGCCGCACGGTCAACCTGCTCTTTAACGGACAAGAGGCCCTGCGCTTCGGCCCCGTGAACCAGCCTCTGGACGAGCTTGCCCGCGAACTATCGACAATTTCTGTAAAACTGGGGGTGAAATAGCCATGCGCACACTTGCCATACTGGGACTAATCCTTGCGCTCGGCTGCGGCAGCGCCTTTGCACAGGCGGAAAACCCCGCCTTCAGCCGCGGAAACGAGGCATACGTCGAAGCGGAAAAATGCAGCGACGAAAGCGAAGCCAAAGAGCTTTACCTAAAAGCCGCCGAAAGCTACGAGGAAGCTATCCGAACGGGCGGCGACTCCTGGGAAGCACACTACAACCTCGGCAACGCACGTTTTCGCATAGGCGATTTCGGTCTGGCTGCCTTGCAGTACAAGCGGGCCATAGCCATAGACCCGCAGCGCCCCGAAGCCGCGCTGAACCTCTCCCTCGCGCGTCAGGCGGCTGGGCTTTCCCCGCAAAGGCAGGCCCATTGGCTTGAAAACTGGGGCACGCGCCTGCCGATGAAGATGTGGATGTGGACGGGCATGTTTGCCGGATGGACCTTTCTTGCGCTGCTCGTTTTGCCCTTCCTGCACGGCGGGCACAGGCTTGTGACCGTAGCCGGAGCCTTGGCAACGCTGGCCCTTCTTGCCGCCTGCGCGGGCGGAATGCTGGGCTGGCACCTGAACGCTCAATGGCTCACCGTTATTGGTGCTGACGCAGCCCTGCGCTCCGCGCCGGACGCCGAAGCCAGCAGCGTTCGCAGCCTGAAGGCAGCCGAAGAGCTATCCCCTCTGCGAAGCCATGCGGAGTGGACCTTCGTCCGCGATGAAGAGGGCGGAGAGGGCTGGGTGCACGCGCAAGATGTTGGCAAGGTATGGAACCGTTGACCTTTGCCGCTTACTTCATTCTGTTTGACACTTAAAGATGCCCTCGACTCTCTCAACGCCTGCCCACTCCCAATTCAAGAAACTCTGCCTCGAACTAAAGAGGTTGGAGCGGCTGCGCAGCATCGGCGGCCTGCTCGGATGGGACGAACAGGTAAACCTGCCCTCCGGCGCGGCACAGTTCCGTGCGGAACAGAACAGCGCCCTTGCCGAACTTGTGCACCGCGAGGCATCGAGCGCAAAGCTCGGGCGAATGCTCGAAACGCTGCAAAAAGCATACGACTCGTTAAGCGATGAACAGCGGCGCGTGGTCTCGGTCGCCACGAAGGACTACGAACAGGCAACGCGCCTGCCTTCAGAGTTTGTACGCCGCAAAAGCGAGAGCGACTCTTTGGCCTATCACGCCTGGGCAAAGGCAAGAGAAAGCGGCGAATACGCCCCCTTCGCTCCTGTGTTGCAGCGTCAAATAGACCTGGCCATCGAGCAGGCAACGATACTCGGGCACAGCGAAGCCCCATACGATTACTGGATCGACCAGTTCGACCCGGGCATGGACAGGGCCACGGTCGAGAGCGTGTTCACGCCGCTTGAGAAAGAGCTTGCCCCCCTTGTCCGCCGCATCGCCGACGCCTGCGCACAGTCCCGCCCCGTGGAGCTGAAGGGCTTTGGGGTGGAGGCGCAAAAGAACTTTCTTAGCGATGTAGTAAAGCACATGGGCTTTGACTTCGCC
>JAFGLA010000077.1 GCA_016928295.1 Opitutales bacterium
CATTTGCCAAACCGGCACCAAGGGCGCGTTCCGCGTCAGTCTTTGCAATGTAGTCGGAAACGTTTCCGATGAACGAACGCACTCGGCCCGGCGCCACTTCTATGACGCGGCCAACAAGGGGGTCTAGAAAGTCACGGTCGTGGGATACGATGATAATGGTCCCCTCCCACATATCCAGCGCATCGCGCAGCATCTCCTTGGACGCCATGTCCAGGTGATTCGTAGGCTCGTCCAAAATCAGGCAGTTCGTGGGCCTAAGCAGAATGCGCACAAGCGCAAGGCGGTTCTTCTCGCCGCCCGAGAGCACCTTGGCGGGCTTCATCACATCCGAACCACTGAAAAGAAAGCTGCCCAGAATATCCCGAACGCGCAGGCGCATGGCGTCACTAGCCTGGGCCGAAGCAATGTCCATCACGCTCTTTTCAGGATCGAGTTCAGCAGACTGGTGCTGGGCGAAGTAGGATACATTCACCCGCTCGCCAATCTTCATCTCGCCCCCCTCGTAAGTCTCTACTCCGGCCAGCACACGCGCCAGAGTAGATTTACCTGCGCCGTTAACACCAACGACGGCAATGCGTTCGCCACGAGTGATTTCAAGATCCAGATTGTTCAGCACCGTGTGCTCGTCGTAACGCTTGACCAGCTTCGAGAGGCGAAACACCTCGTGGGCGCAACGCTCAGGCGGCGGGAACTTGAAGTTGCCAAGATGCTTTTCGTCCTGATCTATCTCGATGCGCTCGACCTTGTCCAAAGCCTTGATGCGGCTCTGCACCTGTCTGGCCTTGGACGCTTTGAAACGAAAACGCTCGATGAAACGCTCCGTCTGCGCAAGTTTGCGCTCCTGACTCTTCTGCGCCTGAAGTATCTGCTCGTAGCGCGCCGCAGCCTGCTCCTCAAAGCCTGAATAGTTGCTGCGGTAGGCGTCCAGCCTGCTCCGCGTAAGATGGAAAATGCGCGTGCACAACCCGTCGAGAAAGGCGCGGTCGTGCGAAATCAGGATAATGGCGCCTTCGTAGTTCTGGAGGTATTTTTCAAGCCAGCGAAGGGAATCGAGGTCAAGGTGGTTGGTCGGTTCGTCCAAGAGGAGCAATGACGGTTCGCTAAGCAACAGGCGGGCGAGCGCAATGCGCATCTGCCAGCCGCCGGAAAACTCCCCGCAGTCGCGCGGCATGTCACTCATTGAAAAACCCAGGCCGAGAAGGACTCGCTCCACGCGGGCCTTCATTTTGTCCGCCTCCATGTCCTGCAAGCGGTGCTCAAGCTCGCCGATTATCTGGAGCGTGTCGTTGTAGGCGGAATCCTCATGCGAAAGCGAATGCAGACGCTCCTCAGCTTGCTCCAGACGCCTGCGAAGCGCGTGAATGCCCTCAAAGGCAGACGCCGCTTCGTCGAACACGCTGCGCCCGGGCTTGGTAAGAGTCTCCTGCGGCAAATAGCCCAGCGTCGCATAGGCGGCCTTGTCCACGTTGCCCGAATCAGGCTCCACTTCTCCCATTATGATGCGGAAGAGCGTGGTCTTTCCTGCGCCGTTGGCACCAATGAGGCCGATGCGATCGCGCGCGCCGATTCGTACGCTGATTTCGTCAAAAAGCGCCTTTTCTCCAAAGCGAAGCGATATGCCTTCAAGTGCGAGCATTGTGCAATCATTGGCCGAGGCAGAAATAGCCTGCGACAAAGCCGGACATTAGAGCACAGGGCCGCGAGGCATGGCAAGCGCGCTCATCGCAAGAGCGGTCCCTTTTCGGGTTGCGGATTTACTGCTTATGCGTTGAAGTGCTCGGTTTACACATCATGCAAGCTGGCATCATCGGACTGCCCAACGTGGGCAAAAGCACTCTTTTCAACGCACTGACCCGCTCCCGCAAGGCGGAGGCGGCCAATTACCCGTTCTGCACCATCGAGCCGAACGTGGGCGTTGTCATCGTCCCCGACGAACGCCTGCCTTGGTTGCAGACTCTGTCCAAGTCGGAAAAAATCATTCCAGCTGCCATCGAGTTTGTCGATATCGCGGGCTTGGTCGCGGGCGCGAGCAAGGGCGAAGGCCTTGGCAACAAGTTCCTGTCCAACATTCGCGAAGTGGACGCCGTCGTTCATGTGGTGCGCTGTTTCGACGACGACGACATCATCCACAACATGGGCAAAGTGGACCCCGTTCGCGACATTCAGGTTATCGAGACAGAGCTGATTCTGGCCGATATACAGTCCTGCGAAAAGCAGCTTGATAACAACTTGCGCAAGGCCAAGGGGCAGGACAAGGACGCAGTGGCGAATGCGGAACTGCTCAACCGCCTGATTCCATTCCTGAACGAAGGCAAACCCGCCAACATTTTCCCCATTCACGGAGAAGACGAAAAGGCACGCCTTAACCGCTTCTACCTGTTGAGCGACAAGCCTGTGATCTACGCCTGCAATGTGGCGGAGGGGGATCTCGCTGACATCGGCTCCAACAAATACGTGGCCGCAGTCCGCGATTACGTGTCCGAGCATCGCAACAGCGGCATGGCCGTCATATGCTCGAAGCTGGAAGAGGAACTCGGCGAAATGAGTCCCGATGAAGCAAGGGAGTTCCTCAAGGAGATGGGCGTGGATGGCTCAGGAGTTTCCAGCCTTATCAACGCAACTTACGACCTTTTGGGCCTGGCCTCATATCTTACAGAGGGGCCGAAGGAGGTTCGTGCCTGGACCTTCCACAAGGGGATGAAAGCCCCGCAGTGTGCCGCTATCATTCATACCGACTTTGAAAAGGGCTTCATCAAGGCGGAAGTGGTCGCGTTCAAAGACCTCGTTGCCGCCGGCAGCGTTGTAAAGGCGCGCGAGGCGGGCAAGTACCGCATCGAGGGCAAGGACTACGTGATGCAGGATGGCGACGTTGTCGTATTCCGCGTCAACGCATAGAGCGCTCCCTCGTTAGCCTGGGTCATGCCTCCTTGAAAGGCTTTGCAATCATGCGCAAGAAGCTGCGTATGGCGGAGCTTATGCGAACGATGAAGATGTTGGACAGTCCCCATATGCGGTGCCTGCCTGCATAAGCCCCCTTCTCCAGCAACAGCTCGCACATATCCCTGTGCCCGAACAAGGCGGCGAACTGTATGGGCGTCTGCCCTCCCCTGCACGGCGTGGATGCGTTTGCTCCATACTCAATAAGAAGGCGGGCCATTTCGACATGCCCCTTGAATGCGACGCCTGCAAGCGGGGTCTGCCCCCTTGCATTCTTGCGCTCGGGGTCCGCACCGTTCTCAAGAAGCAATCGCGCCGTGTCCAGATTGCCATGATACGCCGCAAGCATGAGCAAGGTGTTGCCCCGCGCATCTTCAAGATTCACGGCAAGGCCGGAGTATAGCATGGACGCAAGGGTATCAGTCTCCCCGTCTCTTGCAAAGTCCAGCGCCATCATCTGCAATTCGACGTAACGTTGTTCCTCGTCGGTGGTCAGTTGCATTGTCGTGGTGTTTGTGATTGTTGTCGCACGTTTCATATGTGGGGCAACCAAGCCGAATGCTTCACTTACATTTTTGCAAACGCTCCTTAGGCGCCGTATCAAAATAGCCCAAGAATCCTGCATCAAAAATATACTCACATTCCCTTTTCAGGCGAATGACGGACGCACACATTTTTATCGTGATTACGGCGTCAAGGGATGCCCAACGCTCCTTCGGGAGCGTTTGCAAATAGAACTCCCGTCGGAATACGGGTGTCTCTCCGGCTAAATACCAGCCCATTCGGCTCGGGGAATCTCGATTCACCTCGCCTCATGTTCCGATTTTTATCTCGGAAATCCATCCCGCCCCCTCGGTCCGTCTATTTGCAAACGCTCCCGAAGCCATCAACAGCATTGCAAGCTACGTGGCGTTGCCAGAGACTTGGCCATTAACAAAATGCACGAAATAGAAAAAGACCCGCTCAAGCCCGATTACGCATACCTTGTGGGAGTCTGGGAAAACGGGATGGAAGACGACCCCGATACACTACTTGACGAGCTGGGAGAACTGGTCGAAACGATCGGCATTCCCATAGGCGGGCGGGAAGTTGTGCGCATTAGAGAGGTGCAGCCCCGTTTCCTTGTCGGCAGCGGTAAGGCGGAGCAGATACGCGATCGCGCGCGCGCACTGGGCTGTCAGATCATCGTGTTCGATGTGTCCCTTGCACCCGCACAACAGCGCAACTGGGAACAGCTTTGCGAGATGACCGTGATAGACAGGCAAGAGGTCATTCTGGACATTTTCGCTTCCCGTGCGCGCACAAAGGAAGCGGTATTGCAGGTGGAGCTGGCAAGAGCCGAATACATGCTTCCGCGCCTGCGCGGCGCGTGGGGGCACCTGAACCGCCAGCGCGGCGGCGGAGTAAACCAGCGCGGCGAGGGCGAGGCACAGAGCGAACTGGACGCCCGCATGACGCGAGAGCGCATCGCCAAGCTGAAGCTGGAACTCGAAGCCGTTCGCCGCCACCGGGAGGTGCAACGCAAACGGCGCGAGCGTGTCCCCTTGCCCACCGCGGCAATCGTCGGATACACAAACGCGGGCAAAAGCTCGCTGCTCAACGCCCTGACTGGCGCAAAAGTGCACGCCGAAGACGCGCTCTTTGCCACGCTCGACCCGACGACGCGCCAGATGCCCCTTGCAGGCGGCGGGAAACTCCTTTTGACAGACACCGTGGGCTTTGTCCGGCGCCTGCCCCACAGGCTCGTAGAAGCCTTCAAGGCTACACTCGAAGAGGCTGTCGTGGCCGATTTTTTGATACACGTTCTCGACTGCTCAAGCCCGGACATGGAGCGGCATCGCGACACTACGATGGAGGTGCTGCGAGAGCTTGGCGCGGAGAACAAGACCATCATCACGGTGCTGAACAAGGCGGACCTGCTCGACAGTCCGATGCTGATTCAGAGGCGCGATGGTGCCATTTACACAAGCACTCTCACGGGCGAGGGGCTGGAACAGTTGCGCAATATGCTGGCGGAGCTAGCGGAAGCCACGCTCAAGGCGAGCGAGCTTCTAATACCGCACGACCGCTACGACATAATCGCAATGCTGCACGAGACGGGCTGCGTCAAATCCAGCGAGATAACAGACAATGGCGTGCAAGTATCTTGCAACCTGCCCGACCGGCTGAAGGGACTGGAAAGCTCTTTCGGAGTGTAGGGGCGGATACGCGGAGTATCCGGCAAAAGCCGCTGCGAATCTGCCGATCCACGGTCTTCTATGTAATTCAACTGCGCAACATGCGGAACACTTTCGGCGAAAGGAACTCGTCTAGGATGATGTTTTCGTCAATTCGTTCCGCGTCGCCAGTCGTTCCCTGACCGGCAAGCAATTGTTCGTACAGGCTAAGCAGCAGACGTCCGTATGCGTCCATATTGTAACGCTCCGCGACGACTCTATGGTTGGCGGTGACAACTCCCGCATCGGGCATACGATAGGCAGTGTTGGCAAGTGCCTCTCCAAGCGCGGGCGAAGCTAGCACTGCTTCAATGCTTTCCATCTGGGCATGCTCGTCCAGAACGCCGAAGTCTATACCGTCGTCAAGCACCCAACTCGAAAGTGCCTCTTCCAACATTTGCGTTGAAAAGCTCTTTCCGTAGGCTTCCCGAAAGCGTTTCATGGAATGAGACAGACGGCTCTTGAATGCTGCCATGTCCAGACTGTCCACCGGAACGCGAAGGGCGTCGTACATGTTTGAGAGGTTCAGCCCTTCGAGGACAAAATCCGAAGTGATGGCCGGCAGATTCCTGCCGATAAGGGGCTTGTCAATGGCCCAAGGCTCCAGAAAGGCCAGCCCGAAGCCCTCTGCCACGCTGCTTGTAATCCATGCCTCGGCGCGCTGGCACATCGCGGCATAGTCGGCCCCATCATCCGATGCGCCAAGGACAAGGGGCAGAGAGTGCTCCTTTGCAAACTGCCCCCAGTTGCGATGTATTGGCAACCACTCGGGGTTTTGAGGCGCAAGAGTCGTCGCCACCCCTGCTCCCTTGGGCGCTATGGCCGCATAAAGAGCCGTTTCGCCAATGTTCTTTCGCCTTATTCCCCGCGTTGGATAAAGATACAGTTGTTCAAACTGCGGCAAGGCTCTGTCGGGATCGTACCCGTTGTTTGCCTGTGGCTCTGGAACAGGATTGGGCAGAATATGCGCAGCGGCCCCGGCCTTTTTCATGATCTCGCTGTCCCGTGCGTTGAGGACGGCGTACGCGACATTGTTTCCGCATGGGTAAAGGGCTGAGCCACATTCCTTGGCGACGCGATAGTTACTCGGCCTGCCGTCTTCGGCAAAGTCGTGTATCTGAAGGAGCACCTTTCGGCCTGAGCGGACCATCCTGTTGACAAGCGCCGCGAATACAGCGTTCTTGCCCAGTGAATGATTGTGGATGTGCCAGATGTCCGGATCGCTGCCGTCAAAGGCATCGCACCCAGCTGCGATTAAGGCCTCAAATAGTGCCTGCTCGTCTGGCTCCTGGCCGGACAAATCGGAACGATAGCCAAGCTCCTGCACCTGCCGCAACGGACAAGGCATCATGACATCCGTTGCCTCTCCGCATATGGCGACGCATTCAACGCCCAATGGCGTCAGCGAACGCACGGCGTTGGAAACGACGCTGGTCACGCCGCCGCGCCGGAAATGATAGTGAACGAAGGCTACTTTCATCATCAAAGTGGCGGCAGTCCGCGCAATGCCCTGTATTGGGGAATGCTGGACATGGGAGGTCTCTCTTCTTCGATAATCTCCTGCGTCACCTGCTCGTAGCGGCTTTCATGCGCCTGAAACTGCCTGAAGATGTTGGACATCTCGGGCAGCTTGTCCACCATGCCGAAGCTCTCGATTCGGCGCAAAAAGCTTTGGAGTATGCCGAAGGACATCTTGCCGAGCGATAGCGTGCTCTGGTTGCGGTGCACTCGCTGGTCGAGGTCTGTTTGCCCGAATGCGCCCAATCCCCATTTGTGATACACGTCCAGTATGTGGGATGTTTCCACGCCGTATCCGATCGGGAATGGCATCGCTTCCAGTACTTCGCGCCTTACTGCGTATTCGCCGGAGAGGGGCTGGATAAGCGCGGTCAGCTCCGGAAAGAACAGTGAAAAGAGCGGTCGTACCAGAATCTCCGTCACCCTGCCCCCGCCGCTTGGGCGAATGCCCTGCGAGAAGGCCAGAGGGCGGTCGTAGAAGGCTTTCACGTACTGTATGGAATCTTTCCACAAGAGCGGGCCGACTAGCCCTGTGACAAAGCGCGGATGGATGTTCTTAATGTCCGCATCGACGTAAACTATTATGTCGCCCTTGAGCTGGTGTATGGCTTTCCAGAGGTTTTCGCCCTTGCCTCGTTTGAAACCGTGCTCGGGCAGAATGTCTCCTGAAAAATATGTGTCCGCGCCGTAGCTGCGGGAAACTTCCATCGTGCGGTCCGTCGAGCCGGAGTCTATCACCGCGAACTCGTCAATCAAGGGATAGCGGTCCATCAGCTCGCTCTTGAAGACGACTATCTCCTTGCCGATGGTTTTCTCCTCGTTGAGCGTTGGGATGCAGAGCGAAATCTTCAGCCCCTTCTGACGCTTGATTTCCACCAGTTTGAGAATGTCCCAAAACTGGCCGTGATGGAATGTGTTCTCACTCAGCCATTTGTTGATACTATCCATCGCAAAGTCCTCCGTCTATCGCCTGCAACATGCCGATTACCTGCGCGATACCGGTCATGATCGGTTTTACCATGACGCTTGACGCAGAGTCGTCGTCATCGCCAGCTTGTGTTATACCCAGAGTTACGCCCGGGATGCCTCTGGCGATCAGAGCGGACAATTCGCCTACGCTTGGCGCCACGAGGGGATGAATGTCCAGTTTGTCCATTATTGAGCGCGCGCACTGGACAAGCGGATGCTTGAAGGGGATTCCACCGGGCCTGCGTCGGGCAAGAATCTGAATCGTGGCGTTGATGCCCGGGTCGGAGTTCATTTCGGCAAGAATCAGTTCTATTTCGTTAAGAATCTCTCCCACCATACCGAGCTGTTCGCTCCTTACTTCAAAACGCAATACGGCACTTGGCGGCGGAGCCTTGTATCCTTTGCCAGCGTTCAGGGAACCCATGATGATCGAAGTTCGCGGGTGCTGGGGAATGCGTATGGCGAGCATTTTGCCAACAATGCGATTCATCGCTGCAATAGCGCCGAATGATTCGCCGTCACCTTGCCTGTCAGGGCTGACAGTGCATGTGATTTCAGCCCTTAACATGCCAAGGCAGGAATAGCTGAGACGGCCTATGTGAACGCCTTCAAGGCAGATTGCGGAGTTAATTGGCAGCTTGGAATTGTCGAGAAAGAAGCGGAGTCCGGCCAGATCTCCCCGCCCGAGACTGCGCGTGCTTCCGACAAGGACGAGATTGGAGTTCAGCTTGATTTTGAGCTTTTCAAGCACAATTGGCAGGCTTGCCATGACGGCAAGGCCAAGGGAGTTGTCCGCAACGCCGGCGCCGCTTATGCGGTCTTCGCTGACGTAGAGGGTGTGATCCACTGTGGCGTCGTACACGGTGTCTGCATGAGCAGCCACCAAGATATTCCTCTCGCCCTTGGACCCGGGAAGGACTGCGGTGCAGTTTCCTGCCTCGTCAATGGATATGCTTTCAAGGCCGCTTTCCGTGAAGCGATTTCGCAGAAAGTCCATGCGCCCCGCTTCTCCGAAAGTCGGGGACGGTATTTCTCCTATCATGACAACGTTGGCCAGCACCAGTTCACGCAGCTCCCGCGTGCGCTTCCGATACCTGACCACGTCATCCAAAATGCGTGTCAGATCGTGTTGTTCCGGCATAAGCTAATTTTATACTGCGTGAAGATGTCCTTAAATGCAAACATCCATTCCCGCCTTATTATCGAAATGCGACCGCATTGGCAGCGCTGAATCCGTATTTGCTTGAAGAGCCGCGACTTGCAAAGCGTGTTACAATCAAAAAAATGATTACACATGCAAATATCTGTCGTTGGAACGGAGCGTAGCATAGTCTGTAGGAATACAGAGCATTCTGATAGCTCTGATAAAAAACTCCCTCAATTCAGCACCCAACAATTATTCAAGATGAAAAAGATCCTCTCGTCACTTCTTCTAGTCAGCGCGACCGCCTTGGCTCTTCTCCCTTTTAGCAGGCTTTGGGCCGATGAATCCTCGCAATCCGCAGATGCCGAGGTCGAGATTGTATGGGAAAAGGATTACGATACGGCCATTGCCAAAGCCAAGGCTGAGGGCAAGCGCATCCTTGTGGATTTCAGCGGTTCCGACTGGTGCCACTGGTGCAAGGTGATGGACAAAGAGGTGCTCTCCAAGCAGGCGTTCAAGGACTATGCCGACGAGCATCTTGTACTGCTCTTCATCGACACCCCGCGCAAACCCCAGCCCGAGAAGCTTGCTCGCCAGAGCCAGATTCTGAAAAACAAATACTACATCGACGGATTCCCGACTTTTGTAGTTCTTAACTCAGAAGGCGCAGAGCTGGACAGGCGTTCCGGCTACGTACGCGGCGGACCTTCCAATTTCATCAACTTTCTGAAAGTCACTGAATACGCGGCCGCTGCTTCCAGTAACGATGACGCGGCGAAAATAGCACAATAAACGTGCCTTCTGTCGGTTATTTGACAAGACGCGCCACTAGGTCGTCATCAGCGCCCGTGTGACTCGGCCAGTCTTTGCGAACATGCGTGAAACGGCGCCCCATTGATTTTGCGACATCCACGCATGTTTCGTGTTTGCAAGACTGTATTTCTCTACAGGCCGCAGCATCCGCAGCCGCAGCTTCCACCGTGCTTGTGGCCGGTATCGCAGCAGGAATCGGAGTCCGAAGACGACGAGCCGGTGACGTTGAAAGTGGTATAAACACGGCGCACACGCTCGCCCGTTTCCGGATGAACGCTCAAGGGTTCATCGCTCATGCATTGGCGAACCTCGAAACGTTGGGGCTTCTGGCTCGGGTCTGAAGGTATGGTTTCGT
Organism: Opitutales bacterium; assembly: GCA_016928295.1. Taxonomy (GTDB): domain Bacteria; phylum Verrucomicrobiota; class Verrucomicrobiia; order Opitutales; family Oceanipulchritudinaceae; genus Verruco-01. The sequence goes on from JAFGLA010000077.1 coordinate 9,953, forward strand.
ATTCGTATGTGGGCATATGCTTTTTCAGGGTTTGTTTCATTGAGATATCAGAGCCTTGCGGCATATTCCACAAGCATCAAAAAGCGGTAGCCACGCGCCTTAACTTCTGTTAACGCAATCCCATTGACTAGCGTGAACACGCCTCTTTTACTCAGCCACTGTCAAAGGACGGCTGCAACAAACTGACAGCCAGCCAGTAGATACTCAAAAATCTCCACATATATTCGGGCCGATCGATTATTGACGACCTTACAAACTTGCCTCTCAGCTTGCCGCAGACGGAACTTGAGAGACACACGGACTACTTAGAAACATGATGAAGTATGCGCTTCTATTAGCCTTGGGATTGTGCTCCTCCGCGATGGGGAGCGAGGTTTCGAGAATCGTTCTTGCACAGGGAGGAGTGATCGAGGCGCGCATTCTTGATCAACGAGCGGACAGAATTGTCGTGGACCTTGGCTTTTCAGTCCTTCAGATACCGATGGAATCTGTCGCTTCAATTGCCGAACTGAATCCTGACGGTTCGCTCGTGAGTCAGAACTCGGACAACCTTTTCCGCAAAGAAAGCGGCTCGCCCTTCCTATCTGTCAAGGAGTTGGCCCAGCACGTTGGCGATGCCGTCGTTACGGTTACTACGCCCGTGGGCCTGGGGAGCGGCTTTTTCATACACGAGTCTGGCTATGTCGTGACAAACGACCACGTCGTGGCCGGAGAGAACAAGATCAGCGTCACCGTTTTTGAAAAAGAAGAAGGCGGAGAATTTGTCAAAAAGCAGTATGAGAACGTGCGCATAATCGCCAGCAGCGCCGAATGGGATCTCGCGCTTTTGAAAATCGAGAATACCGAGGGGCGGCTTTTCAAAACCGTGCCCCTTGGCGACAGCAGCAAGCTCAGGCAAGGGCAGCGCATTTTCGCCATCGGAAACCCGCTTGGCCTTGAAAGGAGCGTGTCCGAGGGGATTGTCAGCATCCAAAACCGCCTGATAAACGGGCGCCTCTTCATACAGGCCACTGCGCAAATCAGCCCCGGCAACTCTGGCGGACCGCTCTTTAATATGCGCGGAGAGGTCGTGGGCGTTAACAACATGAAGGTCAGCGGCTTCGGTGCCGAAGGCCTCGGCTTTGCCATTCCCAGCGAGACGCTCGAAAACTTCATAAACAACAGAGACACTTTTGCATTCGATCCGCGTAACCCCAATAGCGGATTCAGGTACAACACACCACCCAATCTCAGTAAAGCCAACGACGACCAACAATGAGAATCAAACTCCCCTGCATCTGCCTTGGCAGCATATTCGCCGCCAGCGCACTTAACGCCGCTCCAAAGTATCTGGAAACGGTACTTCCTGCCGATACATTCGCAATAATCAGCGCGAAAGACCTAGCAGAATCCAAGGAAAAGCTAGAAAAAAGCTCCCTTAAAAAACTCACCGAAAACGAACAGATAAAAGAGTTCTTTAAGCCTATATACGACAAGCTGAATGAGCAGATTGATACCGAAGACGGAGATAGCATAATAAGCTACGACGAAATCAAGGACTATTTAGACGGGCAAATTGTAATCGGCCTCAATCTCAAGCCTATCAGCGACGCCCTTAACCAAACAGGGAACATTGATGGAAAGCTCCCTGGGGCATATTTCATTGCCGATGCTGACAAGGCAGAAGAGCTGATAGAGAAGCTACTTGAACAAATACAGCATGAGATTGACGCCGAACCAGAGGGCATGACGTTTGAGCTGGACGAGGAAGATTTCATGGGTGTTACAATACACCACGTGACAATTACGAATACGCCTTCTGATTACGATAGCGCTTCAGATTCGGAATGGAACAGTCCTTCCGTTGCAAATAATACAGCCAGCCTTCGCAATCAACAATATGATGATGATTACGAAGAAGAATACGATGATTACGAAGACTATGAGGACTATGACGACTACGAAGAAAGCAGCGAACCAGTCGTTACTCATATTTACTTCGCTGAGCACGAGAACGCGTTTGTCTTGTCAAACGATTCCGAAGGGTTGAAGACCATCATCGAAGGGCTTGAAGACAGCGCTACTTCCAATTTCGGCGACAGCAAAAACTGGTCAAAGCTTGAGGTCACTGCTGAAAAGAGCGACTTTTACGCTTTTGTTGACGCGGACCCGCTCATGAACTTGGCGAACACCGCCATTCGTATGAGTATCCCGCCCGCCGACCCGTCCAACCCGATGGGAGCTAACGCGGATATGATGATCAACGCGTTGGGATTGAACAGCTTTCACGGAATGACAATAAGCGTCGAAATACTCGAAGAAGGCATTCATACAAATAGCTTTATTGGTATTGATACCAACTATGGTATCGGCCGCCTATTCAGCTGCATCGGAGATACCTACGCAAAGCCTGACTTCGTTCCTGCCGACCCGTCTTCGGTTTCAACGGCCAACATGAACGTAGGGATATTCATTAAGGAACTCCGCCAGCTAATCTTCAATGCCTATCCACAGTCTAGTTTCATATACCAGATGTATACAGCACAGATTCAGCAGCAGGGTGTAAACCTTGATACAGATCTTATTGATAATCTGGATAGCTACCTTGTGTATTTCGCCATGGGGAAAGAGATGGTTGCAGGCCAGGCACCGCAGACAGTATTCGCCTTTAAAGTAAAAAATGATGCCACTTTTAAACGCGCCATTGATGCCATAATCATAGCAACGGGAATAAGTGAAAGAGTTCAGCGCAGGGATTACATGGGAACGGAGATTGTGGAATTTCCGAGCGCTTCACCATCACAACCAGGGATGATAATTGCCATCAAAGATGGATGGTTAATGCTAAGCACCAACTTAGGAACTCTTCAGAGCGCTATTTCATCAAATAATAGCGGCAAGAGCTTCTGGAACAGCGAAAAGTTCGACGCTGTTGAGAACGTCATGCATGGTTCCGAAGGTTACGCCATTGGCTACACCGACTTCAATATGCTCATGAAAGCATTCTTCACAGGTTTTGCACAGGGATTCAACACTCAATCTGGCGATGATACGCTGGACGCAAGCTTCATTGATGATCTAGAAGATATGAATATTATCTTCGCAGGAAAAGACACCAAGACACAGGACGGATTCATATCCGACTCATACCTGACCATCATTGATTAATTACCAGTGACTCATTATCTCAGCCGCCTGGTTGTTATTGCCAGTTTCACACTCTGCGCCCTGCCCTCCCATGGGCAGGCGCAGCGCGTCTATCTATCCAGCCCCGAGGTAATCAAAACGGACTGGAACACGCGCGCACTATCATGTGCAGATGTTGATGGAGACGGATTTACCGACATTGTTATCATTAACAATGATTCTGGCAAAATAGAGATATTCTATCACAACAACCCCGATAGTCCGCGGCAGGAGCACAGGCGCAGCATTAAGCGTAACCGCTGGGAACCCGTGCTGGAAGATGCCGAGTTTTGGAATGATTCCGTGATGATGGGCATGTCCGGTTACGACTTGTCTTTGGGAGACCTGAATGGCGATGGTAAAACTGACATTGCATTCAGCGGAAACCTTACAAGCGTTAACGTGTTTTATCAGAATGATGACAACGGCTGGGATGAATGGAGCTTCAACAACAGTTCACCACAACAATGGGCAGGCACTATCGTTGTAGAAGACATAGATAGAGACGGGCGCGACGACCTTGCGCAGATTTCGACTGAAGAACTACTGTTCTTTTATCAGGACACAGACGGAAAACTAGGCGAGCCGCATCGCTATAAGATATCCGCTTCGGACGCACATAGACTGGTATTTGAAGATATAAATGCCGACGGACTACCCGACGCCCTGTTCATGTGCGGCAACGATCGCCTCAGAAGACTATCCGTTCGTATTCAACAGCAGGCTGGCGTATTTGGTCCCGAAATAGGGTTTTCTATGCCTAACGGCTCCATCGGTCTGAAAATGATAGGCAAGGACGACAGCTCAAGGCCAGTTTTTGCAACCATCGACGGTCGGACAAGAATGATTAACTCATTCGTTCTCGTTCAAGGCGAAAGTTCACCTTGCAATCTGGAAGGGCTTCAGATGCAGGACTACACCCTTGGATGCACGGCCAAAGCAAGAGATCTTTACACATATGGAGATTACAACGGAGATGGCCTTACGGACATAGTTGTAGCCGACGCAGGTGGAGCCAGAGTCATTCTATTTAAACAAAATGGCAACGGAGACTTTGACGAAGGTAAAAGCTACCCCAGTCTTTCGAAGATCAATTCTATATCCACGCTTACAAACGAAAACGGACCCGACAAAATTGTAGTAGCTAGCAGCAATGAAAAGGTTGTGGGAATAGTCAGCCATACTAAAAAAGGTCGGCTTGGTTTCCCAGCACCCTTGCCAACTGAAGGCGAACCCATAGCGGTTACATCTGGACATTTCGATTCAAGTGGTAACACATCCGTCGCTGTCCTTGAGAAACGTGAAAAAGACTATTTCGTGAGTGTTTTAATTAGCGACAATGCGGAGCATTGGGAAAGCCATAAATCATTCAAGCTGCCGGACGTAAAACGTGCGCCAAGTGGATTGTACGCGATACATGTAAATAAAGATAGCATCGATGACTTGCTCGTATTCGCCAACAACGAAGCTGCTCGTATATTTATTTCAACAGAGGAAGGCTTCGAAGAAGTAGCGGCGAATTCACCTGTTCGTATTAGCGGCATGAACAACATAGACGCCAGCCGTATCACCATGCAAGACGTGGACAAGGACGGGCAAGACGAGCTTGTTGTTGCGTCCAACGGCTACCTTAGAGCTTTGCGTATCACTGAAGATGGACAAATCGAAATCGTCGATCAGTATAATTCCATCAACCCCAAAGCGGACATCAAGGGCACCATATTCAAATCTCTGAGTAATAACACTGAGAATAATCAGATAGTGTTTTTTGACGATGAATCCGACAGACTTGAACTGCTATCACGCGATGGCGAAGACGGTGTAATGCGTTCAAAAGCGACGCTAAAGTCTGATTATATGAACGGCTTGATGGACATGCGCCTGATTAACATGGGAACAAGCGATAAAGAGAGCATACTGGTATTGGGCCAAGAACGCTTTGGAATAGTATCGCTGGACAGGCCCGGGTGGAAGAGTGAACCCTTTATCCCCTCATACGAAAGCGATCTTGCCGATGTTCACTACACCGGCATCGGCAGCGGCGACCTGAACGGAGATTCTATACCGGAAGTCGTGGCACTGGATGGAAGGGAGAACCTTCTGGACGTATTGGAGAGAAGCAATGGAGAGTCATTCCAAAGCACTATGCACTTTGTGGTGTTTGAATCCAACCCACATGCAAATACGAGAGGTTCGACGATCGAGCCTAGGGAGTGCCTAGTCCAAGACTTGAACAACGACGGCCTGGAAGATGTAATACTAATGGTCCACGACCGCATTCTGATCTATTCGTCACTAAAAGAAGAAGCCAGAGCAGCGAGTAGATAGGTGATCACATAAATTGCATCATCAGATGCAATCAACACAAGATACTTATCGAGTCCCATTATTGCGCAGTGCAATATAGCAACTTATCCTATTGAGCGGAGTGCTAAACGAAAACCTAAGTTTCCTTGACGCTCGTTCTGACTACTGCCATAGCGAAACGCAGTTCTACAGTAATTAGCACCATTAAGCATACTACCTCCTCGAATAATACGCCTTGTTTTCGAAATTGCCCCCGTGGGATCTGTTACAGGATCGCTGGAATAAATGCCGTACCAATCAGTGCACCATTCCCATACATTTCCGTGCATATCATATAAGCCCCATCCATTTGGCAGCTTTTCCCCAACGGCATGAGTACTATCGTTTGAATTGTCACGGAACCAGCCCATGTTTGAAAGCTTACCATTACCAGCGTATGCGCCGCTCGTCCCTGCCCTGCACGCATACTCCCACTGAGCCTCGGTTGGCAGTGAAAACTCATACCCCGTAGGCAGCATGCCCAACTTACGCTCCATCTCCGAGAGCTTCTTACAAAAGACAGTCGCATCCTGCCAGGACACCCTTTCAACCGGATGATTTGCCTTATCTTCGTTATCAATAAGGTCAGGACTCAGCCATTGCTTCTCGACCACCCGCCCCTTCTTGAAAAAACTAGGGTTATTCCCCATCACGGTCTCCCACTGCTTCTGCGTTACAGGGAATTTCCCAAGCCAATAACCCTTTGTAAGAGTAACGCGATGCTGGCTCTCATCACTGGCATGCCCCTTTTCGCTTAAAGGCGACCCCATCATAAAAATACCAGGCTCAATCCACACCATATCCAAGTCACAAGCCGCAACACGAAACGGCTTACCCCAAACAGGAGCCATAGGCGATGCTCCCACAATTTCCGGCAAAATGCGCACATCATTATCCAACGCCCCCAGAGCCACCTCTCGCAAATCGGCCCGACCAGCCTCCGACCTCTCAAGATCGGACACAAGCGACGCATTCCTGCGCCTCTCCTCCGCCAAAGCCGACTTAAGCCCCTTTAGCTCCTCAGTCAGCTCCTTAATACGCGCCTTATACCGCTCAATATCCCTGCCAAAAGAAAACTCATCAACATAACCCGGCAACGCGGCCAAAGCCTCACCGGCACTGGCAAAACGCTCCGCAACATCCATCTCCATGCACCTCTCGCACCAGTAATCCCACTTCGCATCCAAGCCCTTGACCAAACGCGAAGGCGGCTTTGCCATCCCCATCGGCAAACGCCCAGTCAGCACCCGATAAGCCATGACACCCAACGAATACAAATCGCTCCGGGCGTCAGCCGCCCTTCCGGCCTGCACCTCGGGACTCATGTAATAAGGCGTCCCGACAACGTCCGAAGAAGACCGGTTGCGACCAGCCCCCAACACATTTCGCCCCTCGCCGGAATCCAGCACAATAGTAGCATCCGAATCCTCGCGAGATTGAGCCGCCATGCGGCTCTTCACGATACTCTCGCGAATCACGCTCTGCATGTATTCCTCGCCCGCGACAAGCGAAAGGCCGAAATCACAAATCTTCACCTCCCCGGCCTTGGTCAACAAAACGTTCGCAGGCTTCAAATCGCGATGAATCACATCCCGCCCGTGCGCATATTCCAGCGCCCCAAGAAGTTCCGACAGCAAACGAAGCGCCTCTTCTTGCGAGAGTTTGCCACCACGCTTTGCCAAGTAATCATCCAAAGTACCACCGGGCACGTATTCCATCGCAATGAAGTGCCGATCCGCGTCCACACTCGCGTTATGTACCCGAACGATATGCGGATGGTCCAGCTTCGCCATTGAGCGCCCCTCCTGGACGAATCGCTTCTCGAAATCTCGCGAACGGGTCAGAACAGACGGAAGCACCTTGATGGCGCAGCTCTGGTCAAGCCGGACCTGCCGCGCAAGATATACCTCGCCCATCGCCCCTGCACCAAGAAGACGCTCCAGAGCGTAATCGCCAAGGCGAGAACCCACAGGCAACTCAGATTGCACCGCCTCGGACAGCTCATTGAAACTGACCTTGGACTGGTCTCGGGAACTCTGTCCCCTATTTGAGTGATCTCCGATTGAGGAAGACATGGGGAGACGCCTGATGCGTATGGCTAGCGATAACCCACATTGTTCCTGCCTGCAAAGCTTTTCACCAGGCCCAAGGCATGCTCGACAATGAACGCCCTACTCCACGATTCCGCCGCTTGAAAGGAAAATACCCTTCAGATTCATCTCCAAAGCCCTCGGGTTGGGCGAAACCTCCATACCGTCGCTCTTGGAAATCAACCCCGCCTTTATCAGACGATACAGGTCGGCGTTGAAAGACTTCGAACCACTGGAAACTCCAGCATCTATCACGGCAGGAATCTTCTCGAAAGTACCCTCCTCTATCGTCTTTCGCCCGAGCTGGTCCATAATGAAAACCTCCACGACAGGCACGCGCCCGCCCCCCTCCATCGCCGGAACAAGGGTCTGCGTAATGGTCGCCCGCAAAGTGCCCGCAATCTGTCGCCTCATGGCCGTGTGCAACTCCGGCGGAAAGAACTCGAACAAACGCTGCACTGCCTGCTGCGCGTTTGCACTGTGCAAAGTGCCGAACACAAGATGCCCCGTTTCAGCGGCACTCACAGCAGTCTCGAAAGTATCCCTGTCGCGCATTTCGCCAACGAGGATGATATCCGGGTCCTGACGAAGCACCGCCCTCATGCCAAGAGCAAAACTCGGCGTATCAATACCAATCTCCCTCTGGTTGAATACGCTCTTGTCATCGGTGTAGTTGAACTCAATCGGATCTTCCAGCGTTACAATGTGCCGATCGTGCTTGTGGTTAATCCAGTCGAGCATCGCCGCAAGCGTGGAGCTTTTGCCCGAACCGGTAGGACCGCATACGAGCACAATGCCGTCGTGCTCCTCGCAAAGACGCTGGAACACAGCCGGATCGTGGTTCAAATCAGCAAACGTCGGCGGACGGTCCTTGACATGGCGAAACACTATCCCGGGCATTCCCCTCTGGTGAAACGCGTTGACACGGAAACGCCCTACCCCGTCCAGCTTGTAGCTGAAGTCAACCTGCGCATCGTTCTGCCAAGTCGGCACAAACTGACGCGGGCAGGCATGTTCGACAAAAGCATACACCTCATCGACGCTCAAAGGGTCCATATCGACCTTTTCCAAGCGCCCGCTCATGCGCAGAAAGGCCGGACTGCCGGACTTGATGTGAATGTCACTTGCAGAATTCTCCACCGCCAGACGCAGCAGCTTGTCAAAAACGGAAAGGTGTTCGCTCACGGCATCTTATAATGCACAAACATAGCCATCGCGCGAGTGAAAAGCCGCCAATGAACCCGAGGGGCCACCAGCTTTCACAATTCTTTATAGAATGCGGGGTCAGCTCTTTTACTTGTTGAAAAGGGCCGTACAAGCCTCTTTAGTGTTTGCCCGACGTATGAACACGCAACAGAACAGCTTCAAAGGTGCATTCACAGCTCTTGTCACACCAATGGTGGACGGACGCATTGCTTACGACGAGCTGGATGCGTTGGTTGAGCGCCAAATCGAGGGCGGCATAGACGGCCTTGTCCCCGTTGGCACAACCGGCGAATCTCCAACGCTCGGTTTCGCAGAACACATAGAGGTGGTCAAGCGTGTCGTAAAGAAGGTAAACGGACGCGTGCCGGTCATAGCCGGTGCCGGTGCCAACAGCACCGAAGAGGCCTTGCACCTGACCCGCGAGGCCGACAACGCAGGCGCCGACGCCCTGCTGCACGTCACCCCTTACTACAACAAGCCCTCTCAGGAAGGCATGTTCCGCCACTTTGGCGCCGTTGCACAAGCGACGAAAAAGCCCATCGTCCTTTACTCGATCCCGGGCCGAGCCGTGGTGGAAATGACGATCCCCACTCTCGTGCGCCTTGTGGACAGCTTTGCCAACATAACAACGATCAAGGAAAGCGGGGGCAAGGTGTTCCGCGCCTCGCAGATTATCGACGCACTGGGCGACCGCCTCGGCATACTAAGCGGCGAAGACGAACACACCATCCCCTACATGTCCGTTGGCGCGCAGGGCGTTATCAGCGTGGCATCGAACCTCGTACCCGACAAGGTAAGCGAGATGGTTCACGCGGCGCTAAAGGGGGACTTTGTCGCGGCTCAGGCCATGCACAAGAAGCTCTACCCCCTATTCCGCGACCTGTTTGTGGAACCCAACCCCGTTCCCTGCAAATACGCGATGATGAAACACGGCATCCTGACAAGCGACAGCGTACGCCTGCCGCTTTCAGAAATGCAGCCAGCAAGCCGCGCCGTTCTGGACGCAACGCTTGCAAAACTGGCCTAATTCCCAGTCGAAGCCTCTCTGAAAGCATGGAGTCGATAGAGAAGGCCAGCAAAGATAACAACAATTCATAATAGCATTTTACAATGTCAGTAAAAATACTTCTCAACGGGGCCAAAGGCCGCATGGGTCAGGCAATCATCCGCGTAGCGCCGGAGTTCGGCTGCGAAGTCGTAGCCGCTTTGGATCAGGGTGACGACCCCGCAGCGCATATCGACAGCGTGGACATGGTCGTGGACTTCAGCTTCCACTCCGTAACGCCCGCCCTCGCAGAACTCGCGGCGAAGAAGGGCAAGTCCATCGTCATAGGCACAACAGGCCACAGCGCAGAGGAAAAAGCCCGCATTATCGAGTGCTCCAAGGCTGTACCGATGGTGTTCGCCGGTAATTATTCTCTCGGCGTAAACCTGCTCTACTATCTTGTCAGCCGCGCGGCGCAGATTCTCGGGCCGGAATTCAACCCAGAAGTTGTCGAGATGCACCACTGCCTGAAAAAGGACGCACCGAGCGGCACGGCTGAACGCATTGTGGAAGTCATACGCGATGCGCGCAAACTCGGCCCCGAAAGCGTTACCAATGGCAGAGAGGGCCTTGTAGGCGAACGCCCGATGAACGAAATCGGCGTTCACGCACTGCGCGGCGGAGACGTAGTGGGCGATCACACCGTGATATTTGCAGGCCCGGGCGAACGCGTCGAAATCAGCCACAAGGCGGGAGACCGCAGCATACTGGCGCGCGGCGCGATGCGTGCGGCAGCTTGGCTAAACGGCAAAAAGCCCGGCCTTTACGAAATGAAGGACGTGCTTGGGCTGGAATAGACAAACAAACCAGATTCACTACGAAAAGAGCCGAGGCAGTTTAGCTTTGGCTCTTTTCGTGCCCGGTCCAGCATATTCAACCCGCCACGAGATGCCTCAGCCATTAGCAAAACTTGCCCCTTGTGTTGCCTTGTCAAAAGCAGTGCTGCAAACTGTATGGGAAACGCATTTTTTCCTTGAGGAACCCCCTCATGAAAAAGGCATAATGGACACCTAACGCATTACCCTTTCACGTGATGAGCAATAGCAAACAAGCAAGCACTCCCGCCGGTGAAAAAATCACCTGCGCGAACAATACTCTCAACGTGCCCGACAGGCCGGCCATGCCCTTCATCGAGGGCGACGGCATAGGGCCGGACATCTGGGCAGCCTCCAAGCGCGTATTCGACGCAGCCGTGGCCAAAGCCTACGGCGGAAAGCGCCAGATCCAGTGGTTCGAAGTGCTCGCTGGCGAAAAGGCATTCAAAGAAACCGGCTCATGGCTGCCGGAAGAAACGCTCGCCGCGTTCCGCGAATACCTCGTTGGCATCAAAGGCCCGCTAACAACGCCCATCGGCGGCGGCATCCGCAGCCTCAACGTGGCCCTGCGTCAGGAGCTGGACCTCTACGTATGCCAGCGCCCCGTGCGCTACTTCAATGGTGTGGAAAGCCCCGTGAAACGCCCGCAGGACGTTGACATGGTCATCTTCCGCGAAAACACCGAAGACATCTACGCCGGTATCGAGTTTCAGGAAGGCAGCGAAGAAGCCAAGAAAGTCGCCGCCTGGCTCAAGACCGAATTTCCAGCCCGCTTCAAGAAGGTGCGCTTCCCCGACTGTTCCGGCTTCGGCATCAAGCCCGTTTCACGCGAAGGCACGGCACGCCTCGTCCGCTCCGCCATCAAATACGCACGCGAACAGGGCCGCAAGAACGTGACACTTGTCCACAAGGGCAACATCATGAAGTTCACCGAAGGCGCGTTCCGCGACTGGGGCTATCAGGTTGCTCGCGAAGAGTTTGGCGGCAAGGTCATTGGCGAAGGCCCTTGGGTGGAGCTGCCCGACGGCATCATCGTCAAGGACGTGATTGCAGATGCCTTCCTCCAGCAGATTCTCACCCGCCCGAAGGAATACGAAGTCGTTGCCACGCTGAACCTTAACGGCGACTACATCTCCGACGCCCTCGCGGCACAAGTCGGCGGCATCGGCATCGCCCCGGGCGCCAACATCAACTACACAAGCGGCCACGCCATATTTGAAGCCACACACGGCACGGCGCCCAAATACGCCGGTCTGGACAAGGTAAACCCGGGCAGCGTCATACTCTCCGGCGAAATGATGTTCCGCTACATGGGTTGGAACGAGGCGGCAGACCTCGTAATCAAGGGCATCGAAGGAGCCATTGGCGCAAAGACCGTAACTTACGATCTTGCCCGCCTGATCCCGGGTTCAACGGAGATCAAGTGCTCCGAATTCGGCGACGCCGTGATTGCAGGAATGTAATCACGAGCGAAATAAGCCACGCTGCGAATAAACTGCCGCAAACAGAAAGGCATGGACACGCGCGACCTTGCGCAGCAAGTCCATGCCTTTCTTGCGTTTGTAAAAGATGAAACACCAGTTTACGCCAAATGCGCGACCTCGACAAGCCACTGGCAAAGGTCTCTTGCGTTGTTCTCTGACAAGGCGCTGCGCAACTTCTCCGCAGCGGCGGCACTAGCGGCGGCGCGGGTTGGATTGTCCATCGCGTCAAGCAAGTCCGCGGCTAAAACGCCCGCTCTTGCCTCCCCCTGAATGAACTCCCGATAAGGCGGCTCATCGGGCAAAAGCAAGTTTGCGATGCCAAGGTAGGGCACCTTGATAAACATCTTGCCCATGTAGTAAGTAAGCGGATGGGCGCGATAGCAAATGCAGCCCGGAATGCCAGCCAGTGCACAGTTCAAGGACATCGTCCCACTGCTGATAAGGCAGGCCTTGGCCGCAGCCCCCTGCTCCGCCGCACGCAGCTCGACCCTGCTGCCCAAAGCATGGCGCGCCAGTATCTTTTCGAGCAGTTCCTTGATGCGCGTGTCGGGATACAGCACCACGGCCCGCTCCTGCGGACGCGTCTTGAGAAGCTCCGCAAATGCGCAAAGCATGACGGGGAAAATGCGGGATACGGCCTGCACCCTGCTGCCCGGGAGTATGAGAAGAGGCCCGTTGGAATCGTAGCGAAGGCCGGACTCCCGCCCTTTGAAAACGAACGGATGCCCAACAAAGCAGGCTCGAAGGTCCGTATCCGCGTAGCTATCCACCTCAAATGGGAAAATTACAGCCATTGCGTCCAGAAGGCGGGCCATCTTGAAACGCCGCCCTGCCTTCCACGCCCATATCTGCGGGCTGATGTAGTAGAACAGGCTAACGTTGCCACCGGCCTTTCTGGAAATGCCAGCTTCCGCCAGACGGGCGGCCAAGCGCAGGTTAAAGCCCGGGTAATCGACAAAACACACACAGGAGGGCCTGTATTTTGCAACCCAGTTCACGCTGTGAAGCATGAGGGCGTTGAACTCCTTCACATGCTTCAACACCTCGACAAAGCCCACGACACTGAACTCTGTCAGGTTGAAAAGAAGCTGTGCGCCAGCCTTCTCAAGCTCCGGCCCGCCGATGGCGCAGATGCGAAGCGAAGGATTACCCGCAAGGAGCTTTCGCACCATGCGCGCGGCGTGCTGATCGCCGGAGTGTTCGCCAGCGACTACAAGAATATCTACGCCACCTTCGATTGGTGCCACAAAGGGATCTATTGCGCTGACCATGCTCATCTATGGAGTGTTTGGAAATTGGCGGATCGAGGAGGCAGGATGGATTTTAGCCGGAAAGGCACCCGCATTACGACGGGAGTCCGATTTTCAAACACTCCCTGATGCACCGCAGTTCACACCATGACGCGGCGCAAGGAAAGAAAAATTGCCATACATGCAAAACGTCGCCGCCAACAAACAGACAGTCCTAAAAAGGCTTGAACGCCTTGAATGAGCTGCCGGTCGGGTTGATGGGAAGCTCCACATGGAACGTGCTCCCCTGCCCTAGCTGACTTTCCGCCCAAATGTGGCCCCCGTGAAGCTCCACGATGGACTTTGCAATTGATAATCCAAGGCCCGTGGAACTCTCGCCAGCGGTGGGCCTCGCACTCAGCTTCTGGAACTTGCCAAAGAGACGCTTTTTGTCGTCGTCGGTAAGCCCCGGCCCTTCGTCCTTGACGCTGAAAATGATGCCACTCAAATCCTTGTGGCGGGCGCTTATCCAAACCCTGCTACCTGCTTGGGAATACTTTATGGCGTTGCTGACAAGGTTGTCTATCAGCTCACGCAAACGTTGCGGGTCTCCATTTACGACACAGCTATTTTCACAATCCGTCAAAATGCTTATGTTTTTACGCGTTAACGCGACCTCGTTCATCGACTCCACACTTTGAACCAAGAGAGCCATGTCGCAGGGGGAACGCATCAGCTCCACCGTTCCGTCTTCAAGGGCGGAAGCATCCAACAGACCGTTGATAATGTTCAGCATATGGCGTGCGGAACATTCTATCGACTCCGACATTTCGACTAGATCTTTGCGCACTGCCTCCAGATCCGGCTCGTCCAAAGTCATGCGCACGGCGCCTGCGAAGCCGACCACTCCGCCAAGGGGGTTTTTCAAGTCATGCGCGGCTACGCCCAGTATTTCGTTTTTCTGCTGGTTGATGCGCTTGAGCGTCTCGTTTGTCTCGTTGAGGCTTTGGTTTACCAGCAATATCTCGGCACCAAGACGTTCCGAATTGCGCCGAATCTCCTTCATCTCGCGCTCGGTGTCTTTGGCGTCCGTGATGTCCAGAATTATCCCGTTGAAGACGACCGTTCCATCCTTCTCCTTTACGGGCTTGGCCAGACAGCGAACCCACTTCACAAAACCGTCCGGCATCACGATCCGCCCTTCAAAAGCCCAGTCTTCCATGCTCTTGGATGCGCGTCCAAGGCTTTCCGCCCAGCGGGCAATGTCCCCCGGGTGCAGGTGCAAATGCTTCCAGTCGGAAACGGCCAACTCTGGGTTGATGCCTAGCAACTCATCCGCCCTCGGGCTTATGTAGCGAAGGCCGTATCCGCCGTCGGCGCTCATGAACCACTGGAACAAGGCTCCCGGCACATTCTCCGCCATTGTGCGAAGGTGACCGATTGTACGGCGAAGCTGAACCTCCAGGCGGTTCTCCCCGCGCACGGATACGAAACAGACCAAGGCAATACCGGCCAAACAAAGCAAATTGCACAACAGTATCGCAACCATCCAGTAGCTGCCTGACAAAGCCGTGACCATGTTGATCAAAAAGCCGCCCGTAAGAGCAATGACCGTAGCGCAAGCCAAAGTGACAATGCACCTATACCTGCGCACAGCTCTCATACTGACGAATGAATTATTCACGGCTTCCACTGTAATATAAAACAGTATGAACAAAGCACGCACATGCAATCATGAAGCCAGTGACGTATCAGAAGCGCCCAAATACGAAGAAACGCTCAAAAGAATCGATAGCTCAAGCAAACGTATCAACACACTGCTCTCATTCCGCAGAGTTACATGGCTCTTTGGCTTGCTAACAAAAGATGATTCAGCTAAAGCTTAAAAACAGTTTGCTGCCAATAAGCATGGCGGACCATTTTGATAGAATCAATTTTACAAATCACCACGCCTTGTCGCACACAGGGCAAGAGACACATCAGTAACGATGAAAAATCTACTAACTTTCGCAGCCGCAATCAGCGCAACAACAGTGCTGGCCTCATCCAGCCTTTTGGCAGGCCCCTACGCACCTGCCGCAGGAGTAACGGGCACTGGCGCCATTGCCAAGGACGACACATCCTTTGTCGGCTGGGTAACTTCCGTTGTAAGCTACGCCCCCGGGTCAAATGTTGACGACACATGGAAAGACCTCGACCTCGTGCTTGGCGCCCCGGGCAGTGACGTGTACGACATCGTGTCCCTTGGCCGCGGCGGGAACATTATCCTTAGCTTTGAAAAGCCCATAGCGAACGGCGATGGCTGGGATCTTGCCGTGTTTGAAAACAGCTTTGGCGACGGCTTCCTTGAACTGGCATACGTTGAAGTGTCCAGCGACGGCGTCAACTACGTGCGCTTCCCCAACGACAGCCAGACTGCATCCGCCGTGGGCGCGTATGCCAACAACATGGACCCGACAAACATTGACGGGCTTGCTGGCAAATACCGTCAGGGATTCGGGACTCCCTTCGATCTTTCCGCCCTATCAGGCGTAAGCGGCGTGAACAATGTGAACCTTAACCGCATAAGCCACGTCCGAATAGTGGACATAATCGGCGACGGAACATATCTGGACTCGGAGGGCGACATAATCTACGACCCCTTCCCCACTATCGGCAGCGCGGGCTTCGACCTCGACGCAGTGGGAGTGAGATACTTTGCAAGCAACACCGGCTGGCAGGAAACCTGGTTTGGCAACGCGTATCTGTTCAGCGAAAGCGCGAACTGGATATTCAGCAGCGACAACGAGGGTTACCAATACTACAGCCCAATCGACGAAACGAGCGCGTATTTCTACGACCACGAACTCGGCTGGCTGTATGCAGATTCGGGAAGCTACCCGTATCTTTACCTCTACGATCTGAACCAGTGGGTGTATTTCTACAACGAAGCCACTGGCAGCGAACGCTGGTACTGCATCTGGGACAATACGCTCAACGTCGCCCAATATCCCTACGCGACAGACACGGAGTTGTCCGCAAGCATTCGCCGCTAATCTAGCCTCAAAATAAGAACTTAAGGCTCGGCGTAGACGAAAGGACAGGAGACTTCACCTGCCACTTGCACCTGCTTTGCCACGCATGTAAAGTAAGCATATTTCAAAAAAAACACTCACTTGCATTGATTTATCTTTTGTCCGCAACGCAGGAGTGTATTGGATAAGTACATGAGCATCGCTCACGCAATTCGCTACCATCAGTTCGGCAAACCTCTCGACGTTCTGCGTTACGAGGAAGTCGAAGTGCAGGAACCAGGCCCGGGACAGGTCCAGGTCCGCATGCTCGCGGCCCCTATCAACCCGTCAGATTTTGGCATGATTGGCGGCTCCTACGGAAAACTGGCAGAGCTGCCAGCCGTACCGGGTCGCGAAGGCGTTGGCGAAATCATATCCGTAGGCCCGGGGGTGGATCTTGGCTGGGTCAGCCGCCGCGTGCGCTTTCCCGACTGCGGCTCTTGGCAAACACGCGCGAACTGCCGTGCTGACGACGTATGGTTCATACCGGAGGACGTGCCTCTGGAGCTGGCTGCCATGTCTCACGTCAACCCGCCAACCGCCTGGCGCCTGTTGCGCGACGCATACCTTCAGCGCGGGGACTGGGTCATACAGAACGCCGGGAACTCCTCGGTGGGCATGTTCGTAATCCAGATGGCAAAGCATCTGGGGCTAAAGACCATAAGCATAGTCCGCCGCGAAGAAGTCATACCGGAACTCAATCAGATCGGTGCAGACGTCGTGTTTCTCGACAACGACGACTACGTAAAGCAAATCGAAGCTGCCACAGGCGGAAAACGCCCGCAGCTTGCCCTGAACATGGTCGGCGGCGAAAGCTCCATCCGCCTCATCAAGAGCCTTGCAAACAGCGGGCGCATGGTGACCTTCGGCGGGGCGAGCTTTGAACCGATACGCTTCCCCACGCGCTTCTTCATTTTCAACGACATAGTGCTCAAGGGCTTCTGGATGGACCGTTGGTACAAAACCAACTCCCGCGAGCGCGTGAACATCATGATGTCGAAAATCTACGCCATGATGCGCGACGGCACGATAACGGCCCCAGTCGAAGCCAGCTATCCACTTTCGCAATTCAAGGAAGCAATCGAACGCAGCAATCAGCCCCGCTGCGGCAAGATAATGCTACTCCCAGATCCGGCATAATGGACAGGACGCTCTATCAGGATCTGCCGGACTTGAGTAACGGCGTTCTGGCGGAGCTTGGAGGATGGGCGGTCCTGCGCGAAGCAAGGGCAATTTTCGAATCCGGTGCCGTCAAGAGCGTGGAATGGGAAAAACCTGTTCTTAGCGCGGAGCTGCAAATTGGCGGCCAACAGATTCGCACGCGCCTGTCCCTGCGCTCTATGGCCTTTGCCGAGAACCGCTGCAACTGCGAACGCGGTCGTCGCGGCTACGTTTGCTCGCACGCCCTCGCAGCCTGCCTTGCCATAGTAAGCGAAAAGGCAAAGGCCGAGAAAGAGGCCCGCCAGTCAAGCACGGTCAACCAAAGGCAAGTCCCCAAGAGCAAGGCCCTAGCAACCAAGCCAGCGGAAATCAAGGCAGTGCCGACGGCTCTTCGCAGTTTCAACGTCGATTCAAGCGGCAGCCCAATGTATTGCCGCATGGTATTGCCTCCGAATCTGAAGACGGCTGCTCCGCGCAACATGATAATGCTCAAGCTGGAGCTGCTGACTCAGGGCAGGCGCACCCCGCCCGAGCGCATCTTCAAGGGCAGTTCATACAAGCTGGACGCGCAGACGCTCAAGGCGCTGCTCCTTGTAGAACGCTGGACGAGCGACAAACTCGCGGGCATACTCCAGCTCAAGCGCGAACAGTTGCACGAGCTTGTCCGCATTCTCGTCGGAACGCCGTGCTTTGAATGGGCTGGCAAGCCGGACGAAGCCATGAAGTGGGACGGTGAAAGTCTCGTGGGCGTCAGCGAACTGGTTGCGCCCGCCCCCCCTGCCACGGACGAGCCGAAGGCCGCTCATGAGGACAACGCCCCCGACTGCCAAGCCCCGCGCATAAGCGTTCGCCGCAGCAGCGGCGTAATGACGAGCCGTGCTCCCTCATCGCTGGACCTGCGCCCGATGCCACCGCCGCGAGAGCTTGTCCGCAGGCGCGAGATGGAGGAAGAAAGCAAAGTCGTTGTGGACGGCTCGCCGCACTTTCTTTCCATGCG
>JAFGLA010000078.1 GCA_016928295.1 Opitutales bacterium
CCACGATTGCCGTCACTTTGCCGCGCTGCACCTCGAAGGACAGGTCTTTCATAATGACGCGGCTCCCGTAGGCCATTGTCAGGTTTTTGACCTGTATGTGGCTTTGCGCGTTCATATGTTGAAGTGGGCAGCGGCCCAGTCGATTATCGCGTTGGCGAAAATTAGTAGCGTGATGGACAGTACGACGGCCTTTGTCGCGGCAACGCCCACGGCGTCCGCGCTCGCCTTGCACTGCATTCCCTTCATGCAGCCGGATGTGGCTATAAGAACGCCGAATACAACGCTCTTGAAAAGGCCCAGAAGAAAGTCGTTCGGCCCTGCGACAAAGTCCAGCCCCGTGAAGAACTGCCCCGAGGGCACTCCCATCATGGCAACTGCGACGATGTAGCCGCCGATTATGCCCACCAGATCCGCAAACACCGTCAAAACGGGCATCATTAGCACGAGCGTAATCATTCGTGGCAGTACAAGGAACTCGTTCGGAGAAATGCCAAGCGTCTGCAAGGCGTCTATTTCCTCGCTCACTTTCATCGAGCCAAGCTGCGCTGCGAAAGCGGCGCCCGTTCTGCCGGACATGATGACGCCCGTCATAATCGCGCCCATTTCACGCAGAATGCCGTAGCCCACAAGGTAGGAGATGGCGAACTCCGCACCGAAGCGGCGAAGAACCACCGCGCCGAGAAAGGCGATGATTATGCCTACTAGAAAGCTGATAAGGGCCACAATCGGCAGGGCCTCGACGCTGACGTTCTGCATGAGCGCCCAGAAGTCCCGCCAGCGCATTTTGGAGCGCCCACGGATCAGGTCCAGAAATGATAGCGTGGTGTTGCCCGAGAACTCCAGAAAGCGGAGAAACTCCATCCATGCCTCTGTTGTCAAAGTGCCGATTCCGCGCACAAGGCCGTGAGGCGGCTTGGGCTGATGCCCTGCCTGATTGCCCGGAATAGCGGCCATTTCGAGCAGTTCGCAAAGGCGTTCCGGCAGTGCCTCGCGCTCGATTTTCGCCCCAAGCTCCCGCGCTCGTCTCTCCAAGTCGTAAAGGGTGGCGACAAGGCTGCTGTCCCATTCTTCAAGGCCGTGGTCTTCGTAGCGCAGAGTCTTTGCCCCCTGCGAGAGCATTATGTGTGCGCTGCCGCAGCGAATGCAGGAGACGGACATGTCGAAGCGCCCGCTCAGCCGTAGCGTGAGCGTTCCTAGCTTGTCCAGACTTGCTTCAATGGGTGCGTCTTGCGACATCGGACCTTTTTGATTACTGTCCGATACACTTTGTGCATCCGCACGCTTTAGCGCAAGCTGCCATTCCGGCAAGCATCGGCACAATTAGGCAAGCGTTTGGAGTGCACGCCTTTAGGCGCGTCAGGAGCCTTCGCGGCGCGTTATGCGTCTAGCGGAGCGAGTTAATCTGGTCGCGCAAAAGTAGCGTGGCTTCTCTGGCTCGGGTGGAAAAGTCCGTGCCGCGCCCGGCGTAGAGGATTCCGCGCGAGGAGTTGATGACCAGCCCTTCGCCGCGGCTGTCAAGGCCGTGCTTTAGCACTGCCTCCACGTCTCCGCCCTGTGCGCCCACGCCCGGCACTAGCAGGGGAATGTCGCCGATTATCGAGCGGATGCAGCCGAGGTCTTCCGGGAATGTTGCACCGGCAACAAGGGCTACATTGTTGTTGTAGTTCCACTCCTTGGCGGCCTTTTCGGCGACTATTTCAAAGAGTCTGCGCCCGTCTCCCTGAATGCGCAGGTCCTGGAAGTCAACCGAACCCGGGTTCGATGTGCGGCAGAGAACGACAACGCCCTTTTCGGCGTCGTCCAAGAAGGGCTTGAGTGTGTCTCCGCCCATGTAAGGGTTCACGGTGACAGCGTCCGCCTTGTAGTGGTCGAAGGCTTCGCGCGCATACATCGTGGCGGTCGAGCCTATGTCGCCACGTTTCACGTCGAGAATTACCGGTACGTCCGGATAGGTCTCGCGCAGGTAGCTTAGTGTCTTGCGCAAAGAGCCGAGCGCGTTCTGACCGGCGTAGTAGGCGAACTGCGGCTTGTAAGCGCAGACTAGGTCCGCTGTAGCGTCGATGATCGCCTTGTTGAACGAGTATATGACATCCGCGTCCTTGGAGAGATGTTCAGGAATCTTTGCACGGTCTGGGTCCAGTCCGACGCATACCATCGAACGGTTCTCTTTCCAGCAATGTTCCAACTTACTCCTGAACGTCATATGGGGTAAAGAGTAGATAGGTCTTTTGCCTTCTGTGCAATACTCAGATGCAGGCAGTTGCCAATAAGGCAGGCCCCTCAAGGGACGATTGTGCCGTCTTTGTCAGTTGGATGCGCTTTGCACATGGGAAATGCTTGAAAATCGTCTTTTTTAGCGCCCCAAGGCGATTTTTTTGCTGTGCGCTTGAGTGTGTCCATACAGTCCGTATCCTCCTTCTTTATGTTGCCGCGCAGGTCACACAAGTTGTCCCGTCGGGTCCGCATGATGGATCTGGCCGTATCGCGTCGTACCGTCACTTCGCGCAGGCCCGTGCGCAACTGGCCCTGGCTCATCCTGTCCTTCCCCTTCCGCGTTTTACTCGCCTTCTGGAACTGGGTGATGGAGAGCAAACCCAAGAGTTCCTACCGCTTCAGGCGCTAAGGAGTTATATTTGCAGACGCTCCCCAAGGAGTGTTACTTGTTCTAAAATACACCTGCTGCGTTTTCTTGGCTTGGCCAAATGCGCGGCTTTCTGGCATTGCTAATACATGGCTTCTGCGGCTTTCACCCTTATCTGCGGCGCGGACGACTACCTTGTCGCCCGCGAAGGTGCCGCGCGTTGGGAAGAGCTGTGCAAAGAGGTCGAGGACGAGTATTCGCGGGAGATTGTTGACGGGGCTGCGGGCAACCTATCAGAGGTCGAACATGCCGTGTCGGGCTTCATTGCGGCAGTAATGACGATGCCCATGTTCGGCGGGCGCAAATGCGTATGGCTTCGCAACGTATCCTTTCTTGCCGACACGCCGACCGGACGTTCGGAGGGGGCCAAGGCGCTTGTGGAGAAGCTGATAGCGGTCCTTGCCGGACTTAATCCTGCCGAAATAGGCGTCCTGATAACCGCAAGCCCGATAGACAGGCGTCGCCGTGAATACAAGCAGCTTCAAGGTGCGGGGGATGTCCGGTTTGTCGGCGGAGAGGGCAAGGGCGACGCAGCCCAGCGCATTCTGGAGGAAGAGCTGAAGGCTGCCGGAAAGCACATAAGGCCGGACGTTGCCTATGCGCTCTTGGAGAAAATCCACGGCAACAGCCGCATGGCCATGGAGGAGGCGCGAAAGCTCGCCCTTTACGCCGATGGACAAGGCAGCGAGATTACGATGGAAATGGTCCATTCCCTCGTGCCGCCTTTTGGCGAGGGCGATTTTTTCGAGGCTGTTGACGCATTTTACAGCCTGGATCTGGACGAGGCGCTGGGGGCAGTCCGCAGGCATTTCTTTTCTGGCAACGATATTCGCCCGCTTCTTACCTCGCTCCAGAACAGGGCGCGCCTGCTTCTGCAGCTGCGCGTTTTGTACGACGCGGGGCTGTTTTCAGGAGGCGTTAGCAAGCAGGGGCTTGAGAGCGCGGCATTGCGCTACGGCTCGGCATTTGAGGGGGCGGACAGCAAGAGCAGCAGTAACGTGTTTACGCAGAACCCGTATTATCTGAACAGGCTTCTGGACACGGCCAAGCGCCTGAGAACCAAGCGCATAATCGGCTTTCAGCTTGAGTTTGTGAAAGCCTTCGAGCAGTCCATCTCCCGCTCGACAGAGCAGGAAGCCGTGATGCGCGAGACTGTGATCCGCTGTCTCGGCGCAGCATGAAAATGCGGCAGTATTCTTAGCCGTTTCGCTTTCTGTGAAGACTTAGGAGGCGCATGGAATATGTCCGGCGCACATGTTCTCCAAACTCATTGAAAGCAGTTACTTAGTCGGTCCATAGACAGGAATGCAGGCCCCAGTTCGCCAAGCGATTTGAAGCCAAGTTTAACATCCTGGTACAAAAAATTAGGTAATGTTTCTGAAATATGTTCCGATTTGAGTAACTCAAACTGATGTATCAAAGCAGGATGATACTATGTTTGATGAAGCACGGAGGCTGACAGGGAAACAGCTTCCTTCAGTGATGGCTAAGAAACACTACTAGAGGGTAACGCAATGAAGAAAATGACAATGGGCCGCAGGCTGTGGCTTGTCGTTGGTGGTTTGTTGACTATGCTTGTCGCCGTTGGTGGCGTTGGGGCATGGAGTCTGAACTCCAACAAGAATTCTTTCACAAAAACGGAGGAGTTAGCAGAGATTGCCGACGCGTCCAACCAGATTCTGGAAGAGTCTCTCATTATGCGTATGAGCGCGAATATGTTCATACGCAGGCCTAATGAGGAAACGAAGGCTTTGGTATATGACGGCATAAAGAAAACCGAAGCCACTGCGCAGGAGGCTGTTGCGATTATGAACAGTCCTGAGCGTTCGCGCCTGATCGAGACCATCCGCAAGGAACTCAAGTCCTATGGCGAAAATTACGCCATGATGGAAAAGAGCCTCATCGTGGCTGACCACCTGGTCACCGAACAGATGGTGCCAAACGGCTGGCGTCTCGAAGACACGATGCGCACCATGCTTGAAAAAGCACAGGCGGCAAACGACACCGAACTGGTCATTGCCATTGGGCAGGGTAGGCAGGACATGCTACTTACCCGCCTTGTCATAACAAGATACATATTTCTAAAAACTCAGCAGGAAGCCGACGCCTCCATTAAGCAGCTAGGCATCTTGCGCAAGAGTGTGGACTCCATTGCTAAAACCGATGTGGACAAAGAGCTTCTTGCCACGCTGACAACTACGCTAAAAGCCTATGAAGCCAACTGGGACACTCTTTATAGGGAGACCTCCAACGGGCTTGCTAGGCTCAAAGACATAGAGGCGATAGGTCCGCGTATAAGCGAGGCAGTAAACAGCATTCAGGACAGCGCAATTGCTGACCAGCGGCAGCTTACCTTGCAGGTGCACGACCAGATCGTTCGCGTGCAGCTAATTCTGGCGGTTACGGCGATTGTGGCCATCGTTCTTGGTCTTCTTTACTCGACGCTGTCCATTTCATACATCACCAAGACCCTGCGAAATGTCATCATAGGCATTCGCGAGGGCGCGATGCAGGTTTCGAGCGCCTCCACGCAGATGAGCGGGGCGAGCCAGAGTCTTGCGGAAAGCTCTTCGGAAGAGGCGTCCACGCTGGAGGAAACATCGTCCTCGCTGGAGGAAATGTCCTCCATGACAAAGCAGAACGCGGAAAGCTCCCGTCAGGCGCTGAATCTTGTCAACTCTGCGCAGCACAACATGGAAAGCTCCGGCGAATCCATGAACAAGCTGGCCCAGTCGATGAAGGAAATTGATACAGCGAGCCGAGAGACGCAGAAGATTATCAAGACGATCGACGAAATCGCCTTCCAGACGAACCTTCTCGCCCTGAACGCGGCTGTCGAAGCGGCTCGTGCCGGTGAAGCTGGCGCAGGGTTCGCAGTCGTTGCGGACGAGGTGCGGAGCCTTGCCCGCCGTGCGGCGGAATCGGCCAAGAGCACGACTGAAATCATCGAAGGCACCATGGATCGCGTATCCGTTGGCGGAAGGCTTGTCGAAGAGGTGTTCGAGCGCTTCAAGGGCGTGGAAAAGGACACGCGCAGCCTTGCCACACTGATGTCAGACATATCAACAGCCTCCGACGAGCAGGCACGTGGTATCGAGCAGATCAGCACAGCGACCGCCGATTTGGACAAGGCCATACAGAGCAACGCGGCCAATTCCGAAGAAACAGCCGCCTCTGCGGAGGAACTGAATGCGCAGGCACTGTCGCTTCAGGACTTCGTTGGCGAGCTGGTCGAGCTGGTCGAAGGAAGCAATTCAAGTGGGGAGGCATCCGGCCATCATCCTGCAAGTGAGTCATTCCACAGCTCCCTCGCTGTGGAGCCATCCCGCCGGGTGCCTCCTCCAAAGTCCAAGGCAAAGGCGGCACCTGCAAGGGGCGGATTCCTGCCTCAGAACAGGGAGGCCGTTCTTAGCCACAGCGGTTCTCACTCTTCCGGAGGGTCTTTTATTTCGCAGTAGGTAATGCGATACATAGGGAGTAATGGGTAACATCCGAGCGTCGGGGAATGGGAGCCCCGACGCTCTTTGTTTTTACGTAAAATACAACCATTCCCGGAAATTTTGAGGCTGCCCGTGTGCGATGCTGACTGGCGCTCGCGCGGCTGTCTTTTTACTTGCGACCCATGCGGTCCCGGGCCGGAGTGCGGGCGACGATGTCCTTGAAATACTGTAGCTTGTATTCGAGCACCTCGCTGTAATGTTGGTACTCCGCAATGCGGTCTTTCACCTCCACAAGCTGCTGCTCCAGCATCTTGCGCCGCGCCTCGATGGTGTCCGGTTCATCCTCGTCCAGCTCCACGTACTCGCGAATTTTCTCTATGGGCATACCCGTGGACTTGAGGCACTTGATGAAGCCTACCCAGTGGGCGTCATCCTCGTTGTAAAGGCGGTTTCCGCTCCAGTCGCGCTGAATACGCGGCAAAATGCCGATTTTCTCATAATAGCGCAATGTATGGGCCGAAAGGCCTACGATTTTGCTGAACTCGTTGATGGAATGGGGCTTATCCAAGGGGTATTCCTTTCTAATAGAAAGTGGGCTTTTTAGAGAATACGGGTTCGAGCTAACTCCAAGCCAAGAGAAATTTTCGCACATGCATCACAAAAGGTAAATCGGACGAACAGCCTTGTTAACAAAGAGGCTTTGTGCTCTTTTATCCCATTCGGGTATTGGCCAGTGCGAGCACCTTTTCGGAGGAAAATCCCTCCTCGCGCAACTTCGCAACGGACAGTCCGGCGGACCTCTTGGCAAGGCGTCTGCCCTCGGCATCCCGCACGAGCGGGCAGTGGAAAAAGCGCGGCGCAGTCCAGCCGAGAGCTTTGTACAGAAGCAGTTGCCGCGCGGTTGATAGCAATAGGTCAGCCCCTCGCACTACCTCGCTTATTTGCATTTCCGCATCGTCCACGACGACCGCCAGTTCGTAGCTGGGCCAGCCGTCTTTGCGCCACACAAGGAAGTCCCCAAAGTCCTTTCCAGCGACAAACTCCTGCTCCCCCGCGCACTCGTCCACAAAACGGACGCTCTCGCCGTCTGGCACGCGAAAGCGCCAGTTCATGCCCGATGGCGCATCGGCTCTGCGCGCAGTGGCGGGACGAAGTTCCACGGGGAACACCGGCTCTCCCTCGCCCTCGTGCGGGGCGCTCAGAGCCAGCTCCACATCTTTGCGCGAATGGGGCGAAGGGTAGATGACGCCAGCCTCTTCAAGGCGCTTCCACGCCTTCAGATAGTGCTCAATGCGAAGGCTTTGCACATACGGCCCGAACGCCCCGCAGCGGTCTGGCCCCTCGTCCCAGCGGATGCCAAGCCATTCGAGGTCGGCCATCATCTGGCGTGAATACTCGTCCTTGCACCTTGCCGAGTCCAAATCTTCTATGCGCAAAACGAGCTTTCCAGCCGCGCTTCTGGCCCGTTCATGTGCGATGTGAAAGGTGCGCGCGTGGCCTATGTGCAATTGTCCCGACGGGGTGGGGGCTATGCGCCCGCGATAAGTGCGGCACTCGCTCATACGGCGTCCATAGTGATGATACAGTGTAAAAAGGGCAATTCGCGGCCTTGAGCATTTATGAGCCTTGCTCGAAGGATAACCTGTGGGTCGCTTCAATCTGCTTAATCATGCGCTTTTCAACGCCCGCCTCGTCGGCAAATCCTTTCCAGCGGGATACCACTTCGACAATCTCGCCCAGAATCGCGTCCGCTCTGCCCTGCTTGAGTCCGCAGTTGCGCGCGCATTCGCGAAAGTCGTTCTTAGTGAAGGCGTCGCGTTTGCCGTTCATCGTCATCTGGTGAGTGGCTGTCCAGCCGCCCGCAGGGTTGAAGCTGTACGTGACATCGAAGGCCGGTGCCAGAGACCAGTTCCCGCCCTTGTCCATCAGGAAGGCGATGTTCTTTACGTGGTCGTCCTGATTGCGGGCCACGATGTTGAACGTCATGCGGCGGAACTGCTGCTCGACATCTTCCATTTTTAGCCCCAGTCGGCGGATTACGCCAAGGGCCTGCTCGTACGAATAGGCTCCAGCCATGTTGAAATCGTAATGCGCGAGGGCGCCCAGCGACTGCATGTGCAGCTTTTCCCCGCCGTCAAGCCTGTCGAAGCGGCGCGTCATGAAGTGGCGGCGTCCGTTCTCTTCCAGAATGCGGCATTCGCTCATGTTTATGCCTGCCGCTTTGGCCATGAGCGAATAGGCGTATTCGACCGCGCCGAAGCCCTTGGGGTCGTTCAGCTCTTTGTCGCGATTGTTGGCCACACCGTCGAATTTGAGCAGCCAGTAGCTGAAGGATGAATCCGTGGGGACCTGGCCGGAGCGGACCTGATTGGTCTTGCTGTTCCACGCGATCACGGCCTTGGCTCTGGCTCCGCCAGCGGATGTGCCGACTCGCAGAATGTCGGCAAGCGCCTTGGCGCGGCGGCCTTTGGCGAAGTTTGCGCCAAGTTCACCGCGCTTTGTAAGTATGTCCGAGGCGAGCGCCACCAGTTTGTCGATTTCCAGAGTGGGCGAGCGTGCCGCCCTTGGTCCGACAAGGGGGCGGTATTCGAGGGCGCCCATTCCGCGCGAGCCTGTGTAGCAAAGCCGTTCCAGCGCGCTGAAGCTGTCCGGGCTGCGTCCTTGCAACGCGAGCCAGGAATCTATCAGCGCGTTGCCGTATTTATCCGGCAGAGAGTCCGCCAACAGGCCCGGAAGGCCGCGAAAGCTATCAAGGGAAAGCTCTGCGAAGCGATAGGCCCTTGTGGAAAGAGGCATCGTGATGGGCGATACTTCCATGCCGCTGTTTGCAAACGGTGGCGAATACTGGAAGCTGACAAAGGGATCTCCCTCCGCCTTGGCCGCAGCGCCGATCGTGCGCCCCCAGAGCCTTACCTCCACTGCGAAATTGTCTGCCATAGTCGCTATTCTCCCCAGCTCCACCGGCCGTTTTCTTTGTCAGGCTTTTTCTTGCGACCCGC
Source organism: Opitutales bacterium (assembly GCA_016928295.1). Taxonomy (GTDB): domain Bacteria; phylum Verrucomicrobiota; class Verrucomicrobiia; order Opitutales; family Oceanipulchritudinaceae; genus Verruco-01. The sequence goes on from JAFGLA010000078.1 coordinate 9,081, forward strand.
CCTTTGGGGAAGGGCCTTGTCCCGTTTGAGTTGCGCCATCGGACTTATGCCGCTTTCGGGCGCAATCAGGTCCAGATTCCCCGCAAGCCCCAGCACGCGGCATACGCGGACAAAGCTCGACAGGCGCGAAGCCACCGAGCCGGACTCCAGCCTTTGCAGCGTTCTTAGCCCGATGCCAGCCTCGCGTGCAAGTTCATCCTGCGTGAGGTTTTTTTCAAGACGAATCCGGGCAAGCCGTCCCCCCAGTTCAGCGAGGAGCACACTTTCCGTGATACTTGAGGTGATTTTCATGTTATACGCCTAAAATGGCGTTTTGGTCCATGAATCAACATATAACACGCCACATATGGCGTCAAGTGTGGATGTGAGTCTTTGCTATCGTGCAGGCGTGAATGCTCCATGTTGCCTTATACTGCTTTTGTAAGCAGAAATTCCCGACTGTAAGCGGGTGTCTTTTCGGCTAAAACCCCAGCTCGCCTAATCGGATCGTATATTTGCAGACGCTTTCTTAGGCCAGCTTCAGCAGTTCCGGCATTTCGGGAATGTCGCGGATAATCTGGCTCGGAAGCGGGCCGACGCCCACGTAGCGCAGGTTGGGCAGGCTGCCCGGGAGCTGCTGGCCGCGGAAGGCCACGTCCAGCGTCGTCTTCGCCATCGCGGCGATGTAGCGGCGCGCGTTGGCTGGCAGATCGGCAAAGCTGCGGATCGCGCTGATGTCCTCGCTCCAGCCCGGGAGCTGGATGTAGCTCGGGCGCAAGGTCTCGTGCACGGCACCGTTGCGCGGTACATGGTACACGGGCTTGCCGTCGCGGTCTATGTAGTGCGTGCAGATAAGCAGTTCGCCGCCGTTCCAGGAGCCGGAATAGCTCAGTGCGTCCAGCTTGTTTATCATCATGTCGTCGTAACCGGCGTAGCGCAGCGCGTCGCCCTTTTCCACCGCGTCGTACCAGCCGACCATGCGCTGGCGCCCTGTGGAAGTGCCGTATTCAAGCTCCTTGAGCTTCTTTGCGAGCGGGTGCTCGTCGGGCATCTGGGTGATGAAAACGTGGTTGCCCACCTTGGTGTCGTACGCCTTGGCCACGCCCACAACGTGCAGGGGCTTCAGCGGTACGCAGGCGCTGTTGAAAAACTCCTGCGCACAGGTGTGCGAGGCGGTAAGGCTGCGCGTAAAGCCGAAACGCTTGTCCAGCCAGAAGCTCTGGCCGAACTCCGCCACGATGTAGCGGCCACGGTCCAGAATGCCCAGCACCTTTTCGCGCAACTCGCCAATGTTGTTGCGCAAAATCTGGCCCGCGTTCCAGTAGGTCTCGACGACGGCGTCCACGTTGAACGTGAAGGGCGCATCGCCCTTGAAGCGGGTGAAGTCGAACTCGTTCTTCGTGAAGCGGCCGGACTCGATGAGGTTCGCGTTCGCGCGGACTTCGGCGTTTGTAAGAACGTCGAAGAAGCCGCTCCACATCTCTTCGTCCACCTCGCACACGCAGCGGATGGTCTTCGCGGCGCGCTCAAGGCGGTTCTTCATCTTGCGGGCGAACTCGGCGCGGTCGCCAAGCAGTTCGTAGTAGAAAATCTGAAGGTGGGAGGTTTCGTCGCAGTAAGCTGGCGATATGCCGCGCCCGGTGCTGCCTCGCGAAACATCCCCGATGACGTTCACACGGTAGTGCTCCCAGGCAAGGTCCAGCATACGGTGAGAAACGTCCGAAAGCATCGTCTTCTCGTCGATGAGAAGGCGCGGCATGACGCTGTAACCGTTCTGCTCTATGTAGGCGGCTTCCCAGACGAACTTGCGCGGATCTGCCACTACGCCTGCGCCTATGCCAAGGCAGGGCACGCTTGCGCTGACGACACCGGCGGGAAAGAGATTCAGCTTCAGCCCGCCGCAAGTGTGGCCGGAGTTTGCGCCTCCGTTGACCTTTAGCACCATCTCCACGGGCTTTTCCAAACCAGTGCTTTCTTTGAGTTCAGCGATGATTTCGGGTATCAGGCGACCCTTGCCTTCGTCTCCGAAGCTGATGCCGCAATCCGCGATAATCCTGCCGTTAAAAGGGATGAGTGCCACGTCTTTACCTTGCCTGTCTATTGATTTTTAAAAGTGCCGAAGGCAGTGTATCCCCCGGCCCAAAGGGCAAGAGCTTACACTTGGTTTTGTGTTTCGCAACCGCAAAGCGCACTCATCGCGAAGCAGAGTGCCTGCGGCGCGCCACCATGCGCCTTCTGTCGCATTCGCAATTGAACGGACTTGCTAATCTTCCTGATGCATCATCGTGCAAAGAGTCTGGAATGATTATCGCTGGAATGCCTCTTGCTGTTAGGAGGCCATCGCCTCCGCCTCTCTCTCTTCAGTGAAACAACCCTCTCGATAATAAAACATGGCCGCATTCTTCATTTGGAACGATTCCTACAACACCGGTATTCGCGAAATCGACAACCAGCACAAAAGGCTCGTCGAGCTGATAAACGCCCTCTACGACGCGATGAGCAAAGGGCAGGCGCAGCAGTTGCTCACCCCCATTCTCAACGAGCTTGTTAAATACACGGTATCCCATTTCTCGGCGGAGGAGCGCCTGATGGTGAAGGCGGGCTATCCCGACTACGCGGCGCACAAAAAGGTGCACGAGGAGTTTACCGCCAAGGTCCTTGCCATGCAGAAGGATTGTGCGGCGGGAAAATTGAGCCTGACGCTCAACCTTGCCAACTTCCTGAAAGACTGGCTCAAGGGCCACATCATGGGCAGCGATCAGAAATACGTCCCCCATCTGGCCTCCAAGGGCCTGAGGTAGGTCGATAGGGCGAGTGGGGATTTGCCGCAAGCGCAACGGCCAAGCTCTGTCTTCGCTGTTGCGCTTGGCAGGTTCATTGTGCAATTGTCGGCTAATTGACAATGAGCACCAACATAAAGTTTGCGGTTCTTCCGGGTGACGGCATCGGTCCGGAAGTGATGAAAGTGGCCCTCGAAGTTCTCGACGTTGTGGCGAAGAAGTTCGACTTCACGATGGAGTACAAGTGGGCGGACGTCGGCGGCGCTGCCATCGACAACCACGGCAAGGCATTGCCGGAATCCACTGTGGAACTCTGCCGCAGTGGCGACGCCATTCTCTTTGGCAGCATCGGCGGGCCGAAGTGGGAAAGCCTCCCGCCCAACGAGCAGCCCGAGCGCGCCGCGCTACTGCCCCTGCGCAAGATTTTCCAGCTCTTTGCGAACGTGCGTCCCGGCCTTCTCTACGCCGAGATTGCAGACGCCAGCCCCCTGCGCCGCGAGCGCATCCCGAACGGCATTGACATCGTGTGCATACGCGAGCTTACCGGCGGCATCTACTTCGGCCAGCCCAAGAGCACGGGAACGCTCGATAACGGCGAAAAGCAGGCCATCGACACGATGGTGTACAAGACGAGCGAGATCGAACGCATAGCACAGGTCGCAATCGACACCGCGCGTGGTCGCGGGCGGAAGGTCTGCTCGGTGGACAAGGCCAACGTGCTTGAAACTTCCGTTCTCTGGCGCAAGACCGTGGCAGAGTATTTTGCCAAGAACGCGCCCGACATCGCCCTGACGAATCTTTACGTGGACAACGCCGCGATGCAGCTGGTGCGCGATCCGAACCAGTTTGACGTGCTCTTCACCGAGAACATGTTCGGCGACATACTCTCCGACGAGATGAGCGTGGTCTGCGGCAGCCTCGGCATGATGGCCAGCGCCAGCCTCGGCCTTGGCATGAACAGCCATGGCCTTCGCTTCGGCCTCTACGAACCCGCTGGCGGCAGCGCGCCGGACATCGCGGGCAAGGGCATTGCAAATCCCTGTGCGCAGATCCTATCCGCCGCGCTGATGCTTCGCCACAGCTTCGGCATGGAAGAGGCCGCCACTGCGATGGAAAAGGCCGTGAAGGCGGCTGTTGCAGGCGGCACGCGCACGGGCGACATAGCCTTCGGAGGTGCCAGCGTCGGCACAAAGGAGATGGCGGCTGCGATTATCGCAAAGCTCTAAGCTGGTACTGCAAAGGCATTTCAAAGGGCTGTTCGGGATTAACCCGGGCAGCCTTTTATTTTGGATTCATCTCGTACAATCTGATGAATGGGCGTCTTGTCTATGTTTTCAAAGGCGGCAGGCAGACAAGGGCCTGAAGAATGCTTCTTGTTCTTAAATGGACAAAAATCTCGCTTTACTTGCATATGCGAATATGCATCATTGCGTAATGATGCAACCATGCAAGGAATCGAATGGCCCCGAGTCCTGCTTTTTCATAAGGCACGCCCAGTTCTGTTCCGTGTTTTCGGACCCGAACCGTCTGCGCATCATGTTCCTGATCGGAGAAGGTGAACGCTCCGTCTCGGACATGGCGCAGACGCTGGGCCTGTCTATGCCGCATGTGTCCCAGCACCTGCGCGTTATGCGGGACAAGGGCTGCCTCAACGTCCGTCGTGAAGGCAGGGCATCATTCTACCGCGTGTCGAATGCCAAGTTCCTCATGGCCGCGCGTTTGGTGCGCGAGGGCCTTGCCGAAATCATGCGTCAGGGCGCAAATGCCGCGCCCGACGAGCATCAGTAAGACACTCCCCGAAGTGGAAGTTTTAACTTATGGCCACCTCTAACAACTGGTTTCGTAGCGAGAACGAAGATTTGCGGATGGATGACAAGGCTTCGGAAGTGAGTAGTATTGGAGAAATCCGGCGAGCTTCCGAAACGAAGTCAGCCGCCGCAAAGACCGTTCGTAGCAGAAATCAAAGTTGTTAGAGGTGGCCCTATCACGCGGTTCTCACTTTATGGACGCAGCTCAATCGGCGCGTCTTTCAAAACAACTGTCAGCAGCAAACAAGATTATGCCAAGGGAAGATTTGAAAATTGTCGTTATTGGCGGCGTTGCCGCCGGAGCCTCCTGTGCGGCGCGCGCAAGGCGACTGTCCGAAAAGGTATCCATAACCATTGTCGAGCGCGGCCCGGACGTGTCCTTTGCCAACTGCGGCCTTCCCTACCACATTGGCGGAGAGATTGCTTCCCGCGACGTTCTCAGCATTCACACCCCGCAAAGCCTCTCGGCAATGCTCGGGCTGGAGGTGCGCACTAACACCGAAGCGGTCGAAATCGACAGGGCCGCAAAGCGGGTACGCGTGCGCAAAACCGGCACCGAAGAAGGCGAATGGCTAAGTTACGACAAGTTGCTGCTCGCCCCGGGCGCCTCGCCGCTGCGCCCACCGCTTCCGGGCATCGACGACCCGCGAATCCACACCCTGCGCAACCTTCAGGACATGGACGCAATCAAGGCCGCAGCCGCCAAGGCGCGCAAGGCCGTGGTCGTCGGCGCGGGCTTCATCGGGCTGGAAATGGCGGAGCAGTTCCGTCACCTCGGCCTTGACGTAAGCCTTGTGGAGCTTCAGCCCCAGCTACTGCCGCAACTGGACGCCGACATGACAGGGCAGCTGCTTCGCGAACTAAGGCAAAACGGTGTGGACGTGCATTTAGGCAGCGGCATCGAAGGCTTTGCAAGCGCGGGCGATTCCCTCCAGTGCCGCCTTTCCGGCGGCGTAAGCATCGAGGCCGATATAGTCGTGCTATCGATTGGCGTTCGTCCGGACAGCTCTCTCGCCGCAGCGGCCGGTCTCACCCTTGGCAAGCGCGGCCACATCGTCGTCAACGAGTTCATGCAGACAAGCGACCCGGATATTTACGCCGCTGGCGACGCGGTGGAATCCTTTGACCGCATTACAGGCAGGCCCTCGGCAGTCCCGCTTGGAGGCCCCGCAAACAGGCAGGGCAGATTGGCGGCATGCCATATGATGGACCCCGAATCGGCAAGACCGTACCCGGGTTCGATAGGGACGGCTGTTGTGCGCGCATTCGGTGTTACCTGCGCGATGACGGGATGGAGCGAGAAACGCCTCAAAAGCGAAGCCATCGCATACAAAGCTGTGACTGTGAAGGATAACCACCACGCCTCCTACTACCCGGGCGCGACACCCATTACGCTGCGCGTAATATGGGAAGAGGGCACGGGGCGCATACTTGGCGCCCAAGCCAGCGGGCAGGAGGGTGTGGACAAGCGCATCGACGTAATCGCGACGGCGATAGCGGCAGGCATGTGCATCGAGGACTTGTCGAATCTCGAACTCTGCTACGCTCCGCCTTTTGGCAGTGCAAAGGACGTTGTGAACCTTGCGGGACTGGCGGCCGAGAACCTCGTGGACGGCTTGCTTACGCAGGTAAACGAGCTTCCGAAAGATGCTTTGGCCCAAGTCATTGACGTGCGCCCGGCGAAGCTATTCCAGAGTGCACCGCGTCCCAACGCGACCAGCATACCGATGGACTGCTTGCGCGCCCGCATGGGAGAGCTGGACAAGAGCCGCCCCGTCGTCACGGTCTGCGCGCTGGGCAAAACCAGCTATTTTGCAGCCAGAGTGCTCAACCAGAACGGCTTCTCTGCCAAGTCTCTGGCGGCAGGCGTATAGGAAGATGTAAGTCTCCACGCGGGCGGCCATCAACACCGCGCCGTGTCCAATTTTGCCGCAGTGGCTTTCAGTCAGGTTTTACGCGAAAAGGGCGATTTAGACAGGTTTCGCCCCCAGGCAAAAAACAAGGCTGGATGAACACTGCGGCGTTTCTTTGCAAAAAAAGGCTCCCGAAAACGGGAGCCTTTTGATTTTTGTGCTCAAGCACAATTATTCAACTTACCAGAGTCTGAACTAATCGAACATTGGAACGACAGGTTCCGGTTCAATCGGGTAGGGCAGGAAGTTGAAGCCTTCGTCAAGCGTGCCTTCGAACCAGAGGAAGTTGGCGAAGCTGATGACGTCGCCGTCATTGCCTACGTGTCCGACAGGGCGGAAGCGAATGCCGAGCATGTTTTCAGCGCCAAGTGCCTTGTAAACGCGAGCCGCGGCCATGTAGGAAAGCTGAACAGCTTTCGGTCCGGTGCCGGAGTCGTTAGTGCCTTCAATCTGAATCAGGCCACGCGGGGCTACCAAGCAAGTCAGCAGGTGCGTGTCAACTGGCAGTGTCTGCGGTGCGTCCTTGTAGTTCTGGAAGTTCGGGCAATACCAGAAACCAGAACCGCCTGCGGAGGCGTTGATTGGTTCCGCACCGGCAAACCAGTTCATGAACGAGCCTGTGCCGCCTGAGCCGGAGTGGCTGGGGGCGGTAAGGGTGATGCGTTCATCGAATGCGCCGGCCAGTAGCGAGCACTTGCCGTAACGGGAGTGCCCCGTGACGCCGATTTTGGTGAGGTCGATTTCCGGGAATGCCTTCATTTCCAGCACGTCGATAAGGCGTGAATAGCACCATGCCCAGACCATCAGGGCGCCCGTGTCTGCATCTTCGCCGTAAAGGTCGTAGTAGAGACCTGTGCGTGCGTCGGTGCTGTCGGGTGCGAAGTCTGTGAAGTTGATGCCAGCTCCGGCCCATCCGAGGTCGGTGTAAGGCTTGCGGCTGCTCTGGCTCATGTCGTAGAGGGTGCCGCCCCAGTTGAAGAGGTCCTCCTTGGTCATGATGACAGGCATCGGGTTCTCTTCGGATGCAGTCAACGGAAGGTCAACATACATGCTGGTCGTTACGGAGTTTTCTCCGACGGTCATCTGCACTGTGAGAACCTTGCTCTTCACACCGTAGTAGGTGTTGTCTGTCCACTCCGTCTCGGATAGGATTTCGATTTCCGGTTCCTCGAAGAGGTGGCCGTACATGTGCTCCATGAACAGCTCCTTGATCTCGCTGCGGCGTGTCTCCCAATTGGCGGCAGTAACCTCTGTTACTCCGTCGTTGAGGACGAGCGCGTCAGGTGTCTGTTCATAAGAACGGACGATTGCGAAGCCACCGTCTGCGAGATACACCCACTGGTCGTCTTCATGGAAGTATGCCCAAGGCCATGATGCCCTGTCGCTATAGAACCATTTTTCGGTGTAATAGTCCCAGAACCAGGTTCCGGTGTTGAAGTTGCCGGACATCCATAGCCAGCCGAAGGTGTATTCTGAAGTCGGTTCACGCCAAGCGTCCAGATCGTAGCTGTATATGAATGGATACTCGCTGACCCATGCCCAGCCCATTCCGTCGGGGCAGGCATAACCGTCGGCGTCCACATTGGTGTTGAGGTATTTATGGGCCACTTCCTGACGAAGTTCCGTTGTCGGCTCAAGTTCCGCAAGGCGAACATTGTCGATCAGGACCGTGTAGGCGGACGCTGTGTCTGCCTGAAGGCCGATGTAGAAGTTCAGCGTTGCGGCGCTCATGTCCATTTCGCACAGGGACAGATCGGCGGTGAAAGTGCCCGTCTTGTCCGAATCCCAAGTCATGGTCAGGGGCTCGCTCTCGCCGGTGCCCCACTGCTTGATGTGGCTGCCGCTTTGCAGAGCTGCGAAAGCGTTGACCTCGCCCGTGTAGCCGCCGGAATTGGTGCTAAGAAGCGTTACGTCAAAGCGTATCGCATAGCGTACCAGGTCCACGCTAGCTTCTTTTGCCGCGCGGATGGCTTGGTATATATCGCTGTAACTGGGAACGCTTAGCTGTGCGCCCCAGTTGATGAAGCCGTCCGGCATCGTGATGGCCAACGCGCCAAGGTCGTTGATCGTGCCGCCGGACAGTGTTGTGCGCCTTACGCGTTCCGCCGCTGGGCAGGCGAACCAGTCGTCAAGCCCGTCAGTGGTCTCGAAGTCGTAGAGGCTGTTCGGGTCTGTCGATGGGCCGCTAAGATAGGTGACCTGCACATCGCTCAGCACCATGTCCGTAAAGCTGGAGCTGGAAGTGCTGAAGCCCATGGAGTCGAACGCCAAGGCTGCCGGAGTTCCGTCACTGTTCACGCCACGGTCATAGACTGTGTCTTGAAGGATGTAGGTATCCGTTCCTGTGGAGCGGAACAGGTAGTCGAACTTGGTCAGGTAGGAGCCCAGGCGCGTTACGCGTAGCTCGAAGTTGTGCGCTCCCGGGCCGATGCCCGCAGTGTCAGGAGATTGTGCCGCGCCTCCGAGGCCAGCGCCGCCATCCTGTGAGTACCAAGCTGTAGTGTTGCCTTTGAGCATACCGCCGGCAGCTCCGCTTTCACCTGCGCCCCAGCCGATGTTGGCACCGGAGGATGAGGTGGGCAGGACAAGCAGATAGCCGGAGAAGCCCGTGTTGTCCGTTTCGGACCATGTGTTGCTGGCCAGAGTTCCAGCGTTGTCGTGGCTGTCAAACAAGCCCATGCGGGCCCAGGACCAGCCAAGATACGCGTTTCCGTCAGGGATGCTGCTGGAAATCTCAAGTGTGCCAGTGAGTGTCAAGGAGTCGCCAGGAGTCAGCACTATCCTGTCGAACTGTGTGCGAAACGATACTTGTGAAGCACCAGATCCGGTGCTTGGGGACGTTGCGGTCAACGATACCGTGCCGGGTACTGGCTCGGACATTGTAAAACCGCCGTCTGATGTGAAACCCCAACCCGTGAGATTGGTTGGTGCGTCTGCAGACAAGACCGAAGGAAGGAGCGCAAGAGCCGATACGGCGTATGCCCCTTTCATCAGTGTGTTTAGTCTTATCATGGTAGTTATTGGGTTTAAGTAGTATTTCAGAACTTAAACAAGTTATGCTACCTGTTTTCAGGGCCTTACAGACCGCTATGACCTGTGGGAGTCACTTTCATATCCTATGAACACACTCCAAGAGTGATATTTATGGTAGGGTAATCCCCTTGTTCAAGGGGAGGGGGGTAATTATGAATGGGTCTATTGGGAGTCATCAATCCTAGCCCAAAAGCCGGATTGACTCTGATTACAAGAAGCAGACTTGCATTCTCGATAATGAGGCGAACCCGTTGATAGACAAAATGTGTGTTAGTCTATCATTTGAGCTAACGCAGAGGATTAGCCTAAGTATGCTTCTATGCGTATGGAGCTTTCTTGGGACTTGTTATTTATGTGAAGCGTTTGGTTCCAGCACCTATGAGTCTAAAATGCTCATTGGCTGTAAGCTAGGTATCAAGGGCAATGACGGCGCATTATTTTGCATGCGAAAAACATTATGTCCTTTGCCCACGACGCAGTGTGTTTTTATCAAGCGCGTTTTTTTGCAAAAAAAATGAGCCTGAAAACAGGCTCATAAACAAAATTGGCTGGCCGACCGGGACTTGAACCCAGAATAACGGAACCAAAATCCGCTGTGTTGCCAATTACACCATCGGCCAATGGGAAACCGTGAAGACTAGCAGGCTTGCTGCGTTCGTCAAGCTCGCTATGTGACTGTGTCAGGGGCCTGGCCAACGCAAGCGTCTATTCTTCGTAGGCTATCCCAGCGTCCTGCAACTGTTTGCGCCAGCGGTCGATTTTCGGCTTCAGGTCGCTATCGATCCAGAGGCGCGTTTCGGTCAGCGTCCTGTCGCTGCCCTTCCATGCTTCAAAGTAATTCTCGTACATGGTCTTGTACTTTTCAAAAAGGCCGATGTATTCGTCCCTCTCGGCGGCTAGCTTCGCGTGCTCTGCCTCGACCTTTGCGGCGATATTCGAGCGCAGATTGGAAATACGCTCCTGGGGCAGGTTGAGGCAGAAGGCGTCGATAATTGCCTGTCCCAGCTGGATACGGCCCTTGCCCGAGGGATGGTTTTCCCTGTCTGCTGCTGCTGCCGCGTTAATGGGATCCATTAGCGCCGGTGGCAGGGGAGCGGCATCGCAGTCCGAAGCAAAGGGAGCGGCCTGTTCGGCTATTGCCTGCATCCTCTCGTAAGTCCAGCCCGCGCCCGGGTAAACGTGGCTCATTAGCTCATGCTGTTCGGGCACGATTCCAAGGCTTGAAAACTCCTCCGTGGCGAACTTGGGCAAGGATGACAAATCGGGCGCTTCCATGCCAAGAAACGAAGCTAGCTTTTGCGAAAGGGCGGAGATGTCCCTGAACGCAATCGCCGCGTCGAGCACCATGAAGCGTTCTGGCGCCGCTTCGCGGGCCGCCATGATGGATTCGTTGTACATCGCGCAGGCTTCAAAGATGCTCTCCGGCGCAAATAGGGCGCTCCAGTCCCCACGCTTCAGAAAAGAGTAGTAGATCTCGAGCGGATGGCGGAATACGGCCACGCAGCGCGCATCCGGGAGCAATTCTAGCCACTGGGGGAGGAACAGGCAGCTTCGCGGTTCTTTCCAGCCCCAGAAGCCCGGGCGGGCGAGCTTTGCGATTAACGCTTTTGCCTCCGCTCTTTCCTCATCACTCCACGCGGGGGAGAAGCCCGCCCTGGGTAGGAAATCGGCTCTGGTCTGCGCATTGCCCATGCGGGTGGAGAGCAGCTTTTTATGAAAAGCCAGAATGGACAGCTCCTCAAAGTAGCCGCGCGGGTTGCCAGCGTCAGGCGCCAGCAGGCTTTCGCCCATGTGCACGCCAAGCCCCGCCAGCAAGCTTGCCAGAAAGGAAGTGCCGCTGCGGTGCATTCCAAGAGCGAGGACGGGCGTGGAGTTTTGGCTCATGCTTTATTTGACCCGAGTTTATTGACAGAAGTTGCGCAAAACAAGCGCAAGCATGTTTTTTACAGGTGGGCGGACTACTCACTGTTAACAGGCCTGAAATCGGTTACTGCTCCTGCGCAGCCTTTTTTGCCGCGTCTGTATCATCGGCGCTACGACCGTCGAGAAAGATCTCCTCCACCTCAAGCCCGGCCTCTGCCTTTATGCCGCGAAGTACTATCCACAGCGCCGCCATGCCAACGAGCGTCGCGGGAATGGCTATTACAGGGTAGCTGAGGGCCTGCATCTTGCCCAGTTCCACGTTGAATGCCTCGGTGCCACTAGGGCTGTGCACAATGAGGCGGGCGAGCACGTAGTTGAGAACGGAGCTGAGTGCAAAGGAAAGTGCAAGAAGAAGGGTGCCCTGCCTCATCACGCGGGCAAAGCCCTTTTGCGTGCCCCTCTTTTCGACTGAGGACTCGATTTTGCCAACGTCGAAAAAGTCGGGGTTTAGAAGAAACGCGCTGATTAAGGGGTGGCGCGTGCCGCTTGAAAGCAGGATTGCCACAGCGAAAAGACCCGGCACGGCGGCTTCCTTTATCGCGATAAGGTCCGCAGGCAGCTTCAAAAGGCCCACGCCTCCTGTGATGAGCGTGCTGACAAAGCCGATTATCGAGATGATGTTCCGCCTGCCTCGGCTGCGCAGGTCGTGCACGAAATAGCCCACGGGGAACGCCAGGGCGATGCACAGCACGGCCCAAGAGGGAAGGTGCAGGAGCGCCTGCCCCTTCATGAGCATTAGCGAAGGCAGGGCCACGTTGCAGACTATGTTCAGCAACATGCTTTCTCTCTTGGGCGCTGGCTTGGCAGTATCGCTCATATGTGGTGAGGTCAGTCGAAGGCATGCAGCGGAAGGACTCCAACGCTCTTGCGCCGACTCCGTTTCACCCGCCTCGCGTGCGTGTTATTTCACGATGAAAGTCACGTTGAAGCTCTCTATCGGCTCCTCGCTGCCGGGCTTGAACTGCTTCATTTCAAGTTGCGTTGTTCCGCTGGAAACGGCCTTGAACTCGTATGTGTACGAGTAGATGCGTGCCAGTCCGCCGGCGACGACGTTCCCCGAATAGCGCGGCTCGCCCAGCATGTCCACGACGTTGCGGTCCAGCTCTGTGATGCGCCACTCCGCCCCGATGGTGTAGTTCACGGCAAGGCGAATCGCGACTAGCTCCCCGCGTTCCATAGTGATGGTTTGCCCCTTGGAGCCGGAGTCGTACAAACGCCCGCGCACGCCATGACTGCACGAACAGAGCATCGTTACGGCCAGAAGGCCGAGCATTACAGTGCAGAACAAAGACTTGGGGCTTAATCTATTGATGGTTTTCATTTTCGGGGTAGTTTGCTTCAGCAAGCAGGGCGTATGGTGCAAAAAGGCTATGCCACGGGCTTTGATGGGCGGCCAAGGAGCAGGTCTGCCCATTCGCCGTCGATGCGACTCTTTATCTCGCAGGCTCCCCACATTTCTTCGGCGTTTGGCTCGTAAACGGCCTTAACGTCCGCAAGTTCCTTGGCGAGTATGCCAGAAAGGACCAGCTTGCCGCCCGGAAGCACGCAGTCGAGCAGGCGTTCCGCGTTCTGCGAAAGCACGTTGGCAAGAATGTTCGCCATGACTATGTCCGCGCGACGGTCCTTGAGGCCAGCTTCCATACCGGCAGCGGCAAACTCGATTCGGTCCTGCATCAGGTTTTCCACCGCGTTTTCTTTGGCGATGTCCACGGCGGCCATGTCGATGTCGAAGCCGTAAATCTTGCCAAAGCTCATCTTCGCGGCGCTGATTGCCAGGATGCCCGAGCCGCAGCCAGCGTCTATTACGGAACGCTCTGGCACGCTTTCTCCCCATTCGCGTGCGGCTTCCACAAGGCGCACCGCGCAAAGGCGCGTTGTTTCGTGGTTACCCGTGCCAAAGGCCATTCCCGGGTCCAGATACACGGCGTTTGCCCCTTCGGGGAGAGGGTAACTGTCGCGCAGCCAGCTTGGCACCCAGTGCAAGTCTCCGATGCACCAGGGCTGGAAATGATCGCGGTAGGCGTCCTTCCAGTCGCGATCCTGCACCTTGCTTAGAACGGGCGTCTCGGGCAGCTCGGGGAAGCTCTCCCGAATGGCCTTGTAGGATTCCAGCCCTTCTTTCTCAAAGTCGAAGTAGCCGATAAGGTCCAGACGGTTCCCTATTCTGTCCTCGCGGATGGTCCAGGACGGGATTTCCATCTCCATGAAGCGTTCCTCGAACCCTGCGGGAATCGACGGGGGGATCTCTACTAAAAGCTGAAACATGTTTAGCCTGAAAAGTATGAAGATAAAGCCTAGTTTGTCGCGTCGGTACTAAGTGACCACTTTGTACCGCGGTCTGCCATGAACTTCTTTTTGAACCAGTGAACGACCACCTTTTTGTTTTCGTTCTCGCCATCGGCATAGGCGCCGGCGGGATGGGGGTTGGACGGGTCTTTGCTAATGGCGATGCCGCCCCAGAGGCTCATGCCATCGACAATCCTGCCAAAGTCATAGCGCAGTAGTTCAAGGGGCTTTGGCGCGTCGAAGAACCAGTAATCTTCGTTTTCCGCTTCGAGCACGAACTTGCCTGGGCGGTAACGGACGCCCATGAGGGGGTCGAATTCCTGATCCGTCCAAGCGTTCATTCCGTTCATCTGAAGGAATAGCGTTTCGCTGGTGGCAAGGGTGACGTCCTGATGGCTCTCGGTTAGAAATGACGTGTCGCTTGTGGCGCAGCCGCCGAAAGCAAGAGCCAGCATGAAAAGGGATGCAAGGAGTGCTCTGTGGAACATATTGTTTTGAGGGGTTGTTTGCGCCCTGTCGGGCATGGGTTTTAGCTAAAGTGAAGATTGGTAAACACGGGCAACGCGCGCATGAAAACGCAGTTTAGCTTCTCTCTGCCAACTTGGCAATGACCGCTGGGAGAAGCGAGTGTTCCGCAGCGTGCACTTTGCTTTCGAGGGTGTCGAGCGTATCGTTCGCCTCTATTCGCACGGCGCTCTGGTCGATAATCGGCCCCATGTCCAGGCCCGCCGTCACCCAGTGAACGGTGCAGCCGCTGTATTTTGCCCCGTAATTGAAAGCCTGCTCGATGGAGTGAAGCCCCGGAAACGCGGGCAGAAGGCTGGGGTGCAGGTTGATTATCCTGCCCTCGAACGCGTTGAGAAAGGTTTCGTGCAGAACGCGCATAAAGCCAGCGAGTACAACCAGATCCGCTCCTTCAGCGCGAATCGCGTCCACGTAGCGCGCTTCGGCCTCGTCGTCCAGCTTCGTCTTGAATCGGCCCGGGTCAACGTAGGCGGCTTTCACTCCGTATTTGGCGCCAAGAGTCAGGATGCGCGCCTCGGGCTTGTCCGAAAAAATGGCCACGGGAACTGCCTTGCCCAAGTTTCCCTGTTTCCAGCATTCGAGGATTGCTTCGGCGTTGCTGCCTGTGCCTGAGCCTATGATTACTATCTTCACGTCGAGAGGGCGTTCTGTTTGGTTGTTATAAAAAGCTGGCAGTGTATGCCGCGTGGCCGCGTAGCGCAACCACTATGCGGAGGAATGGGCGGCTGCGTTTCGATGATTGGCAGGGGCCCGTCCCAGCCTCCTCATCCATCATCTTGCCGATGGAGTCCAACTAACTGCAAAAGGCTCTTGCATACGCAAAACAGCCGCCCGGAGAAAGACCCCGCGACGGCTGTTTTTGAAAAGCAATTGCTTGGTGAAGCGCCTATTCTTCGTCTTCGACAAGGCCCTCGGCGATGTCGTCGTTGGAGTAAACGTTCTGCACGTCGTCCAAGCCGTCGAGCGCGTCAACGAGCCTCATCAGCTTGCGGGCCGTGTCGGCGTCGCCCACGGGGATTTCGCTCGTGGGGATGTAGGCGATTTCGCTCTGGTCGGGGCTTATGCCGGCCTCTTCAAGAGCCTGGGACACGGTGTCGAACTCGCTGATCGGGCAGAGAACTTCGTAGGCTTCGCCCTCGCTCTTCATGTCCTCGGCACCATTTTCGAGCACCAGCTCCATGAGCTTGTCCTCGGCAATCTTTTCCTTGTCGATGAAGAACTGGCCCTGCTTGTTGAAGAAGCGGGTAAGAGAGCCCGGGCCTGCCAGATTGCCGCCGTGCTTGGAAAATGTGCTGCGAACCTCGGAGGCTGAACGGTTCTTGTTATCCGTGGTGACGACAACCATGATGCCGACGCCGCCCGGGCCGTAGCCTTCGTAAAGAAGCTCAAAATACTCCACACCCGGAAGTTCGCCGGTGCCCTTTTTAATGGCGCGATCGACGTTTTCGGCAGGCATGTTCGCCGCCTTGGCCTTGGCAAGCAGGGTGCGAAGGCGTGCGTTTGAACCGGGATCTCCACCACCGCTCTTTGCGGCGAGTGTCAGATCTTTGCTGATCATCGAGAATATTTTACCGCGCTTGGCGTCTATGACAGCCTTGTGGCGCTTGGTCGTGGCCCATTTACTATGTCCTGACATTGTGAAAATTGAGTCGGGGTTCGGATAATACTTTGGCCGCCCAGCCTAGAGCCTGAGCCGTAATGCGTCAATTCCGGATATTTTCCTTTGTAAGGCATCTCCCCCTTTGCTTGCAGCATCGTTCTCTCTGGGGTATGACAGGGTAAACGCGCAAGCGTGATTTGGCGTCTTTGTGCAGCAATGGACTCAGCCAGTTATGAAAAAGCACAGCCATTCAGAACTTCTTGGCCGACACCTGACCGAGCCGCTCAAGCCGGAGCCTACGGGCGCAAAAGCCGTTCTCGGGAAACTGCCGGACATACGCGCAGTCATTTTCGACATCTACGGAACGCTCTTTGTGTCAGGAAGCGGAGACATTGGCGTATCCGCCGCGCAGAACAAGGCGCAGTCCATGCTCGCCGCGCTGGGCAGGGCGGGCATTCATTCTTCAGAGGAGAAAGGCGAGCTGCTCGCGAGTCTGTTTTTGCAGTACATACAAAAGGCTCAGGACGTTTTGCGGGATCGCGGAGTGCAGTTTCCCGAAGTAGAAATACGCGAAGTATGGAGGGATTTTCTGCAAACGGTCCTAAGCAGCGAGCTTGCCGAGGGAGGTATGCCCGATGATGAGGGTATCGAGGCCCTTGCCATCGAATACGAGTGCCTTGTGAACCCCGTCTGGCCTATGCCCGGGCTTGGGGACTGCCTTGCCTCTCTGCACGAATCCCACCTTTTGACGGGCATAGTGTCCAACGCGCAGTTCTTTACTCCGCCGCTATTCGAGTGCTTTCTCGGGCGCAGTGTCGAGGAGTTGGATTTCGAGCCGAGCTGCACCATCTATTCCTACGTATTGCGCGAGGCCAAGCCCTCCCAGCAGTTGTTCGAACTGCTCGAAGCGGGGCTTCGCGAGCACGGCTTCAAGCCCGGGCAGGCCCTGTACATCGGCAACGACATGCGTAACGACATCGCTCCCGCAGCCGCGCTAGGCTTCAAAACCTGCCTCTTTGCGGGCGACAAACGTTCGCTGCGCCTTCGGGAGGGCGACCCGATTGCGCAAGGGGTGAAACCGGACAGAATTATAACCGAGCTGCGCCAGATTGAAGAGATTGTGTGAGCCTCAACCCTGCAAAGGGCGTAAAAACACTTCCGACAGCGCAAGCACGCGCGCAAGCGCAATTGACTGCCAGTGCCCGCATCGCATAGGCTTTCGGATTTTACCATGAGCGACATACCTCTAGAAGCAGTGAACGTTGACGGCGAGGGCCTGCGTTTTGGCATTGTGGCCTCGCGCTACAACAAGGACTACGTCGATGCATTGCTCGAAAGCGCGCTGCGCACCTTGGACAAGGCCGGAGTGCGGGCCGAAGACATCGAGACTATCCGCGTTCCGGGCGCTCTGGAGGCTCCTTTTGTTGCCGGAATGCTCGCTTCGAGCGGAGAGTTCGACTGCCTCATCGTTCTGGGCGTAATAATCAAGGGCGACACAAGCCACCACGACGTAATCGCCCGATCCACGGCGGAAGCCTTTCAGCGCATTTCCCGCGAGAGCGAAGTGCCGATAATAAACGGCGTTCTGGACGTTAACAACGAGGAGCAGGCCAAACTGCGCTGCATGGGCAAGATGGACCGCGGGGCGGAGTTTGCCACAAGCGCGCTCGAAATGGCCGACCTCAAGGTGCAGCTTGTCCGCCGTCTGGACGAAATCTACGGCTCCGGCCACGACGATGACGACTGGGGTAGCTTCTTCGACAACGACGGCGACAGCCCCTGGAAATCATAGTGGTAGGCAAGGGCGCGTTTTCAACCGAACGGTCTTCGGAATGGGGGCTGTCTTTCCATACTGCGTTTGCCCTTGCAATGGGGGAGGCTCGCAGGGATAATTCTTAACCGTAAGACGATCGCCTATGGCCATTCACCGCTCAGACCTAAGTGCTGCATCCAAATACACATGCAGACTTTGCCGTCTGGAGTTTCTTCCCATTGTGAAGACCATCAGGGACTATGATCGCGGCAAGGCGAGGGCGGATCTCAAGGCTGGCGTCAACGTGGCGCTTCTGGCCTTTCCCCAGTCGATGGCATACGCTGTAATCGCCGGACTGCCCATTTTCTACGGCCTTTTTACGGAGATTTTCGCCGGTATATTCGGGCCGCTCTTCAGCGGTTCGCGCTTTATTATCGCCGGTGCCACGAATGCGACGGCTGTGCTCTTTTTCGGCACGATGCTGGCTCTTGGCATCTCGCAGAACGAGGTGATGAGCGTCATCCCGCTGCTGCTCGTGATGGTGAGCCTGTTCATCATGATAGGGGCCGCCCTCGGCGCGGCCAACCTGCTGCAATTTGTATCGCGAAGCGTGATAACGGGATACATTACGGCGGCTTCGCTTTTCATCATCGTCAACCAAAGCTCGAAGGTGTTCGGCGTGCATGTCGAGGTGGAGCGCGGGTTCACGCTCTTCGGCCTCGCGTGGAAGACACTTCTCGCCATCCCGCACTCCCATTTGCCGACGCTTCTTCTCAGCGCGGTTACGGCCATATGCTACGTAGTCTTGGAGAAAAAGCTGCCCAAGCTGCCGAACGTGGCGCTGATTCTCGTTCTGATGTCGGTCCTTGGAGAGCTATTAAACCGCGCCATTGCAGCCTTTGAGCCGCTTGCGCAATTCGGCCCCATCGCAAGGCTCGACGGCATAAGCCCGGGCGCTCTTGTTCTGCACCTTCCGCACTTCAGCCTTGCAGGCGTCAACATGCTGCTGCAACCGGCGCTCGTCATCGCCTTTCTCTGCACTCTCGAAGCTGTCTCCGTCGGCAAGAGCGTGGCCGCAAAGGCGGGTCAAAAGCTCGACGTAGGGCGGGAACTGTTCGGCATCGGCACTGCCAACATGGCCAGCGCCCTCTGGGGCGGTATGCCCGTTTCCGGCTCGCCCGTGCGCAGCCAGCTCAACTGGACAAGCGGCGCGTCCACCCCGCTTGCGAACATTTACAGCAGCTTCATGGTGCTGGCGGCCCTGTTCCTGATAGGCCCCATGACGCGCTTCATCCCGACCGGCGCGCTGGGCACACTCATCGTATTCATCGGCTTCTCGCTCATAAATACGCGAGTCATACGGGTTGTCATGAAAAGCACACGGGGCGACGCGCTGACATTCTTTGTCACCTTCGTTTCTGCGCTCATCGTGAGGCTGGACCTTGCGATAATACTCGGCACGGTGACGAGTATCGCCATGTTCCTGAAGAAGGCCGCAGTGCCCCAGCTAGTCGAATACGGTGCAAACGAGGAGGGCGTGCTCGCCCCGCTGGACAAGCCCGACATTCAGCCCGCAGGGGTGCAGACCATTGCCGTCATGCATGTGGAAGGAGACCTATTTTTCGGTGCTGCCGAACTCTTTCGCGACCAGATGCGCCGCATTTGCGAGGACAAGGGTCTTAAAATCATCATTCTAAAGCTCCGCAACGCACACCATTTGGACGCTACGAGCATTCTGGCCCTTGAGGAACTGATTCGTTACATGCGGGAAAACGACCGCACGCTTCTAGTGTCCGAAGCGCGGGAGGAAACGCTTAAAATCTTCGAGCGCAGCGGGCTGGCGGAAGTCGTGGGCAAGGAGAACATTTTCCCGGACGACTTGCGCAACAGCACCCTGCCCACGGCGCGCGCCTTGAAAAGGGCCAGAGAGCTGCTTCACACAAGGGATGCGCACATCAGCATCGTGCTCGGCGTCCAAAAGCGCATGGACAAGCCCGAGGAAAAGTAGGTGCGTGCGGAAATCATTCTAAGGAGCGTTTGCAAATAGGCGGACCGAGGAGGAGGGATGGATTTCCGGGATAAAAATCAGAACATGAGGCGATGTGAATCGGGATTCCCAGAGGCGAATGGGTTGGTTTTTAGCCATAAAGACACCCGCATTCCGACGGGAGTTCTATTTGCAAACGCTCCCTAAGCCATTGTTTGGGCTTCCGCCTAATGGGGGCTTAACTTTGTTTGCCAGATAACGTGAAGGCCGACCCCGTGGGAACCAGGGGTCGGCCTTCTGCTTGGAGGGGTTCCAGGCGTTAAAGAAAGAGAACTAGACCTTGCCGCGCATCGCTTCGAGGTTGTCGCGCAGCTCGTGCATCTTCTCCTTGCTGAGCGGGAACTTGATGATGGCAATAACGGCTCCGATCAGGAACACGACAGGTACCGACGAGAGCATTATGCGTATCCAGAGAATCGTCTCCGCGGTTTGTGCTCCCTTCAATTCGGCATCGAAGCCCGTGAACGTCAAAATATAGCCCGAGGCACCGGCACCAAGAGCCATGCCGACTTTGGAAATCCAGCTCTGGCAGGCCGAGAAGGAGCCTTCGCGGCGCTTGCCCGTCTCCAGTTCGTCGTAGTCGATCACGTCCGTAAGCAGGGAGTGGTAAATTGTCCAGAATCCCGCACCCGTGAAGGCCACGCATCCGCAGGCCAGTAGCTGCATCCACGGATAGTTCGGGTTATAAAACCACCAGTCGCCGATGAAGGCGCCGATGGCCATTATCAGGACGAGCGTCATCGCGTGGCGCTTGCCGAACCACTTGGAAATCATCGTATAGAACGGTATGCCGCAGAAGCCGAAGACCATGCCCGCGATACCCATCTTGAAGTTCCATGCAGCGCCGAGGGCCAAATCTCCCTGGCAGACGTAATAGAGCGTGTTGTAGTAACCGAGGATGCCCACCATGCTGGTGCCGAGGCCGTAAGCGAGAACCATGACAAGCAGGCTCCGGAAGGGCTTACAGGCGATGGCCTTGAAGATGGTGTCCACAATGGGCAGCTTCTCCTGCTTGCGGGCCACGATGTTCTTGTAGTAACGCTCCTTTAGCAGGAAAAACATCGCAATTGCCGAAACCGCGATAATCGAGCCGAGTATCACGCTGTAAACCTGCGCGCCCAAAAGAATGTTTGGTTCTTCGCCCTTGCCCCAGGCATCCGTGCTTGTAAAGAGCAGCGTCACGCGCTCGACAACGTTGCCCAAATTAGCACCGTCCCAAGCTGCCAGTGTCGTGAATTGTGCGGCGAAGAACATGGCCAGCTCGGGCATTTTCTGGATGGCGTTGCGGACGGCCATCAGCTTTGTGCGCTCGTTGTAATCGGGCGTCATCTCCATGCCTATGCCCGTCCACGCCATTATGAACGAGCTTGTGAACATGATATATATGGCCGAACTGATGGCCATATACGTTATGTAGTGCACGTTGCTCCAGCCCTGATCCACAGCGTAGAGGAAAGGCATCGACAGGCCCGTCAACAGACCGCCTATCAGTATGTATGGCCTGCGGCGGCCCCAGCGACTGCGCGTATTGTCGGAAAGCCAGCCAAAGAGCGGGTCGGTTACCGCGTCCCATAGGCGGTTCACCATCAGCAAAGTGCTTATCCAGTGAGTGGGGACGAAAAGGAAGACGTTAAAGACCTGAAAGGCGAAAGTGTTGTAGAGCCACTGGCCCCACATGTCCATGAATGAACCAAGGCCGTAGCCTATCTTTTGCGGGACGGGTATGTGGTCGCTGGGGTTGGCCTGCTCGTTGGCAGGCACGGACGCGGGTAGTGAGGCCATTCCGTGTAAGTATCTTAGTGGGGTGAATACGAAAGGGGTGAGAACTTTGCCGAGTAAAGGACGGCTCTACCAGCCGCGCAAGGTAAAAGAGCTGGGTTTAACGTTAAATCTGCGGCTTGCGGAGTGTTTCCCCGTCATTGTGGAAGCGTGTGATTCGGCTAGTTTGGTAGGGTTTGCAGTGCTTTGTGCGCATACGGTTCCACCGTTTGCAGGCAGGGCGTGTTTTTTAGCTCTCGCCGCGAGGGGACTTTGTCTCTAGCTTTTGCGGCGGTTCTCAGGGTCAGGCGCATTCGCTTCCGTTGGCGGTTCTTTCCGCTGCGCGGGAGAGGAAAGTCCGGACACCACAGGGCAGGATTCCCCGTGAAAGCGGGGGCAGCGGCATCCGCGAGGGGCTGTTGACGGCTCAGTGCAACAGAAAACAAACCGCCGCGATGTGGCTTCGGCCTTCGTCGCGGTAAGGGTGAAAAGGTGGGGTAAAAGCCCACCGCCGCGGGCGGCAACGAACGCGGGCAGGGTAAACCCAATCCGGTGCAAGACCAAATAAGGAATCGGACGGCCCGTCTCATGATTCCGGGTTGGTCGCATCCGCCTTAAGGGGCGGGGCAGCTTCGGGCCGCAAGGCCGACTGGGGCGTGCAGATAAATGAGTGCGCGTCTTTTGCTGCGAAAGCGGCAAGGACGAACAGAATCCGGCTTACTCACCCTGGGAACCACTTTTCAATCCTTCGCCCGCATTGGGCAAGTAAACTCTCCAAGCTTGCCCGATGAGGAAGGATGCGCAATAGTTGCCTGCAATGAGCCGTTTTCGCACACTTCTTTCCACGCTTTCCCTTTTCGCCTCCGCCAGCGCGTATGCCGCGCCGGATTTGCAGATAAGCGATTTGCTTGGAAACAGCATCGAGAGCGTATTGCCAGCGGGTGCGAGCTTCGGCTTTTCGGGCAGCATCGTTTCGCTTGAGCAACTAAAGAAGGGCGAAACCCGGCTCGTAATTGCGGCCATACCGGACGGGCAATCCCTGCCGGAGGACATGATATGCATCCCCTTCGCCTTTGACGTAGTGAGCGTCGTTGTGAACAACTCCAACCCGCTCAAGGAGATACACGTCGCGCAACTGGCCCGCATATACTCTGCAAGCTCCGACTCTGCGGACAAGTGGGGGCAAGTCGGCCTTGCCGATGCGTGGAAGGAACGCCGCATCAGCGCCTGCCTGCCGCCGCAGTCCGAGTGGGTCACGATGCAGATTTTTGACAAGAACATCATGGGCGGGGCCGCCCTTCGCGAAGGGGTGACGATTATTCCCACCCGCGCCGTTCTTGAACAAACAGTGCGCGAGCAGAGCCAGAGCATTGTCATCATTCGCGGCGTGAACATTCCCGACGGCGGCAAGACCCTTGCAATCACGCGCGGGAGCGGTGCGGACTCATATTCATACCAACCCACAGAATCGGGCATCTTTTTTGGCGACTACTTCCTTCGCCTGCCCTTTTACATAGTCCTTCGCAAAGACGCCTCCGAAGAAACGCGGGCGCTGGCCGCGGAGCTACTTTCGGACAATGTAGCCGCCGCTTTGGCCAAGGCCGGCTTTGTCCCCGCGCCAAAGAGCGAACGCGCGCCGGAACTGTATCTTGCCAAGTGAACCGCTCCTTGCGTGTAGCCGGAACGTGCCGCGAGTAGGAATCAATCGAACGCTCTATTCCCGCCGGTCGGAGAAGTGGAACCAGTCCACATCAACGTATCCGCCGTCTGGTGCGGCGTTGTAGCAGAAAACGGCATACTGCGGCCCTTGGAATGTGCCCGTTCTCCAGTCGTAGGCCAGCGGGAAGACTCCGCCGTGTTCGGTCCACGTCAGCCCGTCCAGGCTGTATGAACAACGGGCAGAAGCCGCTTCAAAGTCCATCTTGGTTCGCAGATACACGATCCCTCTTTCAAGCGGTAGCCTTGCCGCAGAATTGCGCACGAATCTGCCCTCGGGCGTATCCTCCACAATCTCCATCCCAAGGCTCAGGGAGCCGTCCTGTTCGCAAAAAACTACGATTCCGCCGCAGAACTTGCCAAGGCTTCCGAACCCGCAGACGTCTCCCGGGCGCAGGTTTGAGAGGTCCATTTTCACCACCGCGCTGCTCCATGGCCCCTGTCCCTTTTGAGTGATGGTGTTTCGCGCTGTCCACAGTTCGTCTGCCTTCGTTGCCTTCAGGCGCAACCAGCCCTGCCTTTGTGCAAGGGACCAGAGCGAGTTGTCGGGATTGTGATTCCAAGCCCACTGAAGACCAAGGCGCGGCGAATCAAACTCGTCCGAAGTCTCGGGTTGGGCTACCGCCTGCCCTTGCACGGGCTTGGCGGCCACTGCGGGCACCTGCATGGGCGCGTCGGGCGTTCCCCAGACGGGCCAATCGTCCTCCCAGTAAATGGGGCTAATCTGCGTCATGCGCCCGATGGCTCCGCTGTCGCGGTGTGCAAAGCCGTACCAGCGCCCGTCGGGCAGGTCCACGAGTGCGCCCTGATGTCCGCCGCTTTGCGTGTCTATCTGGTTGCGGGTTTCCCAAGGGCCGCGCAAATCCCTCGCTCTTGAAACGGTCATCCCAAGGCGCGATGGGATGGCGTTAAAGAGGTAATACCATTCGCCGCGGCGGATGAGCTTGGAGCCTTCGGCCCCCTTGTTGAAGTAAATGTTTTCTTGTGCCGTAACCGCGTCCAGCCCTTCGTTTAGGGTGAAAAGTGAAAGTGTGCCGTCCGAACAGGCGGAGCTAAGTATGTATGCGCTCCCGTCAGGCTCGAAATGCAGCGCGGGGTCGAAGGCTTCAACGCCAATCTCGCGGAATGTCCAAGGGCCTTCCGGCTTTTCACTGCGGTAAATGCGCGTTGCTTGCCCAACGGGCGTCACGGCTACGTAGAAAACGCCGTCGCGGTAGCGAAGACTGGGCGCGAACATGCCTCTGCGGTAGTCGCCGCCGTCCTCAAGGTCGTATTTGGGGTTGCCGTCGAGGCGCGGGATTATGTGCGTGACAATCTCCCAGTTGACGAGGTCTTTTGAGTGCAGAAGCCTTAGCGCGGGAGAGTTGACGAAAGTGGTCGTCACAAAGAAGAAGTCATCTTTAACGCGGATTATGTCCGGGTCCGGGTAGTCGGCGTAAAGGGGCGGATTGGTGAAAGTCCCGTCGCCGTTGTCGGACTGCCACGCGCTGGCCGCGGTCGGCAGGGCGAGAATGGCGCAGGCGGCGAGGGCACTGTATGATGCCGCGATACGTAGCTTCATCTCTGGGGTAGTTGGATGATGATGAGCGGATGGGCTGAATGAACGTCAGCCCGAGCTATAAGAAACATGCGTCGATGCCCACTTGCTCAGCAAGCCCTTGTCTAATCAAACAATAGCACCTGTTGCACTCCTTGCGTGAATGGCTTGGCTACTCGGCAAACAGGTGTCCGTCGTGCATTACGAACTGCTCGCCGGTTCTCGCGGCGAAGGCACGGTTGTGCGTCACCAGGACGAGGCTCGCCCCCTCCTCGGCACATACGGCCATGAGCATGTCCATGACCACGCTGCCGCTTTTTTCGTCGAGGTTGCCCGTGGGTTCGTCGGCCAGCATGAGCTGCGGCTTGTTCATGAGCGCGCGCGCAACGGCCACCCTCTGCCTCTCTCCGCCGGAAAGAGTGAGCGGGCTGGCGCTCATGCGCTCTTTCAGGCCCACGCGTTCAAGAAGGCTCTCCGCCCTTGCCCTGTCTGGCTTTATGCCAGCCACGCGGGCCGCGAGCAGAACATTGCCCAGCGAGTCCAGCTCCGGCACAAGGTAATAGGCCTGAAACACCATGCCCATGAAGCGGCCGCGTTCGCGCGCAAGTCTTGAGGAGCGGATTTTGTCCACCTCTCTGCCTTGCCAGAATAGCTGGCCCGAGTCCGCGCTTTCTATGCGCGAGAGCAGGTTCAAAAGCGTAGTTTTGCCGCAGCCGCTCTCGCCGCGTATGCTCAGGCTTCGACCGGCCCGCACGCAGAGGGAGGCGTCGTGAAGCACGTTCACGCAGGCGCTGCCGCTGTGAAAGCTTTTGGCGAGCTTTTCGGCCTTGAGAATGATGGAGTTCTTCTCGTTCATTCGCTGCGAAGGGCTTCGGCTGGTTTCATGTATGCGGCGCGGACGGCTGGAATCAGCCCCGCGAGGGTGGAAATGACAAGGGTTGCCACGCTTATGACCACAAAGTCGTGCGAGTCGTAATACACGGGCATGTGCGTAAACTGGTAGAACTGCTCAAGCGCGGCGCGGCTTTGCGTAATCTGCGCCAGAAAGCTGATGACGGGGTCTCTGTAATGCAGGGCAGCCACTGCCAGCAGGCTGCCGAAAACTACGCCCAGAAGCCCTATGAAAAAGCCCTGAAAGCAGTAAAGCAGGGCCAGATGCAGGGGGCGCGCGCCCATCGCTTCCAGCAGGCCGATTTCGCGCGTCTTGCGCATCACGGTGAGGAGCTGCGCGACGGAAATGGCGAACGCGGCGACGAGCACGATAAAGAGCAGAAGGAACAGCATCATGTTCTTCTCGAAGGCGAGAATCCAGAGAAAGTCCCTGTTAAGGTCCATCCATGTCTGCGCGTAAATGCCGTTGTCCAGTTCGCCGTTAAGTTCGAAAGCCAAGTTCCACGCAGCCTCGTCGCTATCTTCCTTCAGCCGTATGGATACTCCGTGCACGCCGTTGCCAAGTTCGTACAAGTCCTGCATCAGGGGCAGGGTGCAGACCATGGTGTTCGAGTCCACAGGCGTCCAGCCCGTCTCGAACACTCCGCACACGCGAAGGCGCCTTGGCAGCATGACTTCGTCCGCCTTCAGCTTTTCTATCATGAGCGGGGTGTACACCTCCACCTCGGACCCTACCCATGCGGCCAGCTTGTCCGCGAGGCGGGAGCTAAGGAGGACGGAATCGTCGTCCATGTCGTCCACAGAGCCCGAAAAAACGAGGTTTTGCTCTTTGAACGGCACCACCTGTTCCTTCTGTGAAAAGTCTATGCCCATTATAACGGGGAAGGCCGGGCGGTTGCCGCTTGTGAGCATCACGATGCCCTGAGCGTAGGGAACGGCGGCGGCCACTTCGTCGTGCCCCGCGATGATGTCCATTATGCGGTCCTGACTGTGTATCACGGCCCCTCCGGCGCGAACGTCAACGTGGCCGCTTGTCATGACCATCTTGGAGCGGTGCTCCTTGTCAAAGCCGCCCATCACGCTTTGCACGATGACCAGAATCATCACGCCCAAGGTTACTCCCAGAACGGAGACCAGAAAGAAAAACGATGGCCTTCGCCTACCGGCGGGAAAGAGCTGTCTTAATGCAAGTTGCAAGTACCAGGGCATGTGTGGAGCGAGATTGTGCGGGAAAGATGAAATCGCGGCAAGCGTTACTATCGACACCAACTGTAAGCGCAGGTTCGCCAAGTGTTGCCGTGGCAAAAGGCTCTCGTTGTCGCGCCGCGCCTTGGGGAGAATCCGCCTATTGCGTGCGATGTGAACGCCCGTGCAATTGCGCTTGCCCTCGGGGGCGCTATCTGACAAATTCCTTGCCTTTCACCTCCGTGGAGAGGCTGCGTTTGCCGAGGTCGCTTTGCAAGGCCTTGCAGGACAAGCTCTTCTGCGGAACAAACGATCAACCGAAACAACAAAACCTCAACCCCGACTCGGGGCGCGCCTTGCGAACATCTTCGCTCAGGGCCTTTGCCACGAATCGGGCTTGCGTGTAGAGAAAGAAAATATGGCTTCCTCCATCATGGAAGAACTGCTGGCGCAGAGCCAGTTCGAGAACCTCGTAGAGGGCAAGATCATCAAGGGCACCATCACGGAAATCCGTGAAAACGAAGTCGTGCTCGACATCGGAGCCAAGGCCGAAGGCATCGTGCCCGGTCATGAGTTCCTTGACTTGGGTGAACTTCAGGTCGGCAGCGAGATCGAGGTATTCCTCGAAAAGCTCGAAGACCGCGACGGCAACCCGATCGTCTCCTACGACAAGGCCCAGCAGAAGAAGAACTGGGAAAACATCCTTTCCAAGTGCGAAGAAGGCACCATTGTCTCTGGCCGCGTGAAGGCCAAGGTCAAGGGCGGTCTCATCGTCAACATCGGCGTGGACGCGTTCCTGCCTGCTTCCCAGATCGACATCCAGCCCCCGAAGAATCTGGACCAGTATCTCGGCCAGACCTACGACTTCAAGGTTCTCAAGATCAATACCGAGCGCAAGAACATCGTCGTTTCGCGCCGCGAGCTGATCGAAGAACAGCGCCGCGACAAGCGCCGCAAGCTGCTTGACGAAATCAAGCCCGGCGACGTCCGCCGCGGTGTGGTCAAGAACATCACCGACTACGGAGCGTTCATTGATCTGGACGGCCTCGACGGCCTGCTCCACATCACCGACATGAGCTGGGGCCGCATAAGCCACCCGAGCGAATTGCTGAAGGTGTCCGAAGAGATCGACGTGATGATCCTCGAAGTCGATCGCGACCGCGAGCGCGTCTCCCTGGGCCTCAAGCAGACTCTTTCCAACCCCTGGGACGGCATCGAAAACCGTTACCCCGTGGGAGCCCGCGTGCGCGGCAAGGTCGTCAACCTCGTTCCCTACGGCGCGTTCGTCGAACTGGAACAGGGCGTCGAAGGCCTTGTGCACATCACGGAGCTTTCCTGGACCAAGCGCGTTGGCAAGCCCAGCGAAATGCTCAAGGTTGGCGACGAAATCGAAGCCATGGTCCTCGGTATCAACCGCGACGAGCAGAAGATTTCCCTCTCCATCCGCCAGGTCGAGCCGAACCCCTGGGACATGGTCCGCCACAACTACCCCGTGGGCGCCCGCGTCCGCGGCAAGGTCCGCAACCTTACGAGCTACGGCGCATTCGTCGAACTCGAAGAGGGTATCGACGGCATGGTGCACGTTTCCGACATGAGCTGGACGCGCAAGATCAACCACCCCTCCGAAGCCGTCAAGAAGGGCGACGAAGTGGACGCGGTTGTTCTCGACGTGGACAGCTCCAACCAGCGCATCTCGCTCGGCATGAAGCAGCTCATGCTCGACCCGTGGAGCGAAATGGAACGTCACTACAAGATTGGCGACGTGGTCAAGGGCAAGGTTACAAAGCTCACAAGCTACGGCGCCTTTGTCGAACTCGAACACGGCATCGACGGCCTCGTGCACATCTCCCAGATCTCCGAAGAACACGTCGAGAAGATCAAGGACGTGCTCAAGGTTGCTCAGGACGTGACTGCACGCGTCATCAAGATCGACCGCGACGAGCGCCGCATCGGCCTCTCTATCAAGGCCGCTCACTACGACGACGCTCAGCTTGCAGCCGAAACGGCCCAGTACGACAGCCTTCGCGGCGACGAACTGACCAGCCTCGGCGACATCCTCGACGAAGCCACCAAGTAGGCTCCGGCTCCTTCCATAACGCTGCATTGCAGCGTGGAAAGTCATTAAAAGGCTCCGCCCACAAAGGCGGGGCCTTTTCGTGCTTATGGAAACGCAAGAGATTGACAGGACGTCTCTGGCAGTAAATAGGGTGGGCATATGGAATACAAAATTGCGGCAGCATCAAGCATCGAAAAACTTTCTAAGCTGGTGAACGAACTCATCGCCGAAGGCTGGGAGCCGTCGGGTGGCATATGCTATTCTCTTGGCACTTGGAACGCCAAGCTTCTCCAGCCCATGATACGGCGTAAGCAGTAGCTGGCTGGTTCCGCCGTTTTTTTGGGGGGCGTTTGCAAGACGTGGTTCCTCTTTGCAACATTGACGCGTGAAAGAGCATTATGGAGCGTCTGGCACTTTTTGCGGCTTGAGGCGGACTGCAAAAGCTCTATCCCTTTAGCGTATGGGAAACGGGAATTTCGTAGCCGACAAGAAGCGTTTCGACGCGGACGCCGTCAACTGGGACGCCAAACCGCACAGGGCCGCGCTCATCAGGGCCGTTGCCCGGGCGCTTGGTGAACAAATCGAAGCTCTGCCTTCCGCGCCGGATCTCTTTGATTACGGCTGCGGAACGGGAAGCGCGGTACTACCGATGGCGGGCATTTGCAAGACGCTCACCGGTTGCGACTTCTCCGAAGGAATGCGGCGAGAGTTCATGCGCAACGCCGAGGCGGCGGGCATAACAAACGCGCTCGTAGTGGACCTTGACCTCACAACGGATCAGCCCCTGCCGCCGGAACGCTACGACCTGGTCCACTGCGGCCTTGTCCTGCACCACATTGCGGACGTTCCCGCCATGTTTGGCCGCTTCAAGGAACTGCTCCGCCCGAACGGCTCGCTCTCCATCGCGGACCTTGAAACAGAAGACGGCAGCTTTCACGAAGACAACAGCGGTGTAGCACACCAAGGCTTTGACAGCGCGGCGCTCTGCCGACAGCTCGAACACATGGGCTTTGGCAAGGTAAGCGCCCGACGCATTCACGTCGTTGAAAAACAGCGTGACGGCGGCCCGCGCCACTATCCCGTATTCCACATAAGCGCGACGCTTTGATTTGCCGGATTCATGAGGGACGATCCTCGCCAGTCGCTCTTTTGTACACATTCGCGCTCTTGCATATGCGGCCCGTATTTGCCTAGAATGAGTGGTTTAGGGGGATAGATGCCCCCGTTTGCACTAGTTACGCGCGTCATACGAGCCATGCCCAAACTTCCCGATACAGCCCCTTTTAATATCCGCCACAAGGAACTGGACGCCCAGATGGCGGAGCCGGACTTTTATGGCGACCGTCGTCGCGCGGCCGCAGTAATGAGGGAGCACCAGAAGCTGACCCAGCTCATCGAGATGGCGGAGAAGTTCAAGTCCATTGAAAAACAGATTGCGGACAACCGCGAGCTGGCCGAGATGGAAGACGACGCGGAGCTGCGCGAAATGGCCCTCGAAGAGATTCCCGCCCTTGAGGAACAGCTCGGAAAAATATACGCGGACATTCTGACGGCGATGATTCCGCCCGAACCCTCGGACTCGCGCAATACGATTATCGAAATACGCGCCGGAACCGGCGGCGACGAAGCCTCTCTGTTTGCGGCGGATCTTTTCCGCATGTATCAACGCTACTCCGAAGACCGCGGCTGGAAGGTCGAAATGATGGGCGGGAGCGAGTCCGAAGCCGGCGGCTGGAAGGAAGTTTCATTCCTCGTTATCGGCGAGGACGTTTACAAGCAACTCAAGTTTGAAAGCGGTGTGCACCGCGTGCAGCGCGTTCCCACGACAGAGACTCAGGGCCGCATACACACTTCCGCCGCAACGGTGGCCGTACTGCCCGAGGCGGAGGAGGTCGATGTCGAAATCCGTCCCGACGAAATCGAAATCAGCATCGCGCGCGCAAGCGGCCCGGGCGGGCAGGGCGTCAACACGACCGACAGCGCCGTGCAGATTCTCCACAAGCCCACGGGCATGATCGTGAAGTGCGCCGACGAACGCAGCCAGATCAAGAACAAGGCCAAGGCGCTCAAAGTCCTGCGAAGCCGCTTGCTGGAAAGACGCGAGGAAGAGGAAAAGGCCAAATACGCCGCTCACCGCAAGGCCCAGATAGGCTCTGGCGACCGTTCCGAGCGCATCCGCACTTACAATTTCCCTCAGGGCCGCCTGACGGACCACCGCATCGGCCTGACGCTCTACAACCTGCCCGAAGTCATGGAAGGGCGCATAGACGAAGTCATCACCGCGCTTCAGGAAGCGGACCGCGACATGAAGGTGCAGGCCCTCGGCCACAGCGAAGCGGCAGAGTAAGCCCCTTTGTCAAGCACGTCGATTTACACAAAAAAGCCTGCCCGCGAATTGCTGCGGACAGGCTTTTTTGCGCATACGTAGAGCCACTATCTTACAAAGGTGACGTAGAGATAGCCCGCCGTCATCAGGGCAAAAAAGATTAGTCCGGCCACGCTAATCGTCATCAGGGCAAGGCCCGGGCGATAGCTCTGCGGCACGTTCTCCCCGCGCATAACCTTCAGGTTGATGTAGGCCAGAATTGGCGAAGTAAGGAAAGACAGGACCGAGGCGAACACGAGTAGCTGCATCATGCTGCTTACAAAGAACTTGACCGTAATGCAGGCCACGATTGCCGACAGGACTATCCACACGTTGTGAATTGTGCGGAAGTAGCCTTCGGGCAGCTTGAAAAGAAGGGTGCAGGAGGCGGCAAGAGAGCGCGGGTAGCCGTCAACACAGGTGAGCGTAGTCGAAAACATCGTGAAAAAGGCCGCGCTGAGAATCAGCAGGCGGGACCAGTCGCCAATGCTGGCGCAGTAGAGATTCACGAGCTGGTTCGAAAACGCGATGCCGCTGTTTGAAAAGGTCTCCCCCGAGCCGAACATCACGTATTTGCCCAGCGCGACAAAGGCTACGGCCAACACCACCGCCATCACGTAGCCGATGTAGAAGTCCACCGAGCTTTCCTTCACCGTGGCCATGTGGCCGGTCTGCTTTTTGCGGCTGAACATCCATAGCGAAGCCCAAGCGGACAGGTCCACAGGCATGGGCATCCAGCCGAGCAGGGTTATGAGAAAACCGAAATTGGCCCAGTTCCAGGGGCTTGGGCCTACAAAGTCCGGCGCTGCCACCGGTCCCTTGCTCATGGCAAAGGCCGCCGCCGCGAGCGTGCTTATGGCCAGAAAACTCATCACGAGTTTGGAAACGCCGTCCAGAATCTTGTAACGACCCAGCAGCATCAAGGCCGTGCACACCATTATTATAGCGATAGTGAGCGTTGACAGGCTAAAGCTCCCAATGCCGTAGCCGCCCAGCAGTGCTCCGGCCACCATTGCCACACTGGCGATGTTAATCATGCCCGTAAGCACGTTTAGACAGAGGAAAATCCACAAGTAGCCCTTGCCCTGACGCAGATACCCGTCCAGAAGGCTTTCCCCCGTGGCCGCGCTATAGCGCTGGCCGTAGA
The DNA here is from genome assembly GCA_016928295.1 of Opitutales bacterium. GTDB lineage: Bacteria > Verrucomicrobiota > Verrucomicrobiia > Opitutales > Oceanipulchritudinaceae > Verruco-01. The sequence continues at coordinate 41,383 of JAFGLA010000078.1, forward strand.
GAAAGAACGGGAACTTGAAAAGATTGGCCAATAAGATCAGCCCCACAAGCGACCAGCCGAACTGTGCGCCCGCCCGCGTTGACCACACCAGGTGGGAGCCGCCGACTGCCGCGCAGGATACAAGAATGCCCGGCCCGATGGCCTTTAGCAGATTGCGGAATGAGGTAATGCCTTGGGATGGCTCGGATAAACTGGGTTCGGACATTGGAAGAGGGGATTGATAGACTTTGGAGTATATGGGAATGTCGCGCTAAGGGCGCATTGAGCGCAATCTTGCTACTGCACCCAAACGCTTTCAATACCGCATTTTGTACTTGGAGCGTCTTTATTTGGAACTCCCGTAGGAATACGGGCGCCTTTCCCTCGGAAATCCATCCCGCCTACTCGGTCCGCCAATTTCCAAACACTCCCTGAGCGAAGCATTTTTCCAAAGCTCTTGCCGCTTGCACCTGCTTTCGCATATCTTGAGCGAAAGTTTTTGCCGCCGTCCGCGTGGCACATTTTCCAAGAGCCTTTGTCAACACCCCTTCAGAATGACAGACCCTAACAACGTCAGCATACTTACGGAACAAGTCGCTGCGGCCTCCCGCTGGGTGGAACCGCTTCAGGCCGAAATCGGCAAAGTCATCATTGGGCAGCAATACCTTGTCAGCCGCCTGATAGTGGGCCTTTTGGCCAACGGCCACGTCCTGCTCGAAGGCGTGCCCGGGTTGGCGAAGACTTTGTCCGTGCGCACTCTGGCCTACGCGATGAAGGCCCAGTTCTCGCGCATCCAGTTTACGCCCGACCTTTTGCCTGCGGATGTGGTTGGAACGCTGATCTACAACCCCAAGGACGGAGTCTTTGTAACGCGCAAGGGGCCTGTGTTCGCCAACGTCGTACTCGCGGACGAAATAAACCGCGCTCCCGCCAAGGTGCAGAGCGCCCTGCTTGAAGCGATGCAGGAGCGGCAGGTCACCCTTGGGGATGAAACGCATATCCTGCCAAAGCCCTTCCTCGTTCTCGCGACGGAAAACCCCGTCGATCAGGAGGGCACCTACCCGTTGCCAGAGGCGCAGGTGGACCGCTTCATGTTGAAGCTCAAGGTCGGCTACCCAAGCCCCGCAGAAGAGCGCCTGATTCTCGACCGCATGGCCTCGACGCAGCCTATTGCCGATGTCAACCCCGTGGTCAGCCTCGAAGAGATAATGGAGGTGCGCAAACTCGTTGACCAAATCTACATGAGCGACGCGGTGCGCGACTATATCGTGAAAATCGTTTACGCCACGCGCAAGCCCGAGGGCGCACGGCTTGAAAAGCTAAAGGGCCTGATCCGCTACGGAGCCTCGCCCCGAGCCACCATAGCTCTCGCACTTGCGGCAAGGGCATGGGCCTTCCTCGAAGGGCGCGCCTTTGTCGTGCCGGACGATATCAAGACAATCGGGCCGGACGTTCTGCGCCACCGCGTGCTCTTGTCCTACGAGGCCGAGGCCGAGGAGATAGACTCCGAGCAGATTGTGGCCAAGGTCTTTGACGCGGTGCCCGTTCCCTAAGCAAAGCCCCTTGCGGCCGCCGCTTGCTGCGGTAGTTGTCAGGCATTACAGCCATTTTTCCGAATCGTGAGCACCCAGCGCGAAATTCTTAAAAAAGTCCGGCAGGTCGAAATACGCACCCGCCGCGCCGTTACGGACACTCTGGCCGGTTCCTACCACAGCGTGTTTCGCGGGCAGGGCATAGACTTTGAGGAAAGCCGCGAATATTACCCGGGCGACGATGTTCGCAGCATCGACTGGAACGTTACCGCGCGCACGGGGCGGCCATTTGTGAAAATCTTTCGCGAGGAAAGAGAGCTTACGCTGCTTCTGGCCGTGGACCTTTCCGCGTCGCAGAACTTTGGCGGCGTGGACCGCAGCAAGCGCGAAGTTGCGGCGGAGCTTGCCGCGATTCTGGCCTTCTCCGCGATTCGCAACAACGACAAGGCGGGCTTGCTCCTTTTTACCGACCGCGTCGAACGTTACATCCCCCCGCGCAAGGGCTTGCAGCACGTTCTGCGCGTCGTGCGCGAGATACTCTTTTTCCAGCCCGAAGGGAAGGGGACTGACCGCATCGCGGCTCTCGACTACATAAACCACGTTCTTACGCGTCGGGCTGTGGTGTTTTTCCTAAGCGATTTTTCCTGCGAGAAGCCCCTGCCAAAGGACTCGCCCGAAGCGCGCCTGATTTCCGTAACCGCGGCGCGGCACGACCTTGTCGTGGCCGACATTCGCGACCCGCGCGAGGCGGAGCTGCCCGCAGCCGGAACCCTGCTTCTGGAAGACCCCGAAACGGGCCTGCGCAGCGAAGTAAGGACCAATTCCTCCAGCTTCCGCCGTCAGTATTCCATGCTGGGCGAAGAGGGCAGGCGCGGCTGGGAAAGACTTCTTCGCCAGTGCGGGGCGGGCTGCATGAGCATATCCACAGAGCGCGAGGTATTGCGCGAATTGCGTGTCTTCATGGAAAGGAGAGCCGCCGCCCGATGAATCATTCACCCATGCTTGCCGCGCTCGACAAAGCGCCGGAAATCTACGGCCCCTTGCCTCTTACAGAACCCGGGCTTGCGGATTCGCCCTACTTTCTGCCCTCAGTAGCGGCTGTCGGCATTGTGCTATTCTGCCTGCTCGCGCTCCTTGTGGTCCGCATTGTCAGGCGTTCCAGAGTGCGAAAAATCGACCCCGCGGGCGAGCTTCAGGCAAGGCTTGCCCTGCTAAGCGGAGCGGCTCCCTCGCAGGCTTTGTACCTTGAGCTGGCAGCCATTCTGCGCGGTGCCGTCGGCCTGTGTTTTGGCATGGATAGCGTAAGGATGACGGCTAGAGAGCTGGCCGCCGCCATTGCGGAGCGGGACAGCTTCAACCGCGCCGCCTCTGCCATCGACCTTCTGCAACGTTGCGAGGAAGCGGTGTTTTCCGGTTCTTCGCCGGAAGTGGCTGATAGCTTTGTAGAGCAGGGACGAATCGCCCTCGGTGCGCTCTTGTCGAACATTCAAGGGAGCAGTGAGCGATGAGTTTCGACTTTGCCCATCCCGAATATTTCCTTCTTTTGCTGTTTATACCGCTCGCCCTCTGGGGGCTTGTGAGCCGCCGTCGCAAACGGCCCGGTCTTCTCTTTCCGGCCACGGCAAGAGCTGCGGATGCCGCAAAGGCGCAGGGTAAAAGCCATGCTCTTTTCTGGCTTTGCACTTTGCGGACTCTCGTAATTGCCCTGATTGTGACGGCTATGGCGGGGCCGCGCTTTGGCTCCGAAACCAAAGAGGTGGAATCAAGCGGCATTGATATAATGCTCGGCGTGGACATTTCCGGCTCGATGCTGGCCGTGGACATGGATTGGAAGGGCAAGCGGGCAACGCGCCTTGAGGTCGTCAAGGGCGTGCTCGACGACTTTATTGAAAAGAGGCCCGCTGACCGCATCGGTATGATCGCCTTTGCGGGAGATCCCTATCTGGTCAGCCCTCTGACGCTGGAGCACTCCTGGCTTCGCGGCAATTTGCGCCGCATTCAGGTCGGCTCTGTCATTCCAAACGGAACAAGCGTTGGGCCGCCCCTTGGCATGGCGACAAACAGGTTGATGCAGAGCAAGGATTCCAAGAGCCGCATAGTCATCATGCTAACCGACGGGCGCGACGAGCCCGTGCCGCCGATTTCGCCCGTGAAATACGCGGAGGCCGCCGCCGCTTTGGGCGTAAAGGTCTATACCGTGGCCGTGGGGACTGATGGGCGCGTGCCTTCGTACATGCTGGCGCGCGACGGTAAGACAATCGCGCGGGATTCCCTCGGCAGGCCCGAGATTGGCTACATGCAGTCCTCGCTCGACGAGGATACGCTCGAAGCCATCGCGACGAAGGGTGGGGGGCGTTTCTTCCGCGCAAGAGACAGCGACGAATTGAAGCGCATTTACGAAGAAATCGACCAGCTTGAGAAGAGCGAGGTCAAGCTGACTTACCGCACCGAATATGACGATGCCTGGCTGATGCCCTTGTGCATTGCGTTCGTGCTGTTCATGTTCGAACAGGCACTGGCGTCGAGCTTCCTTCGCGCACTGCCGTAAGGACTTGCGCGAGAAGACGATTCTCGTCGGTTAAGACGAAGCGGTTAATTGCTCGCTTACAGCAAAGGCGCGAGCGCGTTTCCCGCCCGGGGGCGTGTTCGTGGAACGCAGGCCTAACGACGACGCGGGCCGAAGCTGCGACGCGGACCACCGCCGGGAGCGCCGCCCGGAGGCGTGAAGTTCTGGTTGCGCAGACGGAAGGTGATGCGGGCCTTGTCGAGGTCGTGCGTATTCATCTCCATCTTGACCACGTCGCCGACGGTGATGCGGATGAAGTGCTTGCGCAGCTTGCCGGAAATGTGTGCGAGCACCTGATGCCCGTTTGACAATTCCACACGGAACATCGTTCCGGGCAGCACTGCCACGATCTTACCTTCTACTTCTACAATATCGGAATCCGGCATAAAAATCTCTGAGGCTTTCTCTACTAATCTATAAAATCGCGGCGGAAAACCCATCGCGACCTTTCAGAATTGAGCCATTTGCGCGAAACGCAAGACTGCTAATTAAAAAAGTTCCAGAGCATAGGAAAAGAAAGACCCCAACCCCCTGCATTCAAGGGCTTTGAAAAACAAAAAACGTTCATGGCTTTCGCCGCCGGGTTGCGCCCTTGGATATAGCGTTGTGGCCTAGTCCTCTGGTTTGTAGGGCGCGGGCGCTTGCAGGTAGTTGGCGTCAAAGTCCTTTGTGATGATCTGAAAGGCTTCTTCGGGGCTGTCTGCAAAGTGGAACAGTGACAGGTCTTCGGGGGATATGGTGCCCCATTCGACGAGCTTTGGGATGTTGACGACCTCGTTCCAGAACTCCCTGCCGTAGAGGATTACCGGAACGTGTTTGGTCGTTTTGCGCGTCTGGATTACGGTCATCATCTCGAAGAACTCGTCCATCGTGCCAAAGCCGCCCGGGAAGACAACGAGGGCGCGGGTCAGGTAGAAGAACCAGAACTTGCGTATGAAGAAGTAGTGGAAGTTGAACGACAGTTCGGGCGATGAATAGTGGTTTATGCTTTGCTCGAAGGGCAGACTGATGCCAAAGGCCACCGAGCGGTGCCCCGCTTCAAACGCGCCGCGGTTTGTCGCTTCCATGATTCCCGGCCCGCCGCCCGAGCAGAGGTGGAACTTCTTCTTTTCAGGCAGGCGCACGGAGTAGTTGGATAAAAGAAATGCAAGGTGCCGCGCTCCTTCGTAGAACTTGGCCATGCGCTCAAGCTGCGGGTTGCCTTCGCTTTGTTCGGGCGGGCGGATTCGCGCCGAGCCGAAGAATACGACAGTGTTGCGTACATTGTTGGCCCTGAGACGTTGTTCCACTTCCAAAAGCTCGCACTGGACGCGAATCATGCGCGCTGGCGGGCTGGTTAGAAAGTCGTCGTTCAGGTAAGCCAGATCCGGACGTGGCGCTTCGGACGGGGGTATTCGTCGTGACATGCCTCGCATTGTATATCGCAATTGCTTTCACTCAAGCCCGATAGCGCGAAAGCCCGCTTGTAATGACGCAATGGGATGGATAGGCTCTTTTTGTGCGCTCCGCGTATGCGGCAAGGGCACGGAATACTTTTCAGGCGGTGCAACTCGGATAGAGCATATGAGCAACTACGACTATCAGAAACAGCTTCAGAAGGTCTGGGAACACGCGGTGGAGGTCTATCGCAAGGGCGTTAGCGGCCCGGACGAGATGTTTTCCGAGGCGCAGAGCGCATTTCTAGCCTCCATCGGCCAGAACGAGCAGGAGATGTTCGACTATGCCGAGGATTACGCAAACGGTGGAGATCCCGCGTTTGGCGACGTTGCGGCAGTGGCGGACATTCGCCGCGCGTATTTTCTTAACGTTCAGGATGGCAAGCCGAGCGCGAGGGTGATAAACCCCGACGCCCTTCCCGCGAAGAGTGCCGAGGTTGACGGCATCGCGTGGCTTCCGCGAATTATCGAAAAGGCCAAGGCGAAGCTGCGCGGCGAGCTGCATCCGAGCGTCATGTACGGCTGCGCCGGAGACAGGGCCTTCCTGCGCCGCTGCGATATTCACTCTGCCGAGCTTCTCCGAAAGGTATGGGAGGAGGACGGAAATGACGCCGTCGTGGTCCGCTGGGTAAAAGAGCGCATGAAGCGTGCCTAGTAGGCCGATTGAACTGCTTCGCATTGGGGCATAGGCCCAAAACTGTTTCAATGAATGCTTGCCAAACGCATTGCCTCGGAGCAGTGCTTTGACATCGCGTATTGTCATACCGCGCGGGCTTGAACACGCCTTTGCGGGAATGCAGAACGCGCGCGCAATCATGAGTTTCGATCCCGACAACCCGCCTGAAGGACTGTTTGTTTACCGCAGTCATGTGCCTTTTGACCATATAGATATGCAGGGCGTGCTGCATCATTCGCGGCATTTTCTGCATGTCGAAGCGGCCTCGCACGCGTTTTTCGTCCATGTGATGGAGGCTGCGGGGTTTGAGCCGGAGCGCTATCCCGACCAGAACGGCGTCGTGCGCCACATGAGCATAGACTATCTAAAACCCTTGTACGGAGTGCGGGACATTATCGTGACTTTGCGCGTTGTGAGGCTTCGTTCCTGCTCGATGAGCGTGGCCTTCGAGCTTCGCAGTGCCGACGGTAGCGAGCTGTTTTCAAAGGGGGAGCGCGAGGTGTGCCGCGTGAAGCACGGAGAGCTGCGCCCTTCGATGTGGAGCGAGCAATACCGGGAGCGTTTTTCCCGTTGGCTGGAGGCAGCAAATAATGCGGCTAAATGAGGGTCTGGCACCTCGTTACGTCTATTTGCCCAGTATGTCGCGTGCACGGTCCAGAGTGCGCTTTTCTTCGTCGCTGAGCGTTCCAAAGCCCTGCACGTTGATTTTGTCCAGAATGCGGTCCACTTCCGCACGAAGTTGGGTGCGGCTTTTGATGTCGATTTTGAAGCGCGGTGCACTGTTTTTGTCCTGCATCCTGCCCCGGGAGCGACGGACTATGCTGCCTGTGGACGGGAACAGGGATATGCCTAGGACTGCCTTGCGGAAGTAGAGCAGCCCCGCAAGCATCCCGCCAAGGTGTGCGGAACTGGCGACATCGCTTACGCCCTGAAGTTCGGCAGTGAGCATTATGACCTCGACGAAGGCCAGTATTATGAGCAGCTTGCGCGGCCTGACTGTAACGGGCAGCACAAAGAAGACTAGAAAGGTTATCGGTTGGTCGGGCCTTGCAAGGCAGTAGGCCGTAAGTATGCCCATGGCCACAGCCGAGGCTCCAAGCAGAGAGAAGCCGCCCGGCCCGAGGTGGAAGAGTAAAAAGACAGCCGCCCCGCCAAGGGCCGTCCAAAGGCAAAGCCACACAAAGCGGCGCTTGCCCAGCTCCATCTGCACGGGTCTTCCGACCATGTAGATTATTAGCAGGTTGATAATCAGGTGCCAGGGGCTGCCGTGCGCAAAGGCGTAGCTGACTGGGGTCCACACGCGCATGTTGAGCAAGCCCCCCTTGGTCATTGCGAGGAACTCGGTCACAGCCGTGCTCTTGAAGAGAATGACGGAAAATACCTGCAATAGGTAGCCCAGTGTCATCAGGCCCAGTATCCACAGCAAGGGGTCGGTGCGACGCTCGTTTACTGCGAACCTCATGTACTGGCGGTCGTAAATGGACATTGGTGAAAAGTTTGCAGGCGTTTGCAAGTGCCGCCCGTAGCTCGTCTCTCTTGCTATACGCTGTATGTAAACGGTTCTGTTTTCAAGCATTTGAACCGTGCGAGGCGCAACATGCGTAAAGCTTTGTCCTCTGACTGCCCCTTGTGTGCGTCGGTTCCATGCTTCATGTCCTCTTGACAGTCCGTGCAGGGGAAACATCCTAAGACTAATGGCGCGTGATGACGCTTGGCTGTCTTTCGCGTGCAACTGTTTTATTAACCAGAGAAAAATCACGAAAGAGCGCAAGAGATGGCAGACAAATCCAGCAAGTGGAAGATCAACGTCGCGGGGAAGTTTTATGTGGATGACCAGTGCATCGACTGCGACCTTTGCCGCGAGATGGCACCTGCGTTCTTCACCCGTGCCGACGACGGCTACTCGTTTGTCCACAAGCAGCCCGTGACCCCAGAAGAAATCGCCCTTTGCGAGGAAGCCCTAAACGACTGCCCAGTGCAGGCAATAGGCGACGACGGGGAATAGGGCGTTAGCCAAGGCGCCGATAGGGTTGTTAACCCCATTGAGACGGTTCTGCTTGCGAGGTGACACTCAGTAGCCTTTTGTGGCATTTGTTGAGTGTGTGAGGCGGGCGGGTTGTTTGCGCTTCGCTGAAGACGATTTGGCCGAGCATTGTTTGTGCCTAATTTTCAGCGTTTTGTAAATGCTCGTCCACCCGTTGACTTTTCAAGATTATACAGGATTGTTAAGGTGATGAAAATCACGGCTTACATTAGTCCCGATTGTCCGTGGAGCGGCAGCGTAGTGCTCGTTCTGGAAAAATACGGCCTTGATTTTGAAATTCGCAACGTTGCCGAGGATTCGCAGGCAATGGAGGACATGCGGCGTCTGTCAAAGCAGGCTCACACTCCATGCGTGGTGATTGACGGGGCCATGCTGCCCGATACTACGGGACAGGAGGTGGAGGATTACCTTCTGTCCCGCCAGCTTGTAAACTGCACTCCAGCGCCCACGACTCCGGTTTTGGACGTGCCGTCCTATATAGCGGGCGTGCGCCTTGCCGATACCAAGCGCGTATTCTAGGGTACTGGCAAAAGATGAGCTGGGCCAAGGCACGGCTGGCATGGATGAGTTGCCAGTAATACAGATTGTGGCCGGGGAAACTTTACAAAAAAGCGCAGCCTTGTGAGCCGCGCTTTTTTTGTGTCCCAAGAATTGGAAACGAATCTGCCTTCAGGGAGGCTTTTCCCCTAGGGAGCGTTTGCAAATAGAACTCCCGTCGGAATACGGGCGTCTTTTCGGTGAAAAACCGCCCCCTCGGTCCGTCTATTTGCAAACACTCCCTAGTTCGAGTAGGCGCCGGAGACGCCCCACCAGCCCTTCAGGTCATTGCCGGAGCCGTAGGAGCTTCCCTGACGCATTTCCCCGTCAAAGGCGTAAAAGACGCGCTCTGCGGCGTAGCCGCTCTGAGGAACGAAGTATAGCCAGGAGGCGCCCTTGCTCGCGCCGTTAATCATGGCGTCGTAGGCGTAGATATATGGGTAAGTGGCTTCGTTGGTGGCGAGCCAGCCAAGGTTGTAATCATAGAAAATGGCCCAGCGTTCGTTGTTGCTCACAAGGGCCTCGCCGTAGAGGTAGCCGTGCTGCTCGTGCCAGAAGAAGCAGTGGTTTTCCGCCACAAAGCCGTTCCACGCATCGTTGTTGCGCGGGGAGTAAACAAAGCCGTACTGGCCGAACCAGGGCGAATTGAGCCAACCGCTTTCGCTGTCGTAGTTCGAGCCGCAGTACCAGTAGCTGTCCGCATCCAGCAGATCCGCAACGCCGTCGCTGTCGCTATCGTTTTCATCGCTTACGGTGACAAGGAAAATGCTCTCCGCCACTGTGTCGCCCATTACATCGGTCAAGATGACGCCGCCAATGCTGCCGTTTTCCAGCACTTCCAAGAAGCCCTCGGAGAACTTTGCATTCCCTTCGGCTGTATCAATCCAGAAGGGGGCTTCCATCTCCAACTCGCCCTCGTAAGTGCAGAGGTAGTTGATGACCGATTCCCCGCTTCCCGTGTCGAACTTCATCGCTCCGGCTGTGGGGCTGTAAGTTAACGAGGCGCTCCTGCCTCCGAGCGGGGATTCCGCCGTCTGGCGCGTGATAGCGGCGTTTGCAAGACCGCCTGCGAGGGGGATGACGCCCACTATTGCGGAAGAACCTGTGCTGCCTGAGCCTATGCTTGTTTCAAAAACGATTACGCCCTCGCCATGCGTTTCGCCCGTGGCCGCGTTCACGAGTATGAAATCACCGCCGATGATGCCTGTTGTGCCCTCGGGCGCCTGCATCCCTTCTATAATCATGTGCGTGACGTTCGTGTTGTCCGCGTAATAGGCAGCCGTGTGCGCGTCAGGCATTCCTTCGAACACTCCGCCGCTTGTTGTGGAAAGCGCGGTGAAGCTGATTTGGGCACCGCTTGTGTATTCGTTTGCTCCGGCCGCAAAAGCCATGGATGTGCTGAAAAGTGCCAGAGAGGAGACGAGTATCTGCTTTTTGGTCATGATGGGATCTTCAAGAACAGGTGGGATTGCGCAAAAACCGCCGCGCAGGGCGGTTGTGGGGGGAACCTTTTCACTCTGTTCTTTGCCGACCAATTACGCAAGCGTACTTTTCGCGCGCATGGCATGGCCCGGGCGCGTGTTCAAAGACGCTCCTTAAAGCATTGGGGGCCGCTCTATGACCCATCTGCCAAGCCGTTTGCGCCTATTCGCTTACAGGCGGCAGGTCTTGATGTCGTGGGCGATTATGCCGTGCGCGCCAAGCTCGCTCAGCCTGTCTATCACCTTGTTCAGTTCCTTGCGCTTAACCATCGCCGCGACGGCCATCCAGTCACTGTCGTGCACTGGGGACAGGGTCGGGCTTTTTACGCCGGGCGTAATCGAGCATACTTCGTCAAGACGCGCCTTCGGAGCAACGTATTCGAGCAGGCAGTATTCGCGCGCGACTAGGATGCCCTGCACGCGGCGCACAAGCTGGGCAATCAGGGCGTTGTCCGCCTTGCCCGGTGCTGCCACTAGCACCGCTTCGCTGTACATCACCGGCTCGCCGATTATTTCCAGCCCAGCTTCCATGAGCGTGCGGCCGGAGTCGACCACGTCCGCAATCGCGTCCGCGACGCCGAGCTGGATGGATATTTCCACCGCGCCGTCGAGCTTTACGATGTTCGCCTTGACGCCGATTTTGGCCAGATCGTTCGTCACGATGTTCGGGTAGCTCGTGGCGACTCGCAGGCCCTGCATCTTGGCTGGCGTAATGCCTGCACCTTTCGGAGCGGCGTAGCAAAAACGGGATTTGCCAAAGCCCAAGGGCAGCACTTCGACGATGTTCGCCTGACTGTCCTCGGAAAGGTCGCGCCCTGTGATGCCTGCGTCAACCACGCCGTTTGCCGCGTAAACGGCTATGTCGCGCGGGCGCAGATACAGAAACTCTATGTCGTGCTCGCGGTCGAGGATGCTAAGCTCCCGCCCGTAGCGGCGGCAGCGGTATCCGGCGGTGGCCAGAATCTCGACAGCACCCTCGGACAGGGCGCCCTTGTTGGGAATGGCTACTTTGAGCATGTTGAAAAAAGTAAAAACGTTGGAAAAATAAAGTGAGGATGTCGCTTGTATGCTGCTTGATTACAAATACTTGTAAACGTCGTCCAGTTCCAGCCCGCAGGCTATCATCATGCACTGGGCGTGGTAGAAAAGCTGTGAGATTTCCTCGGCGGCCTCTTCGCGGCTCTGGTATTCGGCTGCCATCCAGACCTCGGCGGCCTCTTCGACAACCTTCTTGCCTATGGCGTGCTTGCCAGCCTTTAGCATCTTGACGGTGCCCGAGTCGGGATCGCCACGTTCAGCCTTGACCTTCAGCTCCGCAAACAGCTCCTCGAATCTTTTCATTCCGCAAGAGTGTAGGGATTGCGCATGGGTTCTGCAAGGCTGCACTGAAGCCCAAGACAAGCTCACAGAAAAGGCCTTCTTCAAGGGGAGCGTTATTTGTTCGTCCGAAATGTAAAAAAGTGAATTGTAAAAAGGCATTCCTTATGTAAAATAACTATTTATCGCGAGATTCGATGTCGTGACGATTCCGTTCCGAACGGGAGTAATTTCAAACTTTTCCTAGCAACAGTGAGCAGCAAGCCCCTAATCCTGGTTGTAGAAGACGAGAAGGACCTTGCAGATTTGGTCGGTCAACAGGTCGAGATGGCTGGCATGAGCGCACAGGTTTTCTACAAGCCATCGCACGCATTGCGCTTTTTGGAACACGGCTTTGCCAACCTGCTCCTGATGGATCTTAACATGCCTGAAATGAGCGGCTTCGAGCTGCTTGCAGAGCTTCGCCGCAAAGGTGTGGAAACTCCGGTAATCTTTCTTACGGGCAACGATTCGGAAGTTTTCAAGGTCAAGGGCCTTGAAATGGGCGGCGACGACTACATCACCAAGCCTTTCAGCCAGGCGGAGCTTGTCGCGCGAATCCGCGCCGTTCTTCGCCGCACCGAGACGGCGGGTGACATGCAGGTGACAAAGAATGTGTCGCTTGCCCAATCTCCCTTCACATTCGCCGCGGCCACGGTCAACCCAGAGCGCATGGAGATAGTGTTTCCCAACGGCGGAGCGGAGAGCATCGGGCGCAAGGAACTGGGCATAATTTGCGCGATGCACGACAATGCTGGCATTGTGCTAAGTCGCCGCACGCTGATCCACATGGTTTGGGGAATCCACGCCGACGTTCGCAGCCGAAGCCTCGACCAGTACATCGTCCGCATCAGAAACCTGCTGAGCAAAAACGATTGCGACCACAGCAGCTTCCGCACTGTCCACGGAGTTGGCTACATTTACGACCCCGACCACAAGGGCGGCGACGAACAGCCTGCCCGCTAAGTGCGTCGATTGTGCGAAGAAGGCCAAGCTGTATGTGAGGTGCCGCCCATGCGAGACGGCAAACGGCCAAGATTAAAAGGCGGGTTAGGCTTCCTAAAGCTCGTTGTATTTCTTTGACGAACCCTTGCACTTCTCCACGGGATATTTGATTCCGTTGATGCGGATCTTGTCCTCGATGGCCTTCGCGAGGTCGATGCCCGTTACGTTGGCAAACTCAAGCGCGTAGATGAGAATGTCCGCAATCTCCTCCCTTACTTTCGGCCCCTTTACGGGATCGTCCACAAGGTTGCGGCTTTGCGACGAATCGAGCCACAGGAAATGTTCCATAAGCTCCGCAGCCTCGGCTGCAAGAGCCATTGAAAGGTTCTTCGGGGTGTGAAACTGGGGCCATTCCCGCTCCTCGGCAAAGAGGCGGATGCGAGTCTTGAACTCCTCAAAAGTTGTGATCGCGTCGCTGGTCATACCCAAGCGTTTGCCCGATAATAATCCCGCAGATGCCTTTATGAAAGAGTAAAACGCACTGTCACGCCACTTTTTGAGTTTCTTAACAAGATTATGAAACTTGCCTGCCGGAAAAACGTTTTGATGGGCATACAGCGATAGAGATTCTGCCCCGAGCAAGGGACAAAAATCAAAAAGCTGAGTATAGTGGTATTAGAATTGGGTTAGTGGGGCGTTCCGGTGGTGCGGAACGCCCCCGCTTGTTTTAAGCAAACGCAATATGTCGCAGCGGCAAGCCCCTCAAGGGCAGCCCGCCGCCTTTTACCTACACGGCACCGGCCACAATCGGCACAAGCGCTCACGCTCTCTAGCGGGGAATAATGTGCACGATTACGCGCTTGTAGCGGGACAGGGAGGGCGTTCCCTTGTCTGTTACCCGAAGAATGAAATGCGCCGTTTGAGGGCTTGTCACCTTGGGTGCCACGAAATACGAACGGCACAGGTTTTCGGCAGATGCGCATGGAATGGGCGTTTTCAAAGTGCCCGCTTCCGGATAGTTGAACCATACGAAGCTCAAACTGTCGCCGTCGGGATCAGTGGTGCCGGTGGCGTCCAATACGAAACCCTCGCCGGAATGAACGGTCAGCACATCTTCGTGGGCCAGAGCGGGAACGGGCGGATGATTCGCTTCAGCGTAGCTCTTCATGCACCAGTCCATGCGTGCGGCGAAATCGTTCTGGAAGTCGTCACGCCAGCGCCACAACGTCACCCTATAGCCTGAGAACTCCTGTTCGTCCCAGCGTATCGTGCGTCCGAAATCGTTGGCCAGGAGCGGGTGCCATGTGTCCACGGCGTTCGTCCAGATGGCGCGAGGCTCTTCCTCCACCGGTACGCCGCCCGTGAAGCCCTTGGGGTCAATATCAGCCAACTCGGGCCTGTAAAATTCGTAACGGCCTCCCCATCCGCCCCAGTCGGGCCTATCGGGCACATTCAGGCCGTTTGGTATCAGACCCAGCCAGGACGGGGTGTCTCCCTCCATTGCGTAGGCCACGTCAGGGTAAGCAGCCCCCAAAGGTCCGTGCCCCTGCTGGATGTTTTCAGCCAGCCAGCCGTTGGAAATGCTGGTATTGTCGATGCCGGATATGCGTTCGTTTATCCCACCCCAAATACTGTTCCCGTAGCCTCCCGGGCTTACTATGTAGAACAGCTCGGGGAAATTGCGCCGAATCCAGATTCCGCTGTCGTCCTGATCCGATATTGTGTAGATGCGCAGCTTGGCGAGCAGCGAGGCGAGTTTTGCTTCGTCATTTCCCAAATCCTCTCTGAGCTGGAACAGGGCTTGAGCCAGAACGTTCGTGCCGCCCCAGACGCTTATCCAAAGGGGGCGCTGGTCTTCGCTCTTTAACGAGCGGATAATCCATTCGGAGCCTTCCGAGTTCTTTCCTTTGCCAACCGCATTCAAGCCGTATTCCGGCAGACCGTTTTTCACAATGGCGAGCAGCTCGGACTCTGTCGGATAGCCAGCCTCGTGTTCCAGTAGGTTGTCGCGCACTTTGCCGTAGCGACGGATTATCTCGCGGATGGATTCCGGGTATATGCGTTCGCGCATATGCGTGGAGGTCGTGGCGACGATTCCTTCAATGTCGATGCAGTTGGAGTACAGAAGCAGACGCACGAGCGTTTGCGCGTCGTCAGGGTCCGCCTCTATATCCGTAAGGACGATCATGCGCGGCTTCTCCGCGGGCGCAGCGGCAGGATGCGTCTCTGCGAAAGCTCCACAGGTCGGCAGAATCAACCATGACAAAGTGAACACTATCAGGCGCGTGATCCGTATCTGTCTCATGCTCAGCATGGAAAACGAACCAGCGTTGAATGACAACACCGTTCCTTACGAGCAGTCCACATGCGTGCAAGCGCTGCCTAGGAAAGACGCCGAGCAGTTTCTACGCCTTGTCCGGCCTCATCGAGGGGAAGAGAATCACGTCGCGGATGCTCGGAGCGCCCGTCAGCAAGATCACGAGGCGGTCTATACCCACGCCCATTCCTCCCGCCGGTGGCATACCGTGCTCCAGCGCGAGGAGGAAGTCCTCGTCGATTTTCTGGATCTCCTCGCCAGCCTGAATCTCCAACGCACGGCGCTGCTCCAAGGGGTCGTTCTGCTCGCTGTATGCGGGGGCTATTTCCTGCCCGTTAATGCACAGCTCGAACACTTCGACCGTCTCCGGATCGTCCGCAACTAGCTTGGCCAGCGGAATGAGTTGGCGCGGCAGGTGGGTGACGAAAGTCGGCTGGATCAGGTTGCACTCCACACGCTTTTCGTAAACGGAGTTTGTCACCTCGAAATCCTCGCCCTTGGGGTCGGTCTCGACGCCGTTGGCATCGCACCATGCGAGCTTTTCCGCCTTGGGAAGCTCGAACCAGTCGGCGCGGCCAGTAGCCTCGCGCACCAGGTCGCGGTATTTGGCAACGCGCCACTCGCCGGACAGGTCAATCACCGTTCCGTCGTAGCGGGTGATCTTGTCCGTGCCCAGCACCTCCTCGCAGATCGTGCCGATCATGCCCCGGATTAGCTTCATCATGCCGTTAAAGTCGCTGTAAGCCTGATAGACTTCCAGCATTGTGAACTCGGGATTGTGGCGGCGGGAAAGGCCCTCGTTGCGGAAAGTGCGGCCAAGCTCGTACACCCTCTCAAAGCCGCCAACGAGCAGGCGCTTGAGCGATAGTTCAAGCGCGATGCGCAGGTTGAACTCGCAGTCCAGAGCGTTAAAATGCGTCTTGAAGGGCCGCGCCGCAGCGCCACCGGCTTCAGCCTGAAGGACGGGGGTTTCCACCTCCATGAAGCCCTGTCCGTCCAGATAGCGGCGGATGCATGACACGATGCGGCTGCGCGTCTGGAAACGCTTGCGGGATTCCTCGCTCGTAATGAGGTCGAGGTAACGCTGACGGTAGATCTGTTCCTGATCGGCCAGTCCGTGCCATTTCTCGGGCAGGGGGCGCAGGGCTTTGGATACGAGCGTGAACTTCGTTACGCGCACTGTTTCCTCGCCGGTCTTGGTGCGGAAGAGCGGGCCTTCGACGCCTATGATGTCGCCAAGGTCCAGCTTCTTGAAGAACTCGTAAGCCTCGTCTCCCACGTCCTGCTTCTTGAAGTAGAGCTGGATGAGGCCCTCGCGGTCGAGAATCTTGGCAAAGGATGCCTTGCCCATGAGGCGAATGGCCATCAGGCGGCCTGCAACCTTTACTTCCGGTCCGTCGTGCTCGCCTTCGGGTAGCATTGCGCGGGCCTGCGTGGAGGTCTGCGCCTGCTCGGCGTTCATCTTGAAGGGATCGTAGCCGGCACTGCGCAGCTCTTCGAGCTTCTTCAGGCGCACGGCGCGAAGGTCGGACGTGTTGGTGATTTCCTGGCTTTGTGCTTCTTCGCTCATGGGGAAACGGCCATCTTGCGCCGCGAGGAGCCGTTTTGCAAGGAAAGAGGAATGCTTGGCAGGCTTGGGAAGCGCAGCCACATCTGCGAAGAGCGTTCTTGCGTCAGGCATCGGCCCGTAAGCGGCGGACAAGTCGAGGTGCGGAAGCGGTTATGGGATGAAAGATCTCTTACAACGTGATGGCAAAGTTGCTAATCTTCTGGCGTGTCGGCACTTATGCTGTTACTTGAACTGATGCCTAGAGCTTCGAGACTTTTCATAATCTGTATAAACAGCGGCTCGTCGGCCAGTTCTTCCGCACTCATGTTGCTGCTTATGCGCACAAAGTAATGCTCGGGCCTTCCGCGCACGACCTCCTTGAAGAAATCCCGAAAAAAGTCCAAGGGGTTGGGATAAGTGTTGAGCCGATCGCCAAACTGGTAGCGTTGTCCGTTGACCATGAGCCAGTAATACACCGTCTGCGAATGCCCCTTCATCTTGAAGCGACGGTATTGAACGGGCACAATATCAAGACCATTCATGTCCATGGCCGCCCCGTTGCGAGATTCCTCGCAGCTCCAGCCGTTTTCCACCCAGCAGCGGTCCGGCGTGTGCGAGGCGACAAGGCGCGTGTCCATCGTCCCGGGCTTCCAGTAGGCGATGTACACCGTGATGTCCTTTCCCGCGCGCTTGTAACTGCGCTGCACAAAGCTGTCCAATTTAAGCGTCTTGAGCGCCGACTCGCTCACGGCCTCCGTACTCCCGAGCGGGATGTCCTCGACGGTCCAGTTTTCCACAACAGGCGGAGCAAAAGCATCCAGATTCGGCAAGGGCAGCGAATCCACGTTTTCATATGAGGGTTTGATCAACTGCACCAAGGGAATGAACAGCAGGGCCAGAAAAAGGAATATGAACGAAACTCGCTTCATGTGATGTTTGCGGGAGGGTGGCGAATGAGGAATAAGGGCTTGAGCAGCTCAACGCGATACTGGATAATAAGACCAGCTTTATCAATAATTAGCTAAAGCTTTGCACTGGTTGACCAATTCGTTGACAAAGGCGAGTTTGACGCTTGTTACTAATCAGTAACGATATGGCTTTCCCTGCCCGCGCTTTCATCAAGGATGCCTTTAATGAATACCCCCAGTAAAATGCGCATTTTTATAAGCTCCGCCGGTCGCAGGGTCGAGCTTATGGACTGCTTTCGCGAATCGGCAGCCGCGCTGGGGATTGAACTTGAGATTCTTGCCGGAGATCTTCAGCCGGAGATAAGCCCCGCCTGTCACATGGCGGACCGCGCGTTTGCCATGCCCGAGTGCATGGACGAACCCTATGTGGACGAACTTCTCCGAATCTGCCGCGAAGAGGGCGTCGGCATGGTCGTCCCAACGATAGATCCCGAGCTTGAGACATTGAGCGTGTCCGCCGAGCGTTTCGCAAGGGCGCAGGTGCGCATATGCGTTCCTCCGGCCGAATGCGTTGCCGTTTGTAGGGACAAGCTCCTTACGGCCCTGTCTCTTGACGCCTGCGGGGTAAGCGTGCCTCGCAGCGCGGGCCTTGCCGAAAAGGATGTCTGGGGCGCCTGGGAAGGGCCGCTCATTGTGAAGCCCATCGGGGGCAGCTCCTCCGTCGGGATTCAGCGTTGCGCGGACGCTCGCCAGCTCTCGACTCTTGTCCCGATGCAGAACGGCGACTGCATCGTGCAGGAACTTGTGCAGGGGCCGGAATACACGGTCAATTGCTTCTTCGATCCCGGGGGCAAACTTCGCTGCGCCGTGCCGCATAGGCGCATAAGCGTCCGTCAGGGAGAGGTTTACAAAGGCGTAACGGAGCGCATACCCGCACTGATGCAGGCGGCGAAGTTGATTGAACAGATGCCTTTCCGCTTTACTGGCGTAATCTGTTTTCAGGCGATTCTTCGCGGAGGCATCGCATACGTTTTTGAAATCAACGCCCGCTTTGGCGGCGGCTATCCGCTCGCTCACAGGGCGGGGGCACATTTCACGCGCTGGCTATTGGAGGAGCTCTCGGGCATCGAACCCAGTTACAGCGAAAACTGGAGCGAGGGCGTCAAAATGCTCCGTTATGACCAGTCCGTATTCCTCGATTCTGCGGGGCGGGTGATGCGATGAACTGCGACGCGAGGCTTGCCGAAAACCTGCGCGGAGTCCTGGTGTTCGATCTGGACGACACGCTCTACCCAGAGGCCGACTATGTCAAAAGCGGCTTTGAAGCCGTCGGGCGCTGGCTGGAAGATTCGCAAGATGTGCGCGGTTTTGCCGCACTTGCCTGGGCGCTGCACTGCGAAGGGCTGCGGGGCAAGGTCTTTGATCAGGCGCTTGAAAGGCTGGGTCTGGCTCAGGACGAGGTCTTGATAAGGAGCATGATAGACGTTTACAGGGCGCACGCCCCGACTATCGCTCTCGCCACTGAAACTAGCGGCCTCTTGCGCACGTTGGCGGCAAGGGCGCGCCTATGCCTTATTAGCGACGGCCCTTTGCAGAGTCAGATGGCGAAAGTGAAGGCACTGGGCCTGTGCGACTACTTTGACCATATACGCTGCACCGACGAATGGGGACGCGAGTTCTGGAAGCCGCATCCGCGCGCCTTCAGGGAAGTGGCGGCACTCTTTCCAATGAGCGGCCCTTGGCGCTACATATACATCGGTGATAATCCGGCCAAGGACTTTGTTGCCCCGCGTGCAATGGGCTGGCGAAGCCTTCGCCTGCGCCGCGAGGGCGGCCTTCACGAAAGAGCCGAGCCTGCGGACGCAGACAATTGCGCCGAGGCTGAAATATCCACCCTTGCCGAGCTTCCCGCAGTGCTTTCAGGCTGGGGTCTGGTCTAAGGAGCGTCTTAGAGCATTTTGCAGTTACTTGGACGCGACCGGTAAGGTTCCCAAGTGGAACCTTATCCTGCGGACAAGACGCTGGATGAGTTCCGGCTGCGTTTCGCTGATGGGCAGGGGCCCG
>JAFGLA010000079.1 GCA_016928295.1 Opitutales bacterium
CATCAGGCCAAGGGGCTGGAGTTTCCGGTTGTGTTCCTGATCTGCGCCGCCGACAATATGCTGCCGATCAAAAGGGCCATCGAGGACGGCGACACAGACGAGGAGCGGCGCCTGTTCTACGTCGCCGTGACTAGGGCCGAGGACGAGCTTTACGTCTGCCATCCGCTGCTTCAAATGCAGAAAGGCGGCTACATCGACCATCTTGCGCGCAGCCGCTTTATAGACGAGATTGAGGAATCGAAGTTTGAGTCCGCAAGGCCCCGGATGAAGCACTATTGAGCGCGGGCATCGACTTCCATGAAGCCCCGAGCGACTCTTTTTTGAATAACGCGCTCTAAGCAAGTCTCTGGCTTAGGGAGTGCATCCACATTAGATAAAATGAAAATCATCTGGAGAGTTTCCCAATACCTTTTCCGTTACAAGGGTCTCTTTGTCATGACGCTCGTTCTGGCTGTGGCCATGACTTTGGCGGGCATCTCCATCCCTCGCGTAATCGAGTGGATTCTTCAGCGCATCGTGCAGGAGAACGCCGGACGGGGCATATGGATCGGCGTGGGCGCCATTACGGGCCTGCTCTTTTTGCGCGAGCTTTTCAACTGTCTGCGCATCCGCGTGAACAACACGCTGGAGCAGCGCGTCCTTATTGACCTGCGGGCGGAGCTGCACCAGCGCCTGATGCACCTGCCAATCTCCTTTTATGACCGCAACAAGAGCGGCGAAGTGGCCTCGCGCGTCATTGAGGACGTGCAGAACGTGGAGCGCGGCCTTCTGGACGGCACAGAGCAGGGAGTTAGCGCAATTCTCATGGTAATAGGTATCTGCGCGGTGCTTATCGCGATGGAGCCGACGCTGGCGCTATTTGTAATCGCGCCGCTGCCCGTGGTGCTGGGCCTTAACTGGTGGCACGCCAAGGCGACACGGCGCAACTGGAAACTGGTGCGCGAAAGCTCGGGCGCGCTTAACAGCCTGCTCGTCGAGGACATTCAGGGCAACAGGCTGATTCACTCCTTCGCGCTTCAGGACAAGGAACACAGCCGCTTCATGCTCATAGCCGAGGAGCTTAAAACGCGCACGATTAAGGCAATGTTCCGCTGGAGCCTGCACGGGCCGGGCACTTCGTTCGTGGGTTCGCTGGGCACAGTGGCCGTAGTCGGCATGGGCGGATACCTCATCACTACGGACCCGAGCTTCGGCTACCCGCGCCTTTTCGCGTTCTTCTTTTACGCGATGATGCTCTACGAGCCGCTCAACCGCCTGAACATGCTTAACCACATGCTCGCGGCCGCCACGGCGAGCGGCAGAAGGGTGTTCGAGATTCTGGACCACCCAATACCGATTCGCGACTGCGACGTTCCCCGACCCTTCCCTGTCGGCAAGGCGCTGGATGTGCACTACGACAATGTCTGCTTTGCCTATCCCGAGAGGGATGAAGTAATCAGCAATTTCGAGCTGCATCTTCCCGCTGGCAAAACGACGGCCCTTGTCGGCCATACGGGCGCGGGAAAGAGCACAATTGCCAACCTCTTGCCGCGCTACTACGACGTGGATTCGGGCGCGGTAAAAATCGCTGGCGTTGACGTGCGCGAGATTGGCCTGAAGAGCCTGCGAGAGAACGTTGGCTACGTGGCGCAAGACCCATTCCTTTTCGACGGCAGCGTGCGGGACAACATGCGTCTTGCCCGTACGGACGCGAGCGAGGAAGCTATTCTGACCGCCCTTGAAGGGGCGCGCGCAAGAGACTTTGTGGAACGTCTTCCGCAGGGCCTAGATACGCAGATTGGCGAAAAGGGAGTGCGTCTTTCGATGGGTGAAAAGCAGCGCCTGACTATTGCCAGAGTGCTCCTGAAGAACCCGCCGATCGTCATTCTGGACGAGGCGACTTCCAGCGTGGATACGCAGACAGAACGCCTGATTCAGAGCGCGCTCGACACACTCATGCAGGGGCGCACGGTGCTGATTATTGCGCATCGCCTGTCCACGGTGCGGCGGGCTGACCAGATTGTGGTTCTGGAGCGCGGCAGCATTGTCGAAAAGGGACGGCACGAGGAACTGCTGGCGCTAAAAGGTCTGTACGCGCGCCTGTGGAACTTCCAGCTGGACCTGGTGCCGGAGCAAAATTAGGGAGCATCTTAAAATCGAACTTCCGCCTCCTCGGTCCGTCCATTTTCGGACGCTCTCTTGCCACGCTTTCTTTCCCCGCGCTCTTGCTAAAAAGGACGATTTAAGACAAAATCCTTGGACAAAGGGAATATGCATAGAGCGCATAAGCTCAAAACCTGACACCATACAATGACCCAGCTCAAAGACCTTTCCGAAAAGGAAATTCTCGCCCTTGCAATAAATAGCGAGGAAGAGGACTCCCGCATCTACCAGACCTTTGCGGACCGATGCCGCGAAAACTACCCATCGTCGGCAGAGATGTTCGACGAGATGGCGGAGGAGGAACGCGCTCACCGCGACAGTCTTTACAGGATTTACAAGGAACGCTTCGGCCAGTTTCTGCCGCCTATTCGCCGCGAGGACGTGCAAGGCTTTTTGCGCCGCAAGCCCATATGGCGCACCAAGACCCTCTCGCTGGACCGAATGAGGCAGGAGGTCGCCATCATGGAGATGGAGACTGTAAAGTTCTACACCAAGGCGGCGGAGCAGTGCGTGGACGTTTCGGCAAGGCAGCTTTTCGTTCATCTTGCCGAGGTAGAGATGAGCCACGAGAAGCGTGCGGCAGAGCTTCAGGAGGAGCACCTTGGCGGTGAAAAGATGGATGAGGAGAAAATGGTGCAGCACCGTCTTTTCGTTCTCCAGTATGTTCAGCCGGGGCTCACGGGCTTGATTGACGGCTCCGTTTCCACGCTCGCCCCGCTATTCGCAGCGGCCTTTGCAACACAGAGCAACAAGGACGCCTTGCTCGTCGGCCTTGCCGCTTCAATCGGCGCTGGCATCAGCATGGGCATTTCCGAAGCCATGGCGGACGATGGCAAGATTTCAGGCCGTGGCAGCCCTTGGGGACGCGGTTTTGTGTGCGGCTTGATGACAACTCTGGGCGGCGTGGGGCACACCCTGCCCTACCTGATTCCTGACAGTTGGGAAAATGCGTTCTTGCTGGCAACGGCAATCGCGGCAGTCATCGTGGCAATCGAGCTGCTCGCAATCGCATGGGTTCGCACAAAATACATGGAAACGCCATTCCTAAGCTCGGTATTCCAAGTGATTGTAGGTGGTGCGCTAGTGCTGGGCGTAGGCGCACTGATCGGTTCCGCATAAGAAATACATCGAAGTCATAAACACAACAAAGCCCTGTCACGTATTACGACAGGGCTTTGTTGTGTACAAACATGACACAATTCACACTATTTCATCACAGGCTGGAAGATTCAAACTTGGTAATCTCATCATGCGTCTTCCTTATGTCCTCTTCATGTTCCTGCATGGATATCTTCGCATAAGGAATTGTTATAAAATATGATTCAGCAGCCAAAAGACAGTCTAGAGATTTGTGCAACAAAGCGATTCTCTCATCACCTTCAACGCACATTGCCTTCTCACGCAAGGCGTTACCAAGCTGGGCCATGACAACCATCCTAAAGGTGGGATAATCTTTTTCGTTATAGAATTCCAACAAAGGGCCGGACTCAAGTATGGCCGATTCCGCCAACAGCAACTTGCGCGGACCCGGAGCACACATAATAGACTCACGAACAAGACATTCAACGCTAACATACCTGGCATAATAATAGTCCTTTCCATGAGTCTCACCCGAAAGCTTGGATATATGTGCTTCGATAAGAGATCTTGCCTTGGCAAACAATACATCTACGGAAGAGTCAGCACGGAGTTCTGCCAACTCAATCCAATAGGCCGCCACGCCTAAGGCCAATGGCTCGGACACATCAAGCTCGGAACTGATTAACATATCATGAACCTCCTGTGCCCTACTCTCATTTTCATTCAAAATCCGTAAATAATCAGGCTTATCATACAAACCACGAATCGTTCCAAGAGTAGAGATGGCTATATATTTAAGATTATCATCAAGCAAATCACATCCACCTATCATCACATCTATGTCATTTTTAATAACCATTAATACCTTCGATTTGTCTTTACATTCAAAACTAACACAAAGAGGATAACCCGACGAGACCCTAAACATACGAGCACCGATAGTGTTACGGCCAGCTAATTCGACCTTGCGAAAAAGTTTATTCATGTAGTCATACATCTTTTTGCATGAGCGTTCACGGTCTTGAGCATAATTACATGACTGATTCATATACAGCAAAATAGCCTTTTTATAAATCGCCCACTCAAGACGGCTTTCATACCGCCCAACAACCGAAACAGCCCGATCAATATATCGTCTGGCAATATTCAGATGCATATTTTCATATATCTCAGAAGTTAAATGCGAAGCGCCTATAGCTATCTCCTGAGAGCCAGCAAAACAATCAGCAAGAATCTTGATATATTGATTTTTACCCAAACCCAAATCAGCCCCTCTCGTAAAAAGTGAACATGCTACATTTTCATCGCCTAATACCTTTGCAGATATACCCTGCAAGACATACATTAAAGCTTGAACATCCAATCCAATCGCTTGATATAAGTAGATAGAATCATAATCCCTATTTGATGCCTTCAATGAATTTACAGCCTCAATGCACAACCTTGCGCTTTCAATAGCGCGCTCATGTTCATTATTATAAAATTGCACAAGCGCCTTATCCCATAAATCGAGATGTTCTGAATTTAAGTAAGATGATATAGAATCCCTTCCCCTTTCATCCTGTTGTGACTCTAAATTCTCCAAAGCCCAAGTGACGTCATCTTCACTAATTTTCATATCTTTATCAAACTCAATATAAACCAAATTACCAATCATCATAACCATAGGGTCACTAGGGTCATACATACGCCTGCCAAAGCTAGTTAACTGTTCCAGCGTTACCGTTTCAGAAGCACTCAACGGAACCGCCACCAAACACGCAAACATAGCAGCAAGAACGACATAAACACGGCGAAGACAGCTACTGAAACAAACGACATATGAACGATGAAATAACATAATATTGGCAATAACCAATATACATGCGAAAAGCAAACCCATAAACCACACGCGAACGGGTATTAAAAAGAGCGTCTCAGCCCATACAACGTATGACCGCGCATGGACTGGCCGCCCCACATAAGATCCCCGAATCATATTCGCAATACATCCTCGCGACACAACATCGTGAGGAGTCAACAAACAATTACCAACGCACAGCCTATCGGCCCATGCCCATGAAGACTGGCGACAGCTTGCTGATGCTATGGTCGTTTTTAGACGAATCCTGATCGTAGGACTGCAAAAGACGATAAAAGGCCCTAGAATGGTCCAAATGCTTCAGGTGGGCCAACTCGTGGTAAATAATGTGATCGTGCAAATGCGGCGGCAGCAGAATAATACGCCAGTTTAGCGACAAATTGCCGTCGCTCGTGCAAGAACCCCACAAAGTCCGCTGGTCTCTTATACGCACTCTGCCCACCCTTGCGCCTACCTTTTTAGCAAGAAAGCCAACCCGCTCCGGCACGTAGCGTTTGGCCATGTCCACAAGCGCGGTAATTAGCTCCGAATCAGCCTTCTCTGCCCCCATTACATAGCGGATGATCGTCTCACCCCGCTCGGGGTTAGCAACCCAGTGCGTGCGAATCTTGGCCTCGTCGAGCATGACGTGAGCCTTTCGCCCATCCAGACTTATCCACGGCTCCGCCCTCAGATGATCTACAAGCTTTGGTGCAGGCGGCACTCTGCCCAGAGTCTCCAGAAGCCATTCTGCCTGACTGCGCAAAAAATCGACAGCGCCGGAATCTGACACATCATCCGGCACGGATAGCACTACATCGCCCGTGTCGCGCACGGTCACCCTCAGATACCTGTTCCTGCTGCTACGCTTTAGCCGGAAAGGAATCGCTGTGCCTCCCTCGGGAGTGTTCAGCTCGCAGATTCGTTCAGTCATTGGGGAGAGTTTTTACTGTCAAAGTCCTGTTCTATACTCTGTGTAAAGCGACGCAAGGCTGCTTCAGGGTCAATCTTCGCCTTTCGGCAGGCCGCTACAAGCTCCAGAAGGCGAAGGCCCGCGCTATCTTCGTTCATATCCTGCGCCATCTGATGCACTCGCTCCTCATCAAAAGCGGAGGGGACGTAATTTATTTTGGAGAGCTGCTTGAGCAACTCGTCAGCATAGAGAAGCGTCGTCAGGTGTCTAGGCGGGCGCTTCAGAGCAGGGGGCGGATTACTGCCGTTCATCTTTCCATTCTTCTCCTTTGCCTTTATCTGGTCCCAGCGCACCAGCACCTCCTCGGTAGTGTCGGCCCGGGCGTCGCCAAAAACGTGCGGATGCCTGCGGATCAGCTTTTCGTTGATTTCAGCCGCCACATCGTCAAAGTTGAAATGTCCTCCTTCGCTGGCGATCTGGGCATGCATCACCACCTGCAAGAGCACATCGCCCAACTCCTCGCGCATATGCGGCATATCGCCTTCGTCGATGGTATCGAGCAGTTCCGCAGTCTCCTCCTGAAGACAACGGCAAAGGCTGCGATGTGTCTGCTCCTTGTCCCAAGGGCATCCATCGGGGGCGCGAAGGCGTTCAACAGTGTTTATGAGGTCTTGCATCGAATTCACGCCTGTTATTCTTTATCCATTATTTGACAATTTGCCAGAGTCTCGCGTTCAACTAGTCGAAACAATTTCACAAAACACTGATGGCCAGCGACAAACTAACGGAAATAATGGAGTGGAAACGTCACGAGGTAGCCAGCCGCGTTCGCCCCGTGACGGACAGGGAACTTGCCCGCCTCTCTGAAATGAGCCGCAAAGGCCTCTCCTTCGAGGACGCCCTGCGCAACCCGGCCCACCTTTCCGTAATTGCCGAAATAAAGCGCCGCTCCCCCAGCGCGGGCGAAATCAAAGCCCTGCCCGACGCCACCGAACAGGCACGCCTGTATTACAACGCAGGCGCGGACGCCATGTCCGTCCTAACCGACGAGAAGTTCTTCGGCGGCACCATTCGCGACCTCTGGGACGTGAACGACCTTCTCGGCAACCGTGACGACGCCCCGCCAACAATCCGCAAGGACTTCTTCGTACACCCCGTGCAGGTGGTAGAGGCCGCGGAAGCAGGCGCGAGGGCCATCCTCATAATAGTCCGCGCACTCAAGGACGAAGAAATGCGCATTCTGCGGGACAGCGCCCACGCCGCCGGGCTGGACTGCCTATTTGAGATCCATTCCGAACCGGAGCTTGAAAGGGCGCTCAAAATGGACGCCCGCATCATCGGTGTAAACAACCGCGACCTCGCCCGCTTCGTAACGGACCTCTCGTATTCGGAAAAGCTCCTGCCTCTGGTCCCCCAAGGCATTGTGAAAGTGAGCGAAAGCGGCATATTCGGCTACGAGGAAGCCCGCCGCGCACGCGAAGCAGGTGCCGACGCCATACTGGTTGGCGAAGCCCTGATGAAAACGCCCGACGTGGACGCCCTGATGCAGGAACTCCAGAACGCATAACAATTTCATCGTCTTAGGGAGCGTCTTTAAATAGACGGACCGAGGAGGCGGGATGGATTTCTGAGATAAAAATCGGGACTTGAAGCGAGGCTAATCGAGATTCACCAAGCTGAATGGACTGGTTTTTAGCCTGAAAGACACTCGCATTCCGACGGGAGTTCTATTTAAAGACGCTCCTTAGTCAAATAACAGGGACACATAGAGAGAGCCAAACGAGCATCCACATGCCACTGAACCTTTCCGAAACACTCAGCCTCTTGCGCGAAATCGGGCAAAACCCGCGCCAAAGCCTTGGGCAGAACTTCCTGGTCGATGGCAACATCGTGGAAAAATCCGTCGCGCTGGCACAAGTGAACCCCGGCGACAGGGTCGTGGAAGTAGGCCCGGGACTTGGCACCCTCACGCGCGCCCTGCTCGGGGCCGGAGCGGAGGTTTACGCTATCGAGCTGGACTTCAAGCTGCACGCCCTTCTTCAGCGCACGCTCGCTGTGGAGTTCCCGGAGCGTTTTCACCTGTTGCAGGGCGACGCCGTGGACCACCCCCTTGCCGCACTGCCAGAAGACGTCCCCTTCAAAGTAGTGGCGAATCTCCCCTACGCAATATCCACGCCGTGGATGGAGGGGCTGTTCTCGCACAATCCCCTGCCCTCGCGCATGGTGCTGATGCTCCAGAGCGAAGCGGCGGAACGCTACATGGCTACGCCCGGGACAAAGAACTTCGGCGCGATCTCCATCTTCGTACAGGCCGCGTTCGTGCGCCAGCCCGGGCACAAGGTATCGCGCGGCTGCTTTCACCCGCGCCCCGAAGTGGACAGCCAGCTTCTGCATCTTGCACTACGCGAGGACGCACGCATCCTGTCCGCCCCCACCCGCCTTGCCATTCGCAAGCTCTTTCAGCAAAGGCGCAAACAACTTGCCGCACTCTGCCGTGGCGACGCCGCCCTTGAAGCATGGCTAACACGCCTCGTTGCCGAAAAGGCGGTGGACCCCCGCACCCGCCCTGAAGCCCTGCCGCTGGAATACTGGATGCTGCTTGAAGAGCACATGCAGTAAGCCGATAGGTAGGAACAAGAGTTTAACCATATATTTCGCAGATTACAGTCTTATTCATCTGCGAATGAACAACTCTGGCATCTTGGTTTTTTCGTAAAAATGGTATAACCTCGCTACATTCTGCCCGAATATCCCATGAGCTTAACTACCGACATCGACCTGTACGGCGGCCAGTCCCGCGTGATTATCGACCGCATAATGCCCTCTATCGACGGGGGCCTCTTCCCAGTAAAGCGGGTGGAAGGCGAGGCGGTCCACATCGAGGCGCACGTATTTGCCGACGGGCACGACACCGTGGTTGCCGCCCTGCAATACCGCCACCGCGGCGAGGAACCGTGGCAGGAAATCCCCTTCACGGAGCTGCCTAACGACGAGTGGGAAGCCTTCTACACGCCGACGGGCATAGGTCTTCACGAGTTCCGCGTCGTGGGCTGGGTGGACCATTTCCGCTTCTGGTTCGAGGGCTACGGCAAAAAGCTGCACGAGGGCCAGAACATGGCCGTGGAGCTGCAAATCGGCGCCAAGCTCGTCAACGAGGCAGCCGACCGCGCCAGCGGGGCCGACGCTTACCGTCTGCGCCAGCTCGCAGCAGAGCTGAGTAACGAAACGGCTGAAATCGGATGGCGAAGCGGCATTGCCCAAAGTGCGGAGCTTTACAGGCTGGCAACCCGTTACCCGGACCGCAGCCGCGCCACGTATTCCGAACCAATGCCCCTGCTCGTCGAACGCGAACGGGCGCTATTCAGCTCCTGGTACGAGTTTTTCCCCCGCAGCTGGGGCAACACACCCGGCAAGCACGGCACTTTCCGCGAGGCCATGCGCATACTGCCGGAAATAAAGGAGATGGGCTTCAACGTCGTGTATCTGCCGCCCATCAACCCCGTGGGGCGCAAGTTCCGCAAAGGGCGCAACAACGCACTGGAGGCCGCGCCGGACGATCCGGGCAGCCCTTGGGCAATCGGTTCAGCCGAAGGCGGGCACAAGAGCGTGAACCCGGAGCTTGGCACTCTGGAGGACTTCCACGCCTTCGTCGCCCGTGTGAACGAGCTGGGCATGGAAATCGCCATCGACATAGCCTTCCAGTGCGCACCGGACCACCCATACATCAAGGAGCACCCGGACTGGTTCGTGTGGCGCCCGGACGGCACAATTCAGTACGCCGAGAACCCGCCCAAGAAGTATCAGGACATAGTGCCCTTCAACTTCGAGAACCCCGACTGGAAGGGTCTCTGGACGGAGCTTAAGAGCGTGTTCGAGTTCTGGCTTGAGCAGGGAGTGAAGATTTTCCGCGTGGACAACCCCCACACGAAAAACCTCGAATTCTGGCACTGGTGCCTGACGAGCATGAAGGCCGAACACCCCGAGACGCTCTACCTTG
Source organism: Opitutales bacterium (assembly GCA_016928295.1). Lineage (GTDB taxonomy): Bacteria > Verrucomicrobiota > Verrucomicrobiia > Opitutales > Oceanipulchritudinaceae > Verruco-01. The sequence goes on from JAFGLA010000079.1 coordinate 9,973, forward strand.
CCGAAGCCTTCACGAGGCCCAAGCGCATGTACCGCCTCGCCAAGGGCTGCTTCACGCAGAGCTACACCTACTTCACATGGCGCAACGCGCGCGACGAGATCCGCGAATACGTCGAGGAGCTGACAAAGAGCGAAGTCTCGGAGTTTTTCTGGCCGAACTTCTGGCCGAACACCCCGGACATTCTCCACGAGTACATCCAGCTGGGTAAGCGCAACGGCTCCATAGCACGCATGATTCTGGCTGGCACCCTGTCGAGCAACTGGGGTATCTACGGCCCAGCCTTCGAGCTGTACGAGCACGAGCCTTTCCCCGGCAAGGAGGAATACAACCACAACGAGAAATACGAGATAAAAAGCTGGGACTGGGACCGCCCGGGCAACCTCAAAAAGCTCATCGCCCGCTTCAACTACATCCGCAACACCAACCCCGCCCTTCAGAGGACCAAAAACGTCGTATTTGCCGATACGGACAACTCGAACCTCATCGCCTACGTCAAAAAGACGCCCGACCTTTCCAACATCGTCCTCACGGTGGTAAACCTCGACTACAACTGGACGCAAAGCGGCTGGCTCGAGCTTCCCCTGTGGCAAATGGGCATTGGCGACCACGAGAGTTTCCGCGTCACGGACCTGTTCTCTCAGGACAAGCCAGACGGCACGGGTCTGGAGAGCTTCGTTTGGACAGGGCGGCGCAATTTCGTGTCGCTGCGCCCGGGAAGCAAGCAGGCACACGTATTCCTTATCGAAAAGCTGAAGTAAAGAGACTTTCAGGGCCGCAACGGGGGGTTACGACACCCCGTTGCGGCGGTCAGCGAAGCTGGAAAGAACTGTAAACTATTGCCCCTTTTCCAGCAGGTCTTTTGCCGCTAGCACCAGGAATATGTAATCGCTTGTAGGGGTCCCGAGGCAGTATTCGGTCTGCTGCCACAGATAGGGCCATTCGAGAAGCTCCGGGAAGTCGGGACGAATAAGCGCCGTGCCCGAAACAACTCCGCCCGGGATACCGGCCCAGTCGGCTCGGTTTACGCCATAGGCCACCTGTACCGACTTTGCCCCTACGCCCGACACAAGCGAGGCGTTGTTCGGACCCGGATGGCAGCCGAAGAGAAAGTCCAGCGAGCGGAACATGTATTTGGCAGGAAATAGCTCCGGAACGTGCTTGTGCAGGAAGTATGACTGAACGCCCATGTTCTCGATCTCCCAGGCCGCGCCCCAGATTTTCGGTTCGTAGGGGATGCCGTACGGAGTCTGCTTCTCCATCTCGCCGACAAGAGCGCGGACGTTTTGAAGAATGCCCATCATGCGGGCGCGATAATCGGCGTCGTTCACAATATCCAGCGAACGGGCGGCGACCCATGCGAGCCGCTCTGGCATTTCAGTCACAAGGTCGGCTAGAGCGATCAAATCGTTCCGGTACTGAGCCTCTCCGGTGCAAATCAGAAGCTCCAAAGCTGCCATGAACCGCATCGGCTTACCGGGCTTTGACTCATCAACCTTTGAATACACGTCTTTTGCAATCCTAAGGCAGTCGTCGGCCAGCTCGTCATTGTAGCCGCGCAAGGCTCTGGACGACGCGGCAAGTCCGGCAACTGTCCAATACTCATGCATGGGGTTATTCTCCGTAAACACCCAGCGGTCATCGGCGGAGCCTTCATAACCAAGGGGCGGAAGATTGCCCATGTCAGGCTCGCGCTGGTCGCCACGCTTTGCGTAGTCCATGTGGACTTTCATCGCGCTGCGCTCTGCATCGTCAGTAAAGACCTTGTTATCCGTCATCGTGACGGCGTCGCCAAGGTGCGTGTACTGGTGGAGCGAAGGAACAATTATGCCGCGATAGAGGCGCCCCAGCGCCTTGTGACCGGCTACGATGGACATTGCCCCGTGCTCGATCTGTTGGAGCATGTCGGGCTTTCCGTCCGGGCGGTGGATCATGACCAGCTTCTGCGCCTGATCTATGGTCGTGTCGTCCATCTCGGGCCTGAAAAGCTCCCAAGCGAGCGACATCCCGTAAATCGTCCCTGCCTGAGATTCCACGCGAAGGTCGTAGTCGCCAGCGTCGTGCCAGCCGCCCACGTTGAGGCCGGGAACATGATCCCCGGGCTTGTAATCGCAGAGTGTGGACGGGCCTTGGGCATAGCCGTCAAAGTGCGTGTGATTCACGGGGGCCATCAGGGCATCGTCCTCGTGGCAGAGGCCGTGCCATACGCGATAGTTTTCAATGACGCGCATGTGGCACATCTGCACGGGCAGGAAATAGCCGAGCGTGGGCTGCCATACGCCCCGATCGAACACGTCCTTGCCGATTTTGAACGGCTCGGAGTATTTGTCGCCGTAAGCCAGGACGTACATCCCGGGTTCGCGAACGCTTGAAAAGTCGAACCGCAAGTAGTTGTAGCGCAGGAAGCGGCCCCATTCGCTGCCCTTGCCAGAGATGACCGGAATCAACCCCTTTTTCGCATCGCTGCGGAATAGGGTTATTTCGGGGCGGCGGGCGTCGTTCTTATCAAGCTCTATGACTGCGACTTTCTCTTGCGAGGGATGATAGCCGACCTGCGAAACCTGTATGACAGGCTCGCTCTTCCAGCCCGGTACGGTGCGCGGAGTAACGAGCCATTCCAAGGCGCCCTTGGTAAGGCCTGCCTCCAAATGAGCACGGGCGACGAACCAGCCGTTATTGTGGAGGGCGCGTCCGTCAAGAAGCGCGATCTCGCCGCCCTTGACCGCCTCGATCAGCATCGCCTGCGTGCTGCTCTCGGGAGCCAGGGACAATGTCTTGCCACGCCCGAGCGCGGCCAGCTCCATGCTCCCTTCAATTGTTTCAGCCGGGCCGTTGGCCTGCGAAGTGAATACGCCGGAGCTGTCGCCGATTATGTAGCCCTTGCCGAACAGATAGCCCGGGAAAAACTCCATGTTGAAGCCTACCTTCCCGACCCATTCGGGCGGCAGGGGCTTGTCAAGATCCACAATGATGCGGAAAGAGTCCCCACCGGCGGGCACGACGCTGACTGTATATGAAAGGTCTATGTCGGGATAATCCACGGGGTTAAAGCCCGCCTTGTCCTTCTTGGGGTCGTGAAAGACGCTGTGAACGCTGATTGTCCCGCTTTCGCGGTCCACCATGCGCTCTCCCGCAACGGGCGTCGCCTGCCACTGGCCCGGGGTGGCGTGCAGGCGCACATCGCCGTTTGTCGCCACTCGCAGACCGTTCTGGATGATGCCCACTCCGCCCTGATGCCCTTCGGGGTAGTAATCGTGGGCGAGCATCACGTTGAGACCCGTCTTTTCAAGGTATTCCAGCTCGTTTAGCTTGAGCGCAGACTCCGAGGCCATGGCTTCGAAGCGGCGGACGACCTCCATGCAGGCCCTGCCGTTGTGGTAGGGGCATTTCCAGAAGTTAATCTTTGGCGCGCCGTCGGGCTTGCCCTTGGCGGACAGCTCGTGATGCCATTCGCCTTTCTCACAATCCACGTAAGAGGACTCGATGAAGGCCCATGTGCGCTCCGCCAGGGAGAGGAACTTCTCGTCGCCCGAAATCTGGTACGCGTTTAAGAAGCCAACTACGGCCTCGGCCTGCGGCCACCACTCCATATTGTCGTCCACAAGGCCCTTGGTGCTGGCAAAGTTATACAGACCGCCCTTCTCGTTCATCCCCTCGCTGGCGGTTACGGTCGCGATTTTCACCGCAACATCCTGACTGCGCTTGAGCAGGGCTTCGTCGCCCAGCACTTCCGCCGCTTCGCAAAGAAGCCACGCAAACTCTATGTCGTGCCCGTAGGAAATGATGTCCCCGCTTGAGTTCCAAGCCTCGTCCATGAACAGGCGCAGATGCATGGTTTTCTCGTCCAGCACCTTGTCGAGCATGATGACAATCAGCTCCCGAAGGCGCGCCTCAAGCCCCTTGTCCGGCCAGACGCGGTAAAGGTTCGTGTACGCTTCTAGAATGTGCAGGTGCACGTTCTGGGACTTCTGGTTGAAAGATCCCATCGGGCTGCCCTTGCGCCCCTCGCCACGCACGGTGGACTTTTTCCAGTCCACTGTCATTTCCTCGAAATAGCCGCCGTTGGCCTCGTCGTGGCAGTGCGCTTCGATGAGCTTGTACAAGCCAATCGCCTTGTCCAGAGCGGCCTTGTCCGAGGTGGCGCGGTAGTATTCCGAGTAGGCGTATATGCCAAAGCTCTGGACGTACACCATTTTGCGCTCTTCGAGAACCTTGCCGCTCTTTGGATTGAGCATCCAGATAAGGCCGCCGTTGACCTTGTCCGTGTAGCGGTTTTCGAGATCGTCCATGGCTAGCTTTGCCATGCCGAGATATTCCTCGTTGCCAAACATGCGGTATGCCGAGGAAAATGTCCATAAGACGCGGGCCGTTAGCAAGGCGCCGCGCGGAGCGTCGGGGCGGGCTTTGAGATTGTCGTTCACCTGCCCGATAATGCCGCCGTATTTGGAATCGGGCGCGTGTTTCAGCCAAAACGGCAGTATGTTGCCCTGAAGCTCCGCAAGAGCGGCTTCATCAAGGCTGGCTTTACATGGTTCAACGGTATCCGGTGGGCTGGCGGGTTCTGCGGCGCGCATCAGAGATGCGGATACAATAAGACCCGTGGCAAGAATCAAGGGTAACTTCATAAGGAATAGTGGGGTAGAAAATTACCGAATTTACAAAAAGAGTAAGCAATCGGTTAGATTAACTCGAATGTCACATTAACAAAGAAGCGTAACCTTGCAAGGATACTCAAGAGGTTAAACTGACTCTAAGCCACTCATTTACCCGAGCTTTACACATTCTTAGGCAGTGACGGCGACCAACTTCGTGGTGAAAGGCAATATATGTCCTCGCACGGCAAGAGCATGAAGTCCGATGGCGAAGGGCACCCCGATGGCGAAGGGCACCGCATTTTTTGTCCAATCGGGGGCTGCCTTCGTGAAACGGAGAATGTCCGTAACTTCCGTTCAAGCGCCCTGATTCGCGCGTTCACTTTTATACAATATTTTCGCCAGGGCATTATCGCACAATTCACCCTTGCGGAGCCAAGCCATGATAATGTAACAAGGTACCGGCCTGTACCCTGACGTGCAGACTACATAACACCTTTTTCAAGATGAAGATCTTCGTACCGAAGGAACCTGAACACGAGAACCGTTGCGCGCTCATTCCCTCCGACGTCAAGCGTCTTTGCGACAAGGGCGCAGAGATAAGCGTCGAGCAGGGGCTGGGAGAACGCAGCGGCTTTTCCGACAGCGAATACAAGCAGGCGGGCGCGACAATAGTCGCCCTGCGCGCCGGAGCCATCGCCGAGGCCGACATGGTGATGCGCCTTCGCAAGCCGCCAGCGGCGGAAATCGCGCAGATGAAGAAGGGCGCAATGCACGTCTCCTTCCTCGATCCCTTTAACGAAAAGGGACTCATCGACGCCTTCGCCAAGGCTGGAACGAGCGCCTTTTCCATGGAAATGATGCCCCGCAGCACCATTGCCCAGAAGATGGACGCCATATCCTCTCAGGCAAACCTCGCCGGTTACGCGGCAGTGCTCCGCGCGGCGGAAAGGATGAACCGCATCATGCCAATGATGATGACCCCCGCGGGCACGCTAAGCCCCGCCAAGGTATTCATCATCGGCGTAGGCGTTGCGGGTCTTCAGGCCATCGCCACAGCAAAGCGCCTCGGCGCGCGCGTGGAAGCCTTCGACACCCGCCCCGTAGTCGAAGAACAGGTAAAGAGCCTCGGAGCCAAGTTCGTCAAAATCGACATCGGCGAGACCGGCCAGACAGCGCAGGGTTACGCCACCGCCCTCACCCCGGAGCAGATAGCCAAGCAACAGGCCGGAATGGCCAAGGTTTGCGCCAGTGCGGACATTGTCATCACAACGGCAAAGCTATTTGGCCGCAAGGCCCCCACCCTGCTGACCAAGGCGATGGTGGACGGGATGAAAAACGGCTCGATCGTGGTGGACCTCGCAGCCTCCGAAAACGGCGGCAACTGCGAACTTACACAGGCGGGCAAAGAGGTTACGACCGAAAACGGCGTCCTTATAATCGGCGACACCTGCCTTGAAGGCAACAGCGTCCCCCAGCACGCCAGCCAGATGTATTCGGCCAACCTTTACAACTTCATGGACCACTTCTGGAGCAAGGAAAGCAAGTCCTTCGCCCCGAAAATGGAGGACGAAATCATCAAGGGCTGCCTCATCACACACGGTGGGGAAGTCGTCCACGAACGCTTCAAGACCGCGTAAACAACGGGCGACAGGCACAACAAGCACCTCTTTAATTCCATAACAATGGATATCACACAACTGCTCTTCATCTTCACCCTGGCGGCGTTTCTGGGTCTGGAGCTTATCGCGAAGGTTCCTTCGCAGCTCCACACTCCGCTAATGTCCGGCTCCAACGCCATCAGCGGCATCACAATCGTGGGCGCGCTTCTTGCCGTGACAAACGGCGAGGGACAGGCAATCCACATCATCGGCTTCATCGCCGTGGTGCTCGCGACGGTGAACGTCGTCGGCGGCTACGTCGTGACCGACCGCATGTTGGCCATGTTCAAGAAGAAGGGGGATAAGTAACATGAACGCCCTTCTTTCTTCCACAAACGCCATAGCGGCGATGTCCGGCATTTTCGGACTCAACATCAAGCTTATCGACATAGCCTACATCGTTTCGTCGATATTCTTCATTTTCGGCATCAAGATGCTGGGCAAGGCCGACACGGCCCGACGCGGCAACATGGTGTCGTCCATAGGCATGCTGATCGCCGTCGTGGCGACGCTGCTCTACTCCGGCCTTGATTACACCTGGATTATCGCAGGCATCATCATCGGTGCGGCAATCGGCGTAGTCGCGGCCAAGATGGTCAAGATGACCTCCATGCCGGAGCTGGTCGCCCTGTTCAACGGCTTTGGCGGTCTGGCCTCGCTGCTAGTCGGCTGGGCAGAATACGAGCGCATCAAGGGCTTTGGCTGGGAAGGCTACCTTGCCCACACGCAGGGAGAGTTCTACTTCAGCAACATCGTAATCTGGCTCACGCTCTGGATCGGCGGCATCACCTTCACAGGCTCGATTCTCGCCTACCTGAAGCTGTCGGCAAAGATTTCCGGCTCCGCAATCTGCTTCAAGGGCCAGAAGGCGTTCAACGCCCTGCTTGCCCTCGCCATGGTCGCGGCACTTGTGGCCATGTGCATGCTGCCGCTTGAAACGGCCTATCCGGTCATGATAGCCGTCATCGCGCTGGCCCTTCTGCTTGGCATTTTCGGCGTTCTGCCAATTGGCGGCGGCGACATGCCTGTTGTCATATCGCTACTCAACAGCTTCTCGGGCCTCGCGGCAGCGGCGGCTGGCTTCACAATCGCCAACACGGTGCTCATCGTGTCGGGCTGCCTAGTCGGCGCAAGCGGGTTCATCCTCACAATCATCATGTGCAAGGCCATGAACCGTACACTGGCGAACGTTCTTTTCAGCGGCTTTGGTGCCACTGACGAAGGCAGCGCCAAGGTGGAGGGCGAAATGAAAGCTGCCAGCATCGAGGACGCCTATTACGTACTCGAAGCGGCGCGCAGCGTCGTCATCATCCCGGGCTACGGCATGGCCGTTGCCCAGGCGCAGCACGCGGTCAAGGAACTTGGCACGATGCTCGAAGCCAACGGCGCGGAAGTGCGTTACGCAATCCACCCCGTCGCGGGCCGTATGCCGGGCCACATGAACGTGCTCCTTGCCGAGGCGGACGTTCCTTACGAACAGCTTGCCGAGATGGACTCGGTCAACCCCATGATGGAAATGGTGGACGTTGCGCTCGTCATCGGTGCGAACGACGTCGTCAACCCCGCCGCGGTGGAAGACCCGGGCTGCCCCATCTACGGAATGCCCATTATCGAAGCCTACAAGGCGCGCACAGTGTTCGCCCTCAAGCGCGGCAAAGGCGCTGGTTTCTCGGGCCTTGTCAACAAGCTCTACTTCCTCGAAAAGACCCGTATGCTATACGGAGACGCCAAGGCGACCGTCAGCGAGCTGGCAGGCATGTTCAAGGACAAATAAAGCCTGAACACAGGCTATTACACTGGCCCTCGGGCCATACAAAAGAGACCACGGCATAACGCCGTGGTCTCTTTTGTAATGTGATGCGCCATCCGCACATTACCAATATCAAATTACAAATATGGTTCCGTAATACTTGTCATTTGCCCCATTGTGCCGATATGATGACAGTATGGGCTGAATAATGGTTCCGTGGACAAGGACTCCCCCTTCCTATGCCACGGCGTAAGTCGCTGTATTACAATTATCTAGCCTCTCATCACGCGTTCTGTCACCAATTTACGCTGGAACGGAACTGAGTGATGATTTATGAAGATTCTGTTAGCTTGGCATAACAATCCCGCAACTTCCCAACGGATATGACATCTCGCCTCATCCCCCTAATAGCCAGCGTCTCCATGCTTTTCTGCTCCGCTGCGCAGGCCCAGTTCCTCAGCAAAGAAACGCCCGCCGGAGACAGCATACTGGAGTTCAACAAGAGAATGCCGCGCAAGAACACCGAGATAAGCAACGCGGTGCGCAGCGCGGAAACCTTGGGATGGAACATTTTCCGCTACGAATCCTTGCGCGACGCCGCCAGCTACGCTCTGGCAACCGAGGCGGGTTCGATGGAAACTTCCGGCGCTATCGTAGTCCCGGGCGAACAGTGGAGAGTGCGTTTCTACAAGGACGAGGCCAACGGAACGATAAGCCCCGTGGCGGATGTGCTCTTCGACAACGCGCTCAACACCACCGTGGTTCCTCAGGGCGCTACAAGCCCTTTCAGCGCAACGGAAGAAGCCATGATACAGGCGGAAAAGCTGGTCAATATGACCCAGCCCATGCCGTGCGAGGGCGAATACACCACCGTTGTGATGCCAGCCCCTGCCGGACAGAGCGGCTTTTACGTTTACGTGATTCGCAAGAGTCTGGACTTCAAGCGCCTGCCCGAAGGCCAGCACCTGCTTGTTGAAGTGAGCGAAGACGGCAGCTCCATTGTCAAAACACGCGAGTTCTCCAGCCGCTGCAACACGCCCAGCATCGGCATCGGTTCGGATACCGAGGCAAGGCCGCAGTTCCGCCTCAGCCACTCGATGGACCACCAGCCGACAGAGCTGCACATATACCTCAGCCTGCGCTACAATCTGGAGCTGTTCATCGCCACAATGCCGAGCAACCTCTACTGGACGATCAACAACGGCGTCGTAGAAGTTGACGACTAAGAACTCGGTTCAAGCTGCGCCGCTGTACGCAGCGCCAAACCATACCTCAAGGCCCGCGACGGATTTACTCCCCGCGGGCCTTGGCGCATACATTCAACGTTGCAAGAGCCGCCCCGGCTAAAGATGCTCGCATTCCGACAGGAGTCACATTTAAAGACGCTCCCTGTTTTTGCCAATAAAGTGAAATTCAGCTCCCTCAGCATTCAGGACTTTCGCAACATGCCCCTTGCAAGGCTGGACCTTGGCGAGGGACCACTGTTCATCGTCGGCGGGAACGGACGGGGCAAAACGAGCCTGCTTGAAGCACTCTGCCTTGTAAGCGCACTGCGCTCATTCCGCACCACGGAAAGCCGCGCCATGATCCGCCACAAAACGCAGGAAGCGCGCCTCGTGTGCAGGCTGGAGCAGGAAAAAGAAGGCTCTGTCGAGATCGACATCAGAATCCGCTCCGGCTCAAAGGCCGTGTCAATAGACGGCAACCCGCTCGACCGCCTTGGCGACCTCATGGGACGTTTCCCAACAGTCCCCCTAAGCTCTCAGGACATTCAACTGCTGCGCTCCGGCCCGGGCCTAAGACGCCGATTTACGGACCTGATGCTCGCCAGTGCGCACCCCGGCTACTTCGACTCGCTAAGACGCTTCACTCGCGCGCTAAAGGGCCGCAACAGCATACTGCGCGAAGGCGGCTCCACACGCGGGGCGGAACTTGCCGCGTTCGAGCCTCTGCTCTCCACTGCGGCGGCGGAACTATGCGCGGCTAGGCGCGAAGCATTCGCCCGACTATCCCCCCTGCTCCACGATGCGTACTCGCAAATCGCCCCCTCTGAAGAACAGCCCAGCCTGCGCTACAAGCCGGATTTCGACGGCGTAAGTGCGGAGCAGTTTGCGGAAATGTTCGCAAAGAACAGGCAGCGCGACATCTCCCGCGCAAGCACCGGGCACGGGCCGCACCTGGACGACTTCGAGCTGCTAATCAGCGGGCGTCAGGCACGCGAATACGCTTCCGAGGGGCAACAACGCGGACTGGTTCTAGCCCTGCGCATGGCACAGGTGCGCTGGCTGGAACAGTGCACGGGCATAGTCCCCGTCGTTCTGGCCGACGACATTATCGGCGAGCTTGACCCGCAGCGCCGCGCCGCGTTCTGGGCCTCGCTGGACGGCAAAGCGCAACTAATCGCCACCGGAACAGAGCTGCCCGCCGGGCGCGAGGCCCGGGAGCGTTTTCACATTCTAGACATAGAAACACTACACCCACAGAGCGAAGAAGCAGCACAATGAGCCAGTCAACGCGCAAACTATGGGCGGCAAAGCTGTCTGGAACGCTCAAGCAATGCCCTTCGCAAGAGCCGACTATTATCGCCAAGCGCATCGAGGGGATAATCCTCGGCGTGGATCCTTCGCTTCGGGGCACGGGCATCGCGATTGTCGAGGCGAAGGGGCGCGAATGGAGGCTCCTGCATTCGCAAACGCTCAAGCATCCGCAGAGCATGAGCATGGCGACCTGCCTCGGCTCGATTCATCGCACAGTTGCCGAAGTAATTACGCAATACCGCCCGCAGTATGCCGCGCTGGAACAGGTGATTTACGTGCAGAACTCCCGCACCGCCCTGACAATGGGTTCGGCCCGAGGGGCTGCGATTTCCGCAATCGCGCTCGCCGGGCTGGACGTTTGCGAGTATCCGCCGCGCCTTGTAAAGCAGTCTGTAAGCGGCTACGGCGCAGCGAGCAAGGAACAGGTTGGCGGGCAGATAAAGGCTTTTCTAAGGCTGGACAGCCTGCTGCCTCCTGACGAGAGCGACGCTGCCGCAGTCTGCATATGCCACTCGCTGCGTCAGGGCGTTGTATAAGCCCCCTTATTGCCAGCCGTACACGCGCTCGGCGATAAAAGTCATTGCGTCCAGAGTCCTTGCGCCGGGGATGTTCAAGTAATTCGCCGGAACGAATACGATCCTGTCCTCATTTATTGCGTGCACCTGCTTCCACACGCTGTCCTCTTTGAATGCCCGTAGCTTGGCGCGGAAACTCTCGTGCTCGGCCTCGTCCAAGGGCAGGGCCAGAATGATGTAGTCGGGTTGCTCCACAAGCAGCGCCTCTTTTGACAGGCGCGGCCAAGGCGAGGCGGCACGGTTTGCAATGTTGTCTAGGCCAATTGAGGAAAGCATGTCGTCAACCCAGCTCCCCTTGCCCGCGCTGCCCATGTATTCCACATCGTAAAGGAGCGCGACTTTGAGCCCCTGCGTCCCTTGCGAGACTCTGGCAAGCAGTTCGTCGCGGCGCTTGGCCATGTCGCGCAGCACGGTGGCACCGCGCTCCTCTTCTCCCATCGCAGCGGATATGCTCGCCATGTCGTCCATCACGTCCTGAAGGCCCTGATGTTTGAACATAATGCAAGGGATGCCAGCGGATTCGAGCGTGTCGTATATGTGCCTTGGCGTCATTTCCGTCCCAAGCACCAGATCCGGCCTTAGCGAAATGATGCGTTCTAGGTCCGGGGACATCATGTCGCCAATACGCTCCACGGCGGCGGCCTCGTCCCGGTCGCACCATTTCGTAACCCCTCGCAATTTGTCCGTTGCCCCAAGCGCCACGAGCATGTCCGACACACTCGGGGCGAGCGATACGATCGTCTCCGGCTTGCGGTAAACGGAAACCTGCCTGCCGCAGTCGTCAACGATTGAGAAGAACGGCTTATCCGAAGCAATGTTACCGTCGTTTGCGACCTCGTCAGAACACGCGCTGCCAAAGCCTAGTATGAGCGCGGCACAGGTAGTCGCGATTGGCGTTCTGCGATATAGGCGGGACAAAAATGGATACTTTTTCATATTTCTGCGCTCTTTTGGCATTCTCTTGCCAATATGGCATTGACGACAGCCTCATGCCAATACCATTCTACAAGTGCTATGAAGGCAAAACTCATTTTGGCATCTCTTTTCGCCGCGTCGATAAGCGCGTCGGCAGTAACGGTTGATTTTGAAGATCTCGGCCTCGCGGCTGACAGCTACTACAAAGGAGCCGATTCCGCCGGCGGCTTCACAAGCCGAGGCGTAGGCTTCTCGAACAACTACGACACGACTTACGGATCTTGGGACGGCTTTGCATACAGCAATCTGGCATCCGTATTCCCCACTGTCAGCGACTATAACGATCAGTTCAGCCTGGCTGCCACTGGAAATGCTGCCGGCAACACCTACGGCATCGCGTATCAGGGCTACACCAGCGCCCCGACAATATCACTGGGCAGCGCGACAAGCACCCCCCTTTCCATCAGCATAACGAACACCTCGTATGCCTGGGCTTCGATGACCTACGGCGACGGTTTTGCAAAGCAGTTTACAACAGGCGACTGGTTCAAGCTGACAATCACCGCCTTGAACAGCATCGGTTCCACAATAGGCAGCGTTGATACATTTCTGGCCGACTTTACAGACGGCAACGCCTACATTCTGGACAACTGGACTGTCGTTGACCTGAGTAGCCTTGGAGAAAGCGTCGCATTCCTGTCGTTCACGTTCTCTTCCAGCGACAACGGCGCGTATGGAATGAACACGCCCGCATACGTGGCAATCGACAACTTTGTCGCCGTTCCCGAACCCTCCACCTACGCTGCACTTGCCGGACTTGCCGTTCTCGGACTGGCCGTTTACCGCAAAAGGCGTCAGGCTTAACCACTAGAAAATGAGCCGCACAAAAGGCACGCTTTTCACTCTGGCCAGAGCAACCGCTCTGGCCGGTCTGTCTATAACCCCCTGCTCCGCAATTGCGCAGGACGAAGCAACAGGCGCCGAACAGGACGAGGTTTACGAACTTGCCCCGCTGACGGTCAGCGCCCGCCGCTTCGAGACGGACGCCTCGCAGATTGCCTCATCCATCATGCAGGTGGACGCCTCCGGCATCAGTGCCAGGGCGACGACAAACATGGCGGACCTGCTCGGCGAACTTGGCGTAACCCTTCGCTCCTATACGGGCAACCCAACGCAGAGCACTATCGACATGCGCGGTTACGGCGAAAGCGGCAACCTGAACACGCTTGTCCTAATCGACGGGCGTCGCGTCAACGCGCCGGACATGAGCGGTATCAACTGGCTGAACATGCCCCTTGTAAGCGTGGAGCGCGTGGAAGTACTGCGCGGCAGCCAGAGCGCCTTCTACGGCAACAACGCGGGCGGCGGCGTTATAGACATCACAACCAGCATCCCCGAAGGCACCGGCACCGCAGCAATGCTATGCTACGGAAGCTGGGAAACCATTACGGCAAGGGCCGCCGCATGGATGCCCCTTGGCGAAACAGTGCGCAGCTCGACCGAAGTCGGCTTTCTCGAAAGCGACGGCTACCGCGACAATTCCGCCTACAAAACCCGCAGCGTCAGCCAGTCCCTCCAAGGCAAGGCTGGCACGATTGACTGGAAAGCGAGCGCGGGCTACGACGACAAC
>JAFGLA010000080.1 GCA_016928295.1 Opitutales bacterium
CATCTCCGGCCTTGCTCTGGAAGGCCAGCACCAGTTCGGGAACGAGATCGTTCTAGACTGGCGTGCGGAGGCCTATGCCGACAAGATTGAGTCAACGGAGCTGACGTATGCAGGCTTCATGAGCCGCAGCTACTGGAAAGGCTCCGCACTGCTGGGGAAACAATTTGCGGCCGCCGATGGCGACCTGCTCCTGCAAGCTGGCGTGAACTACTCCGACAGCAACCGCGACGAAGACGGCACAGGCCCCATGGCCCGCGCCACTTACAACATCCACGCAGGCCGCGGCTTCATCAGCACCTACGCCGAATACTCCCGCGCAACGCAGCTTGGCGGCTACACGGCGCTAGGCTCCAACCCGGGACCGGGCTCCTTCGCCGGAGATTCCGAACTTGGCCGCGAGATAGCGGACAACTACGAACTGGGCATCCAGTGGACCTGCTGCAATTTCACACTCGGCGGCGACGTATTCTACCGCGAACACGAAGACCTCACCGACTGGACCTACGACTCCACCCAGCCGCGCAAACTGCGTCAGGCCTCCGAGATGGACCTTGAGGTAAGAGGCTTTGAGACGTTCATTAACTGGTCCCTCGAAAAGAAGCTGAGCATATCGCTCGCATACACATATTTGGACGAGGACCCGACCTACGCCACGGACAACGTGGACGCGAGCTTCTACGCCATGAACTACCCGACGGATCGCTTCACAGGCTCAGTAGTGTGGACTATCATCGAAGGGCTAGAGTTCAGGACAGACGCGGACATCCGCCATCAGGAAAAGAACGCCCTGCGCACAAGCGGCAACAATGCCGAGCTGTTCAGCGCCTCACTGGCTTGGGAAACGCCTTGGGTAAAGGGCATGACCTTGGCCGTTATAATGGACAACATCAGCGACTGCGACTTTCAGGAGTTCCCGGGCGTGCCCGCCAACGGCAGACAGGCAGCCTTCCGCATGAGCTATACATGGTAAACACATAAGGCCACCTATAACAACTTTGATTTCTGCTGCGAACGGTCTTTGCGGCGCTTGGCTTCGTTTAGGAAGTTCGCCGGATTTCTCCAATACTACTCACTTCCGAAGCCTTGCCATCCATCCGCAAATACTCGTTCTCGCTACGAAACCAGTTGTTAGAGGTGGCCATAAGGACCGGCACTCGCAAAAAAGAGGGACGCTCAACAGCGTCCCTCCTTTTTGTTGTGAAATCTCTGTGCAGTACGACCTACACGCTGCCCATGATGTTGTACACGAGCTGGGCCGCGGCGAAGTCGAACGCGTGAAAGCCATCTATCGGCGCGTATTCCACTACGTCAAAGCCAACACATTTGCGCTCGCGGCAAATACGACGGACAAGCCACTGGGCCTGATACCACGACAGTCCGCCCGGAACGGGCGTTCCAGTGGCGGGCATAATTGCTCCGTCCAGCGCGTCGATGTCGAAAGTAATGAAAATATGCTCCGGGAAATCCGCCGGTAGCTGAACGGCGTCCAACCCCTCGGCCGCAAGGCGCTCCGCGTCCACGTAAGGGATACTGTCCTTTGCGCGAAGAGTATGCTCTTCCATGCAGTAGCTGCGCGTTCCGATCTGGTAAATGGGAATGCCCATGTCGTGAATGCGCTTCATGACGCTGGCATGGCTCCAGATGCTGCCCTCGTAGGAATCGCGCAAATCGGCGTGCGCGTCGAACTGTACTACGCCGATGCGCCCGTATTTTTCCGCGACAGCCTTCACCACGGCACTTGTAAGGCTATGCTCCCCGCCGAGAACGACCGGCATACCGCCCGCGGCAAGAGCACCCGCCACAGCCGTCTCGATGCGTGCCCACACCTCTTCCCTCGTCCCGCTGCAATCGACAGCCGGAGCGGTGTAAATGCCCCTCTCGGCAGGGATTCCGTGCCCGTCGAAAAGCTCCAACTGTGCAGAAGCCTCCAAAATGGTCTGCGGCCCCTGCGCGGTGCCGTGCCCGTATGAGACGCTGGCCTCGTAGGGCACGGGGATTATGTGAAAGAAAGCCTTATCAGGGCTGGAAGGCTGAACGTCGTCTCCGTGAAAGTTTGTCATTGTCGGTGATAAAGTATCAGGCAAGGCGATTGCGAAAGTCGTCGTAAGTGAACTCGCGAACAAGTTTCACACTGTTCCCGCGATCGCTGCTCGTGTAGATGCA
Organism: Opitutales bacterium; assembly: GCA_016928295.1. Taxonomy (GTDB): domain Bacteria; phylum Verrucomicrobiota; class Verrucomicrobiia; order Opitutales; family Oceanipulchritudinaceae; genus Verruco-01. The sequence continues at coordinate 2,164 of JAFGLA010000080.1, forward strand.
GGGAAGCTCAACGCCGTTGAAGCTGGTGTTTTTTACGAAGCTGTACAGGGCCATGTCCGTAAACACGAGCCTGTCTCCCTCTTGCAGCGGCTTGTCGAAGGAATAGCGTCCGAAGAAGTCACCCGCCAGACAGGAGATTCCCCCGATGCGGTAGCTGTGGGCCTTTTCTCCTGCCTCTGCGCTGCCTACAAGCTGCGGGCGGTAGGGCATCGCCAGCACGTCGGGCGTGTGAGTCTCCGCGGATGAATCGACTACGGCAATAGCCTCACCATTGCGGATTATGTCCAGCACAGTCGTCACAAAAACGCCTGCCTGATAAACGACGGCCTCCCCGGGTTCAAGATACACCTGCACACCCGGGAAACGGCTCTGGAAACGGGCGATGATGCGGCAGAGAAGGTCGAGATCGTAACCCGGCTTTGTGATGTGGTGGCCACCGCCGAAGTTCACCCACTTCATGAGCGGGATGTATTTACCGAAGCGTTCGACAAAGCTCTCCAGCACTCGCTCAAGGACATCAGCCCCCTGCTCGCAAAGCGCATGGAAATGCAGCCCCTCGATGCCGGAAAGGTCCACGCCATCAATATCCTGCGCCGCCACTCCGAAGCGCGAACCGGGCAGGCAGGGGTTGTAGAGGTCTATTTCAACCTCCGCATGGCCCGGGTTGCAGCGAAGCCCGATGGAAATGCTCCTGCCGCTCTCGGCAATCCTGCCACGGTGCTTGTGCCACTGCGCCACGCTGTTGAACACGATGTGGTCGGAATACTCGATGACCCGCCCCATCTGCTCCTCGGTAAATGCGGGCGCGTAGGTGTGCACCTCTTTGCCGAAGTCCTCGCGCCCCATGCGCGCCTCGATGGGACCGCTTGCGCAAACCCCGTGCAAATGGCGCGCGATGAGCGGGTAAACCGCAGGCAGAGAAAACGCCTTTTGCGCGAGTAGGATCTTCGCACCAGTTCTCTGTTGCACCCCGTCGAGAACGGCACAGTTACGCAGCACAGCATCTTCGCTCACGATGTAGCAAGGCGTGCGTACAGAGCACAGAATGTCTTCTGAATAGTCGTCCATCGAATGGGAAAGAGAGCCAGCCGCAGAACCTTCTTTGCAGAGCGCGCCTCCCTACTCGGGAAGCTCTCCGTTAAAGTCCACAATCTGCCAGGGCAGACCGCACTTGTTCAGCTCTTCCATGAACTCGTCAGGGTCGAGCTGCTCTACATTGAACACGCCCTCGCCCTTCCATATACCCTTTAGCATCATCATGGCGCCGATCATGGCCGGAACACCCGTCGTGTAAGACACGGCCTGAGCCTGCACCTCGCGGTAGCACTCGGCATGGTCGCACACGTTGTAGATGTACTTGCGCTTGTGCTCGCCGTCAATTTCGCCATTGAACACGCAGCCGATGACCGCCTTGCCCTGATAGTTGTGCCCGAGCGTGCCCGGGTCCGGCAGCAGGGCCTTGAGAAACTCGATTGGTACGATCTTCTGCCCCTTGAAGTCCACGGAGTCAATGCGCGTCATGCCCACATTCTCCAAGACCTTCAGGTGCGTGATGTAGTTCTGCGAGAATGTCATCCAGAAGCGTATCTTCTCCAGCCCGTGGATGTTCTTAACGAGCGACTCCATCTCCTCGTGGTAGAGCAGGTAGCTCTCGCGCGGGCCTGCTTCGGGGTAGTCGAAGCTGAAGTGTACGGCATTCGGGTCCAGAATTGCGGGCGTTTCCACCCACTCGCCTTTTTCCCAGTGGCGCACAATCTGCGTCACCTCGCGGATGTTGATCTCGGGGTTGAAATTCGTTGCGAAAGCGTGGCCGTGGTCCCCGGCGTTGCAGTCCAGAATGTCAATCTGACGAATGCTGTCGTAGAGGTGCTTCTGGGCGTAGGCACAGAAGATGTTCGTCACGCCCGGGTCAAACCCGCAGCCAAGAACCGCCATCAGGCCCTTTTCGCGGAACTTGTCCTGATACGCCCACTGCCAGCTATACTCGAAATGGGCCTTGTCCTTGGGCTCGTAATTGGCGGTGTCGAGGTAGTTGACGCCGCACTCAAGGCAGGCGTCCATAATGGTCAAATCCTGATACGGAAGAGCCACGTTCAGAACCAAAGCAGGCTTCACCTCGTTGATCAGGGCGACAAGCTGCGCGACATCGTCGGCGTCCACCTGAGCGGTCTTCACCTCGACGCTGTACAAATCCTTCACCTCGGCGGCTATGGCGTCGCACTTGGACTTTGTGCGGCTGGCCAGGAAGATTGAACCAAACACTTCCGGGTGCTGGGCGCACTTCTTTACGACCACATTGCTAACCCCGCCCGCGCCGATGATGAGAATTCGTGACATTGCTATATCCCTCTAATTTTAAATTACTTACTCTTTTTCAAAATATGTGTAACCACGCAGCCCCTCGGCAAAACCGTCGAGAATCTGCTTGCGCTCGCGCACCGTGATAAGCCCGTCCTCAATGGCCCTTTCGGCCATTTTCTTGAGCCTCTGCTTCATGCCATTGATATCGTATTCCACGTAGGAAAGCACGTCCGAAACGGAATCGCCCTCAATGTCGCGAATGAACTGGTAGCTACCGTCCTCGTTAACGTGGATGGAAACGATGTTCGTGTCGCCGAACAGGTTGTGAAGATCGCCCAAGGTCTCCTGATACGCGCCAACAAGGAACACCCCGAGGTAGTATTCCTCGTTGTCCTTTAGGTCGTGCAACATGATGGTGCGCCGGTTGCCGCCGCTTTCGGGGAAATTGTCTATCTTCCCGTCGCAGTCGCAGGTAATGTCGGAGATTATCGCCGGATGCGTGGGTGCCTCGTTCAGGCGGTGAATGGGCATGACCGGAAAGATCTGGTTGATGGCCCACATGTCCGGCAGACTCTGGAAGAGGCTGAAGTTGCCGTAGTAAATATCGTAGAGCTGTTCCTCGATGCGCGTCACGTCCTTGGGCGCTTGCTTCATGGTGGAAGCGGTACGTGCAATCTTGATCAGGATGTGCCTTACGATGTTCTCGGCCATGGCACGCTCGCGAAGCGTGATGTTGCCGTGCTTGAACATCTGGAGCGCCTGATTGCGGTAATAGAGCGCGTCGTTGCAGCACTCCTGAAGCGTCTTGGGAGACACCATGTCGTGCGCGCTCATCAGGTTGCCCAACAGGTCGTTGGCCACTTCGGGCAACTTTGCCGGAATGGGGCTGGGCAGGAAGCTCGACACGTCCAGAATGTTGAAAAGGAGCATCGAGTAATACGCCACCGTCATGCGACCCGACTCCGTGATGATAGTCGGGTGAGCGATGCCGTTCTTGTCCAAAATGCCCATGATGGACTCGACAACGTCATAGCAGTACTCCTCCACGGAGTAATTGCGCGAAGACTGGTCGTTCGTGTTGGAACCGTCGTAATCCACAGCAAGGCCGCCGCCCAGATCGAGATAACCCATTTGGGCGCCCTCCTTGACCAGCTCCTCGTAAATGCGGCTCGCTTCCATGGCACCGGCGCGAATGTCCGCAATGTTCGGAATCTGCGAACCTATGTGATAGTGCAGGAGGCGCAGGCAGTCCATCATGTCCACGGCCTTGAGCCTGTCCAGAACGTCCACGACCTGTCCCATGTTGAGGCCGAACACGCTGCTATCGCCGCCGGATTCCGCCCACTGCCCGTCGGCCTTGGTGGAAAGGCGCACTCGCAACCCAAGAAGCGGACGAACGCCCATGCGCTTTGCGCGCTCGAGAATCAGCTCCGCCTCGCCCGGAACCTCTATGACGAAAAAGCACTGATAGCCCATCTTGAGGACAGACAGGCCGAGGTCTATGAACTCCTCGTCCTTGTAGCCGTTGCAGATGAGGCAACTTTCGCGGCTTGGCAGCATGGAAATCGCGGCGATAAGCTCCGGTTTGCTGCCTGCTTCAAGTCCATGGTTGTATTCCTTGCCAAACTGGGCAATGGCCTCGACGACCTGTTCCTGCTGGTTCACCTTGATGGGGAACACGCCGCGAAACTCGCCCGTGTATCCGGTCTGTTTTATGACGGAATGGAAAGTGTCGTGCAGAAGCTTTATCTGCGAGCCGAGAATGTTCTCGATGCGTAAGATCGCAGGCATGGCAAGGCCGCGATCTTCGATCTCTTTCGCGATTTTGTGCAGCGGAATCTGGGCTACGCCGTCCTTGCCGAACGGAGTGACGACCAGCTCGCCTTTTTCATTCACGGAGAAGTAGTCAGCCCCCCACCTGCCAACACCATACAGCTCGGAAGCATCGGCAACTGTCCACTTGTTGATTTTATCAGGGTCACGCCACATTTTTCAAAAAACCTCGATAGCAAAGAGACCGAGAGACAAGATCCGAGCCGCTGGTACAAAGCCGTTTCGCACTACGGATAAAAGGAGGGCATACATACGTGCCCCCCCCCCGCTTGTCAATGGATTGGACCTGTTTTTTTGAGCAAAAAAGGCAACATTTCAGAAACGTTTTTTCGCGGAAGAAAACGGCGACTCGGCAAGTGGCTGAACCAAGCCGTTTTCCGCTACAACGCGTGCCTCCGGTGGTAGGCGGCAAGCCGCATCAAACCCTCCCGCCACAACCCGGTCGGAGTAAGCAAACCCAGCACCGCATGGGCACCCTCCGCAAAGTCGTAAAAATACCCGGGATGCACCGCGACCCGCTCGTCCTCCATCAGGCGCAAAACGAAGCTCTCCTCGTTATACACGCCCTTCATGCGCAGAAGTGCGTACCATCCGCCCTCCACTCTCAACGCGTCCAGTCCCTCATAGTCGTGAAGAATTTCGTTCATCGCCTGAACATTCTCCCGCAACCTGGCCTGCAAAAGCGCCTGCACATGGCAGCGCCGCCCCATCCAGTCGCCAAACGCAAGCATCACCGGCGTGTTAACGGAAAGATAGCTATCGGCAATGATTTCGAGGCGTTTGAAAGCATCCTCAAGAACATCTTCCGGCCCCTGCACAAGCATCCAGGCGAGCTTCATCTGCGGCAGGGCCAGAATCTTTGAAATACCGCTCAAAACGAAGGAAAGCACCCCTTCGCAGCGCCCAGCCAGCGTGGGCACGGCATCCGTGCCTGCGTCCAGCGCATAGTCGGCGAACACCTCGTCGCAGATTATCGCAATTTTGCGCTCTTTTGCGACGACGAGCATGAAGTCCAAGTCTTCGGAACGCACGAAGGAGCCGCTGGGATTGTTCGGATTGACGACAATAATTGCCCTTGTGCGCACAGTCAGCGCCGCCATGAACGCGGCCCTGTTCATGCGCCAAAGTCCGTCTTCGCCTATCTCAAGAGCGTAGGACTTCAGCCGCACGTCGGAAATGTCCGCAAGGAAGCTGAAAAGCGGATAACTTGGCGCGGGGATCAGTACTTCGTCGTCCGCTTCGCAGAGAAGGCGGAAGATGTAGCTGTATGCGTCCGATGTGCTCGCAGTAAGAAGCAGGCGGGACGCGGGCACATTCACGCCCTTTTCCGCATAATATGCTTTCACAACCTCTCGAGCCGACGGAAGGCCAAGCGGATCAGGCCGGTAGTCCAGAAGGCCGTCCTTGTCAAAGCTGCCCGCAATGCCCAGCTCTGACAGGTCCAGTCCGCAGCGCAGCGGGTTGGAGACGGTTAGGTCAAACAGCGGCCTGCCCTCCTTTTTCAACTCCGCCATGCGGGCGCTGAATTCGTTGTCGGAAACGTCCCACTGAGTGCGTTTTGCAAAACGCCAGCCCTGCCCTGCTCCCAAGTTGTCGTCCATCGGAGAAGATGCCTACAACAGAGAGGCGAATCGGGCAACATACTTGATTACGCCTCTTGCCTGAAAGGGCTAAGTCGCGAATCGGACAAGCTCTACACGCGCGTCTTGGTCTTGTCGTAGCCCAACCACATCAGCTTTCGCCAAAGTTTTTCAAGCGGCCCCTGTCCAAAACGTCGCAGACACCAATGGGAAAACGCTACCTGAACAGCCAGCACGCCAAAGCCAGTCAGAAGACTCATCGTATGGCCGAAATAGTGGAACAGGCCCAGACAGCAGCCGTTGTAGAGTATAACTCCGGTAAGGCCCTGCGTGACATAGTTTGTGAGGCTCATCCTGCCGTACGGGATTAGAACACTAAACAGGCGCTCCCCTATCCTTGCCCGCCACAGCAGGATGAAAACGGCAACGATGAACAGCGTAAGACAAAGATCGCTCATCGGGGAGAAAAAGCTGTACATGGCCATTGTCAGCGATTCACGCCCCTCGAACATGCTCCAAATGTCGGACAGCATGATATGTAGCGGCAAGAAGAGTATCAGCGACACTGCGGCAATCGCTGCCCAGTTGCGCGAACTCATCTGCGTAAACGCGTTACGGCGAGCCGCAAGCATTCCCAATAGGAACAGTCCGGGAATGTGAAACATGCGACCGGCTTCCCAGGTCCATATGATGTTGGCTTTGAGTCCGTCGGTTAAATAAGCGCGAGAGAGCGCGAGGAAACTGTCTCCAGCCTGAGCGATTGCGAGGCTGCCCCAGTACGGCCATGACGCGTTATCCTGCGGAGTGATGTGCCCGGGGTCCAAAAGCGCGGCGACAAGGTGATACAAATCCCGAGGAAGAATGAGCAGAACAAGCGACAGAATGAAACACCACTTGTCCGATGCCTTGCGCAACACTACGAGCAGAAGGCCAAAGCTTGAATAAAAAATGAGCAAGTCGCCAGAATAGTAGGTGCTGTGCACAAGGCCGAACCCAAACAGTATGGCAAGACGCCAAACAAAGCGCCTGCCCATATCGTAGCCCTTGTCACGCATTCGCGAATACTGCACCCAGAAACTGAAGCCAAATAGCATCGAGAATATGGCATAAGACTTGCCGCCAAATAGCAGGAAAAGCGTGCTCCAAACATGGGCATCCCAGTTTCGCAAAAAATCAACGGGCATGTCCGGCTGGGTGGAGAAATTATACTTCTCCACATTGTGCAGAAGCAGGATTCCCATTAGGGCAAAGCCACGCAGGGCGTCCACAACGTCTATGCGTCTGGACCTGTTCATTGGTGCTTGGGCGGGTTCGGGGACAGGCTCGCTCATTGGGACATATTCTGCTGAAAAATGCTTATTTACGGCAAGGCCTTGCTGATTATCGGTAAAAACAACGATGCGAACGGACAAGACCATTCCGTTTGACACATAGGCAAGCCCAAGTCGAACGAAGCGTCAGACTTGCAAAACACAAGACCGGCGCTTTCATGGCCTGAGCATGAAACTGAAGCTTCCCGCCAGCGCCCGTATTCACAAACACGAAACCCTCGGCTCCGTCCTAAGCCTGTCCACAAAGCACAGTAGTGCAGAAATCGCCCTGCACGGAGCCACGGTAATCTCATTCGTCAACAAGGACCCCGAGAGCCGTCCGCTGTTCTGGCTATCTCCAAAGGCAAGCGGAGCGAGCGGCAAGGCTATCCGCGGCGGCGTGCCTCTTTGCGCCCCATGGTTCGGCCCTCATCCGACGGCATCCACCGCTCCCGCGCACGGCATTGTGCGCACTGGCGAATGGGAACTATTGCGCGTCGAGGAATGCGAAGACGAATCGCAGTGCGCCACCTTCAGCATGGACTTGCCCAGAGACACGGGCAAGGGCTGGAACCACGATGCAAGGGCCGAATTTGTCGTCACAATCGGCAAGACGCTCAAAATGGAACTGAGCATCCGCAACACGGGCAGCGAGCCGTTCATGCTATCCGAGGCGATGCACAACTACTTTGCAGTGAGCGACGTAAGAAATGTGAGCGTCGATGGCTTGGACAACTGTGAATATCTGGATTTCTCCGGCGACGGCAAACGCCACTCGCACGGGCTTGGGCCGCTCACTTTAAGCGGAGAGGCCGCGCACATGTTCTACACGGGAAAGCCAGTGAAGATAGTCGATAGGGAATGGGCGCGTGAAATCTCCATTCGCGGCTGGGGCGCGGCCTCCACCGTAGTCTGGAACCCTTGGGACAGGACAGCCTCCACAATGAGCGATGTCGGCGGGGAATGGCCTCGGTTCATATGCGTGGAAAACGCCAACATTCCCGACGTGTCCGTGCTACTGGCCCCAAACACAAGCCACCACATGGGAACGGAAATCGCCATAGCCGCCTTGTAGGGACTGAAGCAAATACAGCCAATGCGTATATCAACGGCAACAGGCCATTCATCAGTTTACCTCACAAAACGACCGTCCGAAGCACACTGGCCCGGACGGTCGTTCTGTAAGTAATGCTCTAACTACCTATTCAGGCCCATGAGGAACTCGATGTTCGTCTTGGTCTTCTTCACTCGCGTGATGAGCATTTCCATCGCGTCCGGTGAAGGTACGCCCTTCATCGCGCGGCGCAAACCATAGACCTTCACAAGCTCCTCGGGATGGTAGAGCAGCTCCTCCTTGCGGGTGCCGGACTTTTCGAGATTGATGGCGGGGAAGATTCGCTTGTCCACCATCGCACGGTCGAGAACAAGCTCCATGTTGCCCGTGCCCTTGAACTCCTCGAATATGACCTCGTCCATGCGGCTGCCCGTTTCGACAAGAGCCGTTCCCAGAATCGTCAGGCTTCCGCCGCCTTCGATATTGCGGGCCGAGCCGAAGAACCTCTTCGGCTTTTGAAGCGCCGTTGCTTCGACACCGCCGGAAAGAATCTTGCCGCTGTTCGCCGCGAGCGTGTTGTAGGCGCGGCCAAGGCGGGTGATGGAGTCTAGCAGAATGATGACGTGCCGCCCTATTTCCACCATGCGGCGGGCCTTCTCGATGACCATTTCCGCCGCGTGGACGTGGCTCTCGGCGTTCTCGTCGAAAGTCGATGCGATGACCTCGCCCTTGGTAATCTGGCGGCGAAAATCGGTGACTTCCTCGGGGCGCTCGTCAACGAGCAGGATAATAAGATGCGCCTCGGGGTTGTTCTTCATCACAGCGTTGGCGATGCCCTGCTGGAGAATCGTCTTGCCCGTGCGCGGCGGGGCCACAATCAGGCCGCGCTGCCCTTTGCCGACCGGCGTAAGAAGGTCCACAACGCGCATCGAAACGTTGTCCCACTTCACCTCCGGCCCTGTCTCAAGAAGCAGGCGCTCGGTGGGATAATAGGGCGTAAGGTCTTCAAACGGGGTGACCTGAAGGTTTTCCATCGGTTCTTTGCCCATCACGCTCTCAACACGCAACACAATGGGGCAATTTTCCTTGTTGCCGTCCCTGGTCAGCTCCTTGCGCGGCGGCTGGACCTGAGCCTTGACGATGCAACCCCTCTTTAGCCCGTAGCGGCGCATCAGAACGCGCGGGACAAAGCTGCACAAGGGACGCACGCGGTAGTTCTCGTGCTGATACACGAGCAGGCCGTAGCCGTCGGGCGTAGTCTCGACAATGCCCTCGACCATTATCGAACGCTTTGCCTCCCAGGCGGCGTTAAGCACCTGTTCCACAATCTGCGGGCGAACGGGCATCCCGTCCACGGGGGACTGGAACTCTTCACGGCAGCGGGTGATAAGCCCATGCAGATTCATCGTGAGAAGCTCGATAATGTCCAGAGGCTCTCCACCCGAAGCGTGTTCGGCGGCAAGGGCGTTCATAGCCTCTATATCGCGCAACAGCTCGTAATCTGGCAGATCCCCGACCTCGATTGTAATAGCCTCTTCGCGCCCGTAATAGTCGCCCCTCTGGGGCTGCGGAGCACGGCGCTGATAGCCCTGCGGAGCGTATCCACCGCCCTGCTGGCCCTGCTGCTGGGGACGGGCGTGATTCTGATAACCCCCGCCCTGCTGCTGAGGCCCCTTGTTGCCCTTCAGCTTCTGCTTGAACTTCTGCTTTTTATTCTGGCGCCTGTCGTCAAACTGGTTGCGCCCGTGTTGGGCGTTGCGGTCGTACTGCTGGCGGGAGTCGTCGCCACGCTGCCCCTGCTGGGGGCCGCGGCCCTGCTGCCGTTGGGAATCGTCCGAGCTGCGGGACTGGTCGCGTTCGTCATCGCGTTCACCGGACGAATCGCCGTCGTTATCACGATCGTCGTTCTGAGAACGATCGTCATCATCGCGCGAAGAATCCGAATCGCGATCATCTCGTTCGTCATCGTCGCGGTCGTATTCATCGCCCCTTCCACGATCTCCTTCGTCGGAGTAACCCCTGTCTTCGCCGTCGTTGTCCCGATCGTTGTTCCGGGAACGGTCGTCATCGTCGCGCGAATACCTTTCCTCGCGAGCCCTGTCGCCACTGGAAACGGAATCGGACATGCGGGCCATGCGACGCTCGCGGCGGCGCTCCTGCGCCTTGCGCCCAGGCTCATCATCGGCGGACTCATCGCTTCTGGAACGGCTTGATTCGGCTCCTGCGCTTTCGCGCGGCTTGAAGTCTTCATCGTCCGTCGAATAGCGAGTCGGCACCTCTGCCTCGGGAGCGGCCCTGCGCGGGATGCTTATGGAAGGGGCCGACAATTCGTCGCTCAGCTCCGCATGGTGCACGGGCTTGCGCTCCTTGACAGGCTCCGCCACCGGCGCTTCCAAAGAAACAGCCTCATCGGCAGCCTTGCGTCCGCGCGGCGCTCTGGTCCTCTTTTTTGGTTCCTCGCTAGGCTCAAGCAAAATGGGCATGGAATCCTCCGGCTTCTTTCGCGGGCTTCGACGGGCATTGCGCTTCGCCTTCACGGGAGTCTTGCCCTCCGATGCCTCGCTGACAATGGATTCCATTTCGAGCGTTCGGTTGTCTTCGTTATTATCGCTCATAGCTCTGTCTATTAGTGGACAAACGGCACAATAAAAGGATACGGAAACAATCCGTGGCCGTGAAAAATAAAAAAATACCTGTGGGGTTAATTCAGGGGCGGTATTGGTAACAACGCGGCATCAGACGCGACATCGCATGATTTTGCCGATTATTTCAGCCACTTGAGCCTGGGCGAACGCCGCGCTTCCATCGTTGGAAATCACATAATCCGCCCTCTGCTCCTTTTCCCGCAACGGAAGCTGCCTTGCCATGCGGGCCAACGCCTCGCTCTTGCCGAACCCGCGTACCGCGAGCCGCTCGATCTGCGTCGTCTGGCTTGCTGTTACACAAACGTTCAGATTAAAGAGCTTTTCAAGATTTTTTTCAAATAGAAGCGGTATTTCAACAATCACGGGCCTGTTTTCGCCCTCAGCCGTATCCTGCCACGCAGCCCTGACCTTTGGATGAATCAGGCTTTCCAAAGAGCGAAGAGCATCAACGTCGCCAAACACGCGCTTTGCAATCGCGGCCCTGTCAACTTTGCCTTCGGCATCGAACACGGCCACTCCAAACAGCTTGCGCAGCCCTGCGGCGACCTCGGCATCGCGGCTTAGTAGCTCGCGGGTGATGGCGTCCGTCTCAACGGTCTTCCAGCCATGCGCGGCAAAGCAGGAAAGAATGAAACTCTTTCCGCAGCCCATGCCTCCTGTAAGCCCCAACCTCATGTGAATGCAACGATAAGTGTTTTACAGCGATACACAAACGACTTTTTCGATACAAGCCCGCGTTCAACCCTCAACTTCAAGATCCGGCACCCGGCTGAACGCGATGCGCGGCGGCCCCTCCTCCACGGCCCCCATCGCGCAGCCAAAATACACGCTGTTTTTGCCCAGCTTGCGCGTTATCCCGTCCAGAGCCGCGCTCAACTGGTCCCGCCTTCGTTCGTCCATGTCAAAAAGCGAAGCAGTGCAGTCCGAAAATGGCGTCAATTCGCACAATATAGCCGCGCAGTATGAGGGATGGCGAAACGTGCGCCGACTCCGCGCCCATAGTTGGCACAGAGCCTCGATGAACGCTTGCGTGTCTCGCGTGGGCGGGATGGAAATGCACTCATCAAGCGGCGCCTCGTCAAAAAAGCGCACCTGAAGCAACAGCTTCGAGGCAAGATAGCCCTCCGCACGCAAGCGCACGGCCGCCCTTTGCAAAAGGCGGAACGACGCGGCGCGGACGCCCTCGCGATTGCGCAATTCAGGCGGCAGAACGCGAGAGTGCCCGATCTGCGAACGCCTGGTCACAATCGACGGAACCTCGTGCCCGTGGAGCTGAAGGTAGAAACGCTCGCCGAACACCCCGCCCCAGATTACGCGCATGTGCTCCATAGGCAGCGCGCAGAGCTGCTCCACACTGTGAATGCCGCTCTGGTTAAGGCGCAGCTCCATGCGTTTGCCGATGCCGCAAATGTCCCTCAGCTTCATGCCGTAGAGGGCCTGCGGCAAGTCCTCCTGACGCAACATTACGAGGCCGTCCGGCTTGCGCATATCCGTGGCCACCTTGGCCAGCCACTGGTTGGGCGCAATACCTATCGAACAGCGCAAAACGGGAGAGTATTCAGCAAGGCGGGCCTTAATTTTGCGCGCTACTTCCAACGCTCGCTCCGGCTCGCGCCAATGGCCAGTAAGGGGGCATTCCCACTCGTCTATGCTCCAGACCTTCTCCACATGCATGCATTCCTCGGTCATTTCGACCAGCTTGTGATGAATGCGCACGTATTCGTCGGGACGGCTCTTAACGATGGCAATGTCCGGACAGATGCGGCGCGCCTCCTCCACGCTGCACCCCACCCGCACTCCGCACTTCTTCGCCGCATGATTGGCCGCTATGCAACAGCCGCTACGAACCAGCACGGGAGTCACCGCCACGGGCCGTCCGCGCAACTCTGGCTGAAGATGCTGCTCGCAAGAGGCGAAGTAGCCATTCATGTCCATAAATAGAGAACGAAGCTGCATTGGGGTTAGGTGAACATAAGAACAGTTGCATTTCTTTCCACTCCATGCAAGCATTAGGACACAAAATCTGCTACCCTTGCGCACTGTAATGCAAGTACAAGCCCGCAACGCTCTGCCCCTTAGCTTCTTTCAGCGCCCGACTTTGGAACTTTGCCGCGAACTTCTCGGGAAAAACCTCTGCCGCATGAGAGGGGGCGAACTGCTGCGCCTGCCAATTACGGAGGTCGAGGCTTACGACGGCCCCGAAGACCTGGCAAGCCACGCTTCAAGAGGCAGGACTGCACGCAACAGCGTGATGTTTGAAGCAGGCGGCCTCTGGTATGTGTATCTCTGTTACGGGGTTCACTGGATGCTGAACATCGTCACCGGGGACAAGGATTACCCGAGCGCAATCCTCATCCGCGGGGCGGGCGAAGCGAACGGCCCGGGCAAAGTGACCAAGGAGCTGGGCATAAAGGCTGACTTCAACAAACGCCCCGCCATTCCAGCCACGGGCCTGTGGATGGAAGACGCGGGCCTGCATGTAGAGGAGCATCAGGTAAAGACATGCCCCCGCGTGGGCGTAGGCTACGCAGGCCCAATATGGGCTGAAAAGCCGTACCGCTTCATATGGACTCCCGACGCGCCCAAGCCGCGCCGCGGAACGACGGGCATGGGTAGCGTGACAAGAAAGTAGAGACGGGCAACGCTACCTGCTCTCGATACGGACTAGACGCGCCCCATGGTGATTCACCGAGAGGCTGATTTCGCCCTTGGAGAGATCCACGCTTTCGCCCGTCCAAACGTCCGCGGCCTGCACCGCGCCCGAAAGACCCAGAGCGTCGAGACTCATGCTGAACAGCTTCGGCGCTATCTTTTCCGCCTTCGGGTCTATCTTAACATTTGCGCCGTACTGCTTTGCCGCCTCCTTCTCCTCCGCTGTCGGCTCCGGCGCGTTGAACACGGCCAGATAAACTGCGCCCGTCGCGGGGTCTTTAGCCACCCATGCCCTCCAAGGTGCCTCGCACACCAGAGGACGATTGTCCACGCTGTGCTGATTAACGCGAATTACGCCGTCGTTTGTCAGCAGGGCAAGAGTTTCGGCGTCCATTTTGGACATGTCGGCCCCGAGCATCAGAGGACTGCGCGCAATGCTCCAAAGCGTCATGAGCGACACAGCCTCATCGCTTGTAAAGTTGCTCTTTCGACTGCCCAGAGCCAGCACGCCAAGCGGCAACATGTCCGCGTCCGGCCAAGCCCCGGAAGTGCGGAACTCGTTCCAGTTCTCCAGCCGTGCGAACTGGTCGTACAAGGCCCCGTAGCTGTCCCAAAAGTCATCGCTTATGCGCCAGAGATTCGCGTGCCTGCGCACATGCTCCGCCCCCGAAAGAGCCGTTTCGCCCGGGGAAAGGGACAGGACAATGGCGCGCCCGGTCTTGTCGATAGCCTTGCGCACGGCCTCGATCTCCGGCTCGTTGTCGTGATAGGGCCGCGCTATGTCGTCCACCTTCACGTAGTCCACGCCCCACTCTGCCAGCAGCGCAAACACGGAGTCGTAATACGCCTGAGCGCCCGGCTTACTCATATCCACGCCCCACATGTCGGGGTTCCACGCGCAAGGGCGGTCAAGGTCAGCAATATCCTGCGCGTGATACGGAGTGCCAAAGATTGGCAGGTTCTTCTCCACCGCCTTGCGAGGGATGCCGCGCATGAGGTGGACGCCAAACTTCAGCCCCTTGCCGTGCACGTAGTCGGCAAGAGCCTTGAACCCGGCTCCGCCCTCCGAGGACGGGAAACGGTTCGGTGCGGGCTGAAGGCGGCCAAAGCCGTCCATTGCCAGCTCCACATCCGCGTTGTAACCGAAATCGACCGCGCCCGGCTCATACCACTGTATGTCCACAACGACGTATTCCCAGCCGTGGGCCTTGAGATTTTCGGCCATGTAGTCGGCTGCGAAACGCGCCTGCGCCTCGGTGACGGTGGTTGCGAAACAGTCCCAACTGTTCCAGCCCATGGGCGGAGTCTGTGCCCATGACAGAAATTCAAGATTATCGGCTCCCGAACGGGACGCCAGAGATGCGGAGGGGGTCAAGCTCATCGTGGCAATGGTTGATATACAAACAATATGACTGATAAATGAACGAGGCATAGCAAGGGTGATTGAAATAATGTGGGGTTGCGTGAAACCTATCTACCCACGCGTGCGCGAGTCAATGATCAGCGTCACAGGGCCGTCATTATCCGCGAGAATGCGCATGTAGTGGCCGAACATTCCCCTTGGGACGGCCTTGCCAAGCGCGGACTCAAGCTCCGCAAGAAAGCTCTCGTAAAGGGGCACAGCTTCCGAAGGCGGCGCGGCATGGTTGAACGAGGGACGCGTTCCCTTGCGCACATTGCCCAGTAGAGTGAACTGGCTGATGACAAGAATGCCCCCGCCAATGTCGAGCACGCTCCGATTCATGCGCTCTTCCTCGTCCTCGAAAACGCGCAGTTGCGAAATCTTGCGAGCCATCCAGCAGATGTCCTCCATAGTATCGCCCTGCTCCACTCCTGCAAAGACGAGAAGCCCCGCGCCTATGCGCCCCTTTTCCACGCTCTCCACGCTTACCATCGCCTCGTGGACTCTCTGTACAACCACCCTCATGACGAGCAAGCTCAACAGTTCGGCAAAGCCCCCGCAAGTCTTCAAAACACGTTTGTAGAAAGCAAACTACGGTCAGCCTCTTGGCCGGATGTCACCCGCCCATGCCGCAATATCTCTTGCGTAATCGGCCCATGTTCGCAAAAGACGCGCCCCTGCTTCGACCTCAAGATTACGCAAAAGGCCGTCCTCGCGCAGCATTCGCCCAAGCCCGTTCGCAATGGTGCTCGTGTCAACACCGGAGAGTCTCAGGCAGCCTCCGCCGCGCGAAACCTCATCCAGAGCACCGCAGGTCGTGCACAGGCAGGGTTTTCCATAGGACAGGCTCTCAAGAACCGGAAGGCCGAAGCCCTCGTTCAACGAACAGTACGCGGTAAAGTCACACTCGGCATATGTGCGGCGAAGAGCCGCACCGTCCACCGAGCCGTGCCAGACAATCGGGCGACCAGCAGCCTTCAGATTCTCGATTCGCTCGACGATTTGCCCCCCAAGCTCGCGGTGGGCCATGCCAACCAGATGCAGCTCGAACAGACAGCCCTCGCGCCACAAAAGCTCTGCCGCGTCCAGCAATGCGAGGTGGTTTTTTCGCGGCTCCAGTGTGGACACGCACAAAACGCGCATCATGCCGACGGATCGACTTGCCACGGCAAGAGGCTCCGGCTTTGCAATGCCCAGAGCTATGACATCGACAGGCGGAGCATCAGCAATACCCATGTCCCGCCATAGAGCCAACAGCTCCCTACGCGACGCTTCCGACACGGCTGCAACGGCATCCATTTTTGCCAGAGTAGCCAAATACTCGGGATAACGCTCCACAGTCTTTTTTGCCGAAAGCTCCGGCATTTTTAGTGCTATCGCGTCGTGAAAAACGGCCAGAAAGGGAACGCGCCCGCCAAGAGCCATACGCAACTGAGGAAGCGCGCGAAGGCAACGCCCCATAACAAACTCTGGGAACAGGACAGCGTCGGCACCTTGGGGAAGCAAGCCCTTGCGCCCTGCCAACATGCGAAGCCTTCCGCGCAGTTTTTCATTAAAAGACCAAGCCTCACTCTTGCGCCTTGCAGCGCCCGCCTCCTCGCACGGCGAAAGTCGCACAAGCTCCGCTCCTTCCGCCGCGCGCCACACGCCCTGCCAGGGGTCATGCACGATTGCTGAAGCCTTGTCGCCCAGTTCAAAAAACAGATTTCGGCAAACCTGCTGAATGCCGGTGCTGGCAGCGGTATGCGCCGTGTGCGTTAGCTCCAAAAGAAGCATCAGCGACCATCCTCCGCCAAGGTTCCTGACATTTCCGCAATGCGGCAAGCAAAACGAGAAGCGATGGATGCCTTGAGATTCGCGTCTTCCACGGACAAGTCGCCAAGCGCCCGTCCGACGCGCTCCGCAAGCGGGCGGGCTGCAAGGGATTCCCGATACCGCTCCACGACGGGAAGGAACGCCTCAAGCGCACTTGCGAAAGACTCCGCACTGTGGCGTCTTTCAAGCAATTCCCGCCCGCGCAGGCCAAATTGCGCAACGCCGGCATAATCCCCCAGGGCCAGATTCCAGTAACGATGAAGATCTTCCGCCTCGCGTTCAGGGTCAACCAACATGAGGCAGTCCTCCGGCTGTTGGGCATACCAGGCGGTTTTTGTAGCAACAGTGGGCAAAGAGTGGTTCCAGAAGCGAAGCTGCGCCCCCGACGCCTCGCCAACGCTTGGCCAGCGCAGATTTAACGCCATGTGACAAGAGTCCATCAAGCGCCCGAGCGCCTTCTCCGAAAGATAACCGTGGAGCTTCACCTGCGAACGCAAGCCAAGCGCGGCAATTTTCTGCTTCAAGGTCTTCTCGTCCTTTACGGCTCCAGCCACATGGAGCAACAGACGGTCTCGAAGCGGAAAGGTCGCCAACGCCTCGAGCAACTGGGAAAGCCTGCGGTTGGGACTGTTGAGGTGTCCGCACACCAGCATCTCCATTCTGCCCGCGTCCAAGACGCGAGCGCGCGCCTTCTGCATCTGCGCCTTGGGCAGCCAGGGAAGAGGCGTGTCAAGAAGCGGCGCATCCAGCCTCGGCACGGCCCTGCGAAGAGCTTCCGCATTGTGCGACACTACGCCTGCCGCCCTCTCCAAGGGCCACCATGTCAAAGGGTGTCTGACAGATACATCCCGCAAAGCCAGCTTGCCTGCGAGGAATGCCCTTCCAGCCTCCACAGCCTGCGGCCCGTCGCGTTCGAGAAGTTCCATGTACCGCTCAAGGCAGAGGGGTTTTCTTTCCAGAGTGGCATAAATCAGCTCGTGAACTGCCACATCGTGCATCAAGACCACACCCGGGTAACGCCGCGCGAACTCCAATATCGGAGCATGAAAGCGTGCGTCATTGCCGATGTTGTACAAATTGATATCCGCGTAGTTAAGCTCTCGCCAATCAACGTTGTCCGGTCGAAAGGAACGAACGCGAAACGACTGCCTCAAGCCCTTGTCAACTTTCTCCTGAGAGGTCCATAGCGTGACGTCGAAGCGAGCGGCAAGAGCGGGCAGAACGCGGGATACGCACTGCGCAATGTCTGTCGCCAGAGGCGGAAGAGGAGTGAAGAAATTCAGCTTCATGGTTCTTGCCTGGGACCTATGCAAGGAGTTTGGACACAACGTTGTTCCAGTTGATGCCAAGCTCGTCGATAAGGCTGCGACCAAGCTTTCCCGCCTGCACGGCAAAGGTCCTCTCCTTCCATATGCGGTCCATGGCTTCGGCAAGCGGCGCGGCCTCGCTTTCCGCAACAAGGCCAGATTCGCCGTCCCGCACAAACTCGAGCGGTCCGCCCGAGTCGCGGCAGGTAATAACGGGCTTGGACGAGAGCATGGCCTCCAGCGTAATATAGCCATAATCCTCGTCCAAGGGTGGAAACACCACTGCGCGGCAATTGGCGTACAGCTCCAGCATGCGCTCATGGCTCACCCGTCCGAGCCAATCCACCCGCCTTTCCAGTCCCAGCTTTTTAGTCGTCTCTTTGAGCCGTTCCAAATCCTCCGGATTGTCCGCAGAGCCTGAAAACACAACACGCACCGGCTGGCGAGTCCTGGCAAGAGCCTCCAAAACAAGCCCCTGCCGCTTCAGCCCCGATATGCGGCTGGGATAGTACAAGTAGTCGTCATCATTGCCGGAATGGAACAATTCAGCCCCGTGCGGGGGATGGTATAGAGGCGTGGAATGAATGCCGCAGAAACGCTCCAGTCTTTGGGCAACGTTGTTCGAGTTCGCAAATATGGCTCTTGCCTCGGGCAGCAGCTCTTTCTCCGCCCTCGCGATCGCGTCGCGTACAATGCGCCCGTCGGGGAAGCACCCGATGTCGCATATCGGCTTTCCCCAGAGGTCGAACGCGGTGCGGTGCTGGTGCAGTATCCAGAGAACCTTGTTAGGGTGCGGGATGTGGTAGGCCGGGAAACGCAAGCCTATCACCCTGTCAACGGGAACGCCGTTACTCTCTGTAATGTCGAGCATCCGGCAGGCGAGCAGATTGTCCAAAATCTTCTCCGGCGGGTACCACTTGAAGGGAATGTTGACAAGTTCCGCATCGTGCCCCGCGCGGCTCAAGGCGTCCATGAGGGAATCGGCATGAATTTCAGCTCCACCCTTGGTGAAAACAACCTGTGTGTTAAGGACGAGAACTCTCATCGACTAAAGTGATTTACATGCGGAAAGCATGTCGCGAATGATTCGTATGGAAATAATGTGGCAACGGTTGATCTGGTATTGATCTACCATCAAGCGCCCCAGCCACGGCCATTTACCGAACACAAGACTCATGTAGTGTCTGGCCTCCCTGACGTGCCATTCTAGGTGTTCCATCATGGCTCTGCATTCCAGATTACGCTGGCATTCCTCCTCGCAACCACGGATTAGCCACGCGCTCATGGTCTCCAAGGCTTGATTCATGGCCGTGTTGAACTCCAGCTGCGGTCTATTCAAGCGCCTTTGCCATTTTGAACCTCTGGCCTTGTGGTTCAAATACCGCGCAGTTGTCAGGCAAGCATGGGCCTGAGCGTTCATTCTGGCACGGCCTTCCACTCTCAAGAAAGACAACTTATGCAGCACGGCCTCGCTGGCGTCGCACATTTTTCGGTTGATCCTGCCCTGAGAGCGCATCAGCCGGTCAAATATGCGAAAGCGTCCCAAACGCTCATTGTTGCACTCGTCCGCTTCAGAAAGGATTTCATCTATAAAACCAGACGAAAACAAGGTCGAAGACTTCTGCAAACGGCCTTTCCCGTCCGCAATAATCCGAAATATGTCATCTTGGTCCGGCATTCGCCCCTGCGCGACGGACCAGTTCACACTGTCCCCGCTCATTGTTTTGATGCATTTCTGCGCCATAGGATGCGAAGCGGTCCAATGCGGAACCCGCGTTCACTCTCGGCAATGTCACTGCGCAATGCAGCCAGTTGCTCTTCTATTTGCGCCACGCGCCCCTCTGTTGCCACGCCGGATAATGACACAGCGTCCAACTTGGAGCCTATGAGCGCAAGCCCTTGATCAGATTGTTTTTTAATATCTCCAACAGTATCGGATAATTCACCGAGCCGGTTCGCGATTGCATCGCTTCGCTCCAGCGCGGCGTTTGAAACTTCCAACGCAGACTTTGATACATCTTGCAGAGCCTCCCCGCGGCTGCTGGCAAGCTCCTGCGAGCGGACTATGCCATCAAGAATGCCTGTAAAACTGTCCAAGTGCTCTTTAAGAGCCCCAAGTCTGCCAGTAATATTCCCGTTCAGGGCATCTGAAATGCCGCTCAATGCCCCCGTGTGGCTGTCGAGGTGTTCCTTGATGTCTGCACTGCGCTCTGAAAGCTCTCCATCTGCCGCGAGCAACGAATTCAGGACAGAACTGATACTGTTGAGGTGCTCCTTCAGGTCGCGGACGCGCTCGGACTGCTCCGGCAGGGAAGACAGACCGCCGTTCAGATTTTCGACAATCCCCTGAAGCCATGAAATGCGCTCGATAAGGGCCGCCATGCGCCTATCGTTACGCACAAGGTAGCGTCCGGCGTTCAACGCAAGCCCAAGGTTTTCCGCCTTTCCCTGAGCATCTGAACGCAAGTAGTGGTTCATCAGCTCGTTGAACAGACGCTCGTGGGAATCCACACCTGCGGTGACGCTGTTTGCCAATGCGCCCGAGCCGCTCTTTCGCCAGTGGTAAAAGGCGAGAGGACGATTGATTACGCCGATGTTCCAGCGGGCAAGAAAGCGGATGTTGAAGTCCATATCGCCAACAAAGCCGAATCGCCGGTCAAAAAGACCTATCGTTTCGTGCACCTTGCGGCGATAGACAAACGCTATCGGCGGGAAGGGGTTGTCGCAGCCCACGCTGAACAAAGTAACCTTCCGCGTGGGTAGATACGCCTCCCGCGAAAGCTCGACCGGCTCTCCATCGGGGCCGATTTCCTCGACAACCTTTACCGTGTTGGCGATTACGCCCTGATATGCGCTCTGCGGGCCTTCCTGCTCCAAAAAAGCAACCGCTTCGCTCAAAAAGTCAGCGGCCCACGAATCGTCATCGTCGTGGATGGCCACGTAATCGCCCGTGGCCTTTGCAAGGCCAGCGTTCGCAGCGTCCTGCATACCGACAGACTCCGCATTGCGCACCACTACAAGCCGTCCGGCATAGTGCGCCTCATACGGCTTGAGAAAAGCCTCCAACGCGGCTGCGTCCCCGCCGTCGTTTACAATGATATGCTCCCAATGCGAGTTACTCTGCCCAAGAACGCTCTCCAGGGCACGACGCAACAAAGGCAGGCGATCGCGAGTGCGCGTTATGACGCTGACCCGGGCAGGAGCTTCGTTGAACTTGTCGCTTGATTGGGACATCTCAGGCTTGGGAACTGATGGACTGATGCTTGCACATACGGAAACGACAAAACGACAGCTTTCGTTTCAAAGATACCGGATTTTGACACGAAATGAAACGTAGCCATAAATCGAGGCGATAAACAGACCTGAATGCGCATCTGTCTGGTAACAACCGAGTATCCGCCCGGCCCCATGGGCGGAGTTGGCACCTACGCCACAATTATGCCTTACCTGCTAGTCGGGGAAGGACACGAAGTCGTAATCCTGACCAAGCATTTTGACGGATCGAAGCCTTATGAAAGGATAAACGGCTGCGAAATCCACCGTCTGAAGACAGATTACGCGTGGACTGGCGCGGAGGACGACGACGAGCTTATCGCGGCGGAAATGCGCTCGCTGCGCAGCTACGTCGGCATTTTCTCGCGCGAGGTCCACCGCAAGATAATGGAGCTGCACACGGCAAAACCGTTCGACCTTGTGCTCTCTCAGGACGTTGAAGCCCCAACCTGGTATTCACAGACGCGGCGCATGGTCATGGGAGAGCTTGCAGAGCTGCCCTTCATCGTGTTTGTCCACAGCCCGCACTGGCCCATCCAGCATTACAACGAGGACAGCAATTACGAGCGGCACGAATACCACCGCCACATCTACGAGCGCGAAAGCATGTCGCTGGCTGACGGACTGATTGCCGCCAGCCGCAGCATGAAGACGGAAATACTCAAGACAATCGGCCCGGATAAGGACAAAATCGCACTAATCCCACTGCCCCACGGAGACATTCCAGCCCCTGCGGATTTTCAGCAGCGCCTCGGCACAAATGAAGAAGAGGAGCTGCGAATCGCCTTCTCGGGCCGCGTCGAGTTGCGCAAGGGCGTTGAGTATCTCTTCGAGGCGCTGATGCCCCTGATGGAGGAAAATCCGCGCATCACACTGCATTTATTCGGACGCGACACCCCCCATCCATCACTTACAGGCAGCGTGGGCGAACGCCTTGTGAAACGTTATCTATCACACGACGCGGAACTGGCCAAACGCGTGGTATTTCGCGGCTGGATGCCAAGGGACGAGCTGTGGAACGAGTATGCCAGAGCCACGCTCGGCGTAGTCCCAAGCCCGTGGGAGCCGTTCTCATTCGCCTGTCAGGAGATGATGGCCTGCGGGACGCCTGTTGTAGCCACAGGCACGGGAGGCATGGCGGACATGATAGCCAACGGACGCAACGGCCTTCTATGCGAAGCAGGCAACGCGGACGCACTTCGCGAAACCATTTCAAAGGCTCTTTCCGCACCCCTGGAAGCAAGAGCCAAGTGGGGCGAAAACGCCGCCCATAGCATTCGCGAGTACTGCGACAACAAGAGCATAACCCAAGAAACGATCGCCTTTTTCAAAAACACGATAGCAAGAAACCGAAAACACATCGCGAAGACGGAGCGCGTCTCAATCCCCGGGAACCTGCCATTCCCCGAAAATCCAGCCCGAAAGCGCCACCCCATAGTATCCGCCCAAGCCATACGCAAACTGGGCGTAATAGTCCCCTGCTACAACCTCGGCGAATACCTTGCCGAATGCCTCGACAGCATCGCGGCGCAGGACTGCGAAAGTGTTGAAATAACGACTTTTGTAATAGACGACGGCTCGACAGAGGCCGCGACACATGCCGCGCTTGATGAAGCGCAAAAACGGCCCGCTGTAAAAGTGTGCCGCCACCGCAACGCCGGGCTTCCCGCCGCCCGCAACCGCGGTGCGGTCGAGGCTCTCAACACAGGCTGCGACGCGCTCCTGTTCATCGACTGTGACGACTGGATAGACACTTCGTACATCCGCAAGGGGATCGACGTTTTGAACCGCCACCCGGACTGCGGAGCCGTCACAGCGTGGACGCACACGATCGGGCGAATGCACACCTACTGGGCGCCGCCCCACCCGCAGTTCCCCATGCTGCTTGCCGAATGCATGTCAACGCCGCCCGCCATCGTTCGCAGCCGCAGCTTTCTAGACGCCGGGGGCGTGCACGAAGACCAGCGTTACGCATTTGAAGACTGGGACTTCTGGATAAGCATCTGCGCGCTCGGCACGCCTATTCTTACCATACCCGAGCCGCTCATATTCTACCGTATGCGCGAAGGATCCATGTCCAGCCAGTACAAGTTCCTGACCCGCGAACACGGGCGCAAGGCCATGACAGCTAGGCACGAAGAGCTGTACCGCCGCTACGCAAGGGAAGTCACCCTGCTTCAGGACGCGATGTATTACGAGATTCAGGGCCGCTACCACAACGAATTCGCCCCCATTCGCAAGGAACGGGACCAGCTCCTTATCGACGTGGCGTGGAACCAGAAGGAGTGGAAGCATTTCAAGGGCCTTCTGGAAGAGGAACAGCGACGCCACGATGAGACGAAGCGCCAGCTTGAGGCCCTTCGCAATCAACAGCCCGATCTTGGATAAACAAAGCCTTTAAGCATCATGCACATCTGTTTTGTCAGCCGCGAATACCCGCCTAACCCCATGGGGGGAATCGGCACCTACGTCGCCAACATGACGCGCATCATGGCGGAGGCGGGGCATACTGTCAGCGTGTTGACGCAAGCCCATCGCGACGCACCCGCTTGCGGCTTTGACACTCCCCACCTTTGCAACGACAGGCTCCTGCGCGTGTATTACCTGCCTTTTGTCGATGAGGCTTGGCAGTTGCAGACGGAAGCAAGAAACGAATTGAACGAGGCGCTCGCAAGGCGCGACGTTGCCGCCGCTTTCGGCCCGATTGTAAGCGATGCCCTCGGCAAACTACTGCTGAACGAGCAAATCGACGCCATAGAAGCGCCAGAATACGAGGCCCCGCTGCTGCATTTCCAGCAAATGCGGGCCGCTCTTCCGTATGGGCACGCATGGCAAAAGGTGCCGACGATCGTGCACCTGCATTCGCCCAGCCACATGATTTTCGAGCACGACGACGATTCGCTGACAAGCGACTGGGTGCGAGCGCGCAAGGCCGACGAAGCGCAATCTATCGAGCTTGCCGACGGAATCCTGTGCCCAAGCGCCTTCCTCGCCGCGCAGGTATGCGAGTGGCTCTCCATGCCCAAAGAGCGAGTCAGCGTAATCCCCTATCCGATAGGCCCGCTTCTTGACTACGATGCCGCGACAAAGCCGCAGGACGGGTTATGCCTCTTTGTTGGCCGTGTCGAACCGCGCAAAGGCGTGTTTGAATTCGTTCAAGCCGCAGTGGATGTGGCAGGCGAGTTCCCCAAAGCGCGTTTTCGTTTTGTGGGCGGCCCGCACAGGCGGGGCGGGAGCGTCGAAGGCAGGGAAACGGCGGAATTGATTGCGTCGCTGATCCCGCCCGAGCTTCGCGAACGTTTCGATTTCGCAGGCAAAGTGCCGAGGGAGACTCTGGGCAATGAATACGCCCGCGCGGCCTTTGTCGCGGTCCCATCGCGCTGGGATAACTATCCTAACACCTGCATGGAAGCCATGAGCTGCGCGCGCCCAGTCCTTGCGTCTGATCAAGGGGGCATGATCGAGATGCTGCGCGACGGGGAAACGGGCGTTGTTGCACAAGGCAAGACACGCTCCCAATTGCTTGCCAAACTGCGGCTCGGTATGAAGCAGATGCTGACAAAAACGCCTGTCGAGCTTGAGCAAATGGGCCAGCGTGCAAGGGAACGCATTCTCCGGATATGTGACGACGCCTCCGTTATCCGTCAGCACGAGGAATACTACAAGGAAATGCAAACGCGCGGCAAAGCGCGAGCATCGCGCCCCAAAGCTAAAGCGGGGGTGATTCTTGTAAACGACGGTGCCGCCGAGGAAGAGATAGTAAAGGCCATGCGCAGCGCGGACAGCCAGACGGAAGAGCTTTCGTTCAAACTGCTGGCCGGAGAGCCGCCACTAAACATGCCTGCGGGCTGGACAACAGCCGGACTGAATACGCTTGGCGGGAGTCTTCCGCCTGATATGCCGGAATTGCCCGATGTGCTCTATATTGGAGCCGCGGACGACCAGCTACCATCCGACGCTCTGCATCGCGCACTAAACGCCTTTGAGAACGAGCCGGAGCTTGGCTTATGCTCCATGCTGTTGCGAGAGAACGGGCAACTTCGGGCCTCATTTCGCTACGACGCGCTGCACTTATTGTCACCCAGCGAGGCACCCGAACGCTGGTTTTTCCGCACAACCGCCCTATTGAACAGCGGCGGAGTTTTGGCGAACGGCTATTTTCTGCCGGACCTCTTGCGCGACGCCGTACTGCGCCTTCTCGAAAACGGCTGGCGCGGCTGCTCTCTTGCCGGAAACCCGATAAAAGTCACCCGCCGCGCAACCAAGGCTGTAATCCGCCCTTTCGCCTTTCACGAAAGGAAGGACTCAATGCGGGCCGTGGCGCTCGCCCACCCCGGCTTTCTCATCAAAGACGCTTCGGCAATCGCGGATCTACTTCTCAAGGGCTTGGACTGATGGTTCGATAAGGAAATCGACCGTTACAGTCGGCAGCATGTCCTGCTCCGGCCTTACGCGAAACATGAGCGCATCCAACACGCGACATGCGTATGAGGGCCTGCCGTCAATCTCGGCCTCCACGCCAGCGTTCATGCAGTAAACGCCTTGGGTAAGGTTGCACTGAAAGCGAAAAGATACGTCAAAACAACTACCAGCCCCAACATTAGCGATAGGTTTGTATGCGGGGAAACTGCGCGCTCCGCCAAGCTCCACGCCCATGATGCTTTTGATAAGCATGGCGAAGTTAACCCCTTGGCACCCGCGCTCGAAACTAACCCGATAGCAGTATCGGTAAATCCCGCGCCGCTTCAGGTGGTTCACGCGAAACCCGTCCTCATCCAGTATGCGTATGTCGCTGATTGTAGCGCCAAGACTGTCATAAACCTGAGTGCTTTCCGGTAGCAGCTCAGGCTCGAAAAATTCGCTGTGCGCAGCCTCTTTCCCACTTCTTTCAATAGTGCTTTCGTGAACGGAGTCACTTTCCGCAGATGAGCGTGCGCTCGCAGAGCACAGCTCTTCCAGCAAGGCGTCCGCCCTGTCTGCGGGCGCGTGGTTGAAACGCTGATAAACGGACGCCACCTCCTTGGGTGTCGAATCCAGCATCAGACGCCCGCGATGGAGCAGTATCGCCCTGTCGCAGAGGTTGAGGATGGGCGTCATGTCGTGAGAGACAAATAGCACCGTAACGCCCTGTTCGCGCAAACGTTCCAGCCTTGCAAAGCACTTGCGCTGAAACGGCTCGTCGCCCACCGAAAGTGCCTCGTCCACAATGAGAACATCGGGGCTTACAAGTATCTGCACCGCGAAGGCGAGGCGCAGCATCATGCCGCTGGAATAGGTTTTTACGGGCTGCTCGACAAAGTCCCCTATGTCCGCGAAGAGCACTATTTCATCAAAGCGCGCCCTTACCTCGTCTTGAGACAGGCCCATTATCGAGGCGTTCAGGAACACGTTCTCCCGCCCCGTGAACTCGGGGTTGAACCCCGACCCAAGCTCCAGTAGCGCGGCCACTCGCCCACGAACTTTCAGGCTGCCGGAACTGGGCTTTAGTATGCCGCAAATTAGCTGAAGAAGCGTGCTTTTGCCGGAACCGTTGCGCCCCACAATGCCAAGGCACTGCCCCTTGGGAACGCTTAGGCTAATATCGTCAACTGCTGTAAAGTCGCGCACTTGGGCGGACGCGCATCTGAGCAGGGAGCCCCTCAATGCTTTTGTCGGCGCGATGCAGGCTCCGGCTCGGAACAGGGGTTCGCGAAGGCGCGCGCGCTCGTCTTTCCATATGCGGTATGTTTTGCGCAGGCCGTGCAGCTCCACCGCTGCGGTCGGCGCTCTGTCCGCCTGCGCTCTGCATGGCTCCATCCCGCCTGCGGAAAACTCTTTGAGAATGACTGACATCTTTTTGTTACCAAGGACGTAAAACCCCTGTTAGTATCAAAAGTTGACACAATGAAAGCCCTCGCCAGTTACCTCCCACCAGCCTTTCAGGCGCAAGCGTCAAGAGTCTGGAAGATAGCGTGTTTGACTATGCTGTGTTTTGTAGCTGGCACGATGTTCTGGATCAACAGATTCGAGCTGGCAAGCCACCGCGTTGACATCGCGTTTGACGCAATCGACGCCCCGGCCCTTGAACTGCGCAACTCCAAGGACGACAGCATAGTTCTGGCAACAAGATATATTCAATACCCTGAAAGCAGCTGTGACTGGGATGTGAAAATCGACGCCCTCGGGAAGCGCAACCCCCAGGGCTGGGGAGCGGAAGTGTGGATTCAGAAAATCGAGACCGAGAACGGCCCTATCGGGTGGGACAAGGTAAGTATGAGCGAAGGCTGGACGCGCAAGTCATCCGGCATCGCAACAGGCGGAACGGCTCTTGTGAGCTACGGGGAAGACGTCCACAGGCAGATGAGTCTATCAACGCATGCGAACACTCTGTCCATCACCTATTCCCGCCATCAGTGGACGGGCATTTTTCGCATCACCGCAAACGGCGACACCCGCGTGATTGACACTTGGAAGGACAGCTACGCGCCTGAATCTATCACATTTTACGCCCATCCCGACTCGTCACAACGGGCTGAAAACCGCAACGAAGTATTCTACGTAAACGCGCGCGAAATCGGCCCGGGGCTGAAACTGCGCGTCATAAGCCCCAGAGGAAAAATCGAGCTAAAAAGCGCCAGTTTTGACGGCAAGCCCATCGAATTCAACGAACAAGGCCGCCTGCGCCTGCCTTCGAGATTCGCCATGATTACCCTGCCCGCGCTGGGAATGGCCCTCGCCTGCACCCCCGCGCTCAGCCTACTCTTGATCCTAGCCTATCGAACAATCAGCAAACACCCCTTTGTTTGTTTCTGCGCGCTGGCTCTGATGCTCAAGCTCTGGCTTGTGCGCGGAGACGAGATCCGGGCCAGCCCCTACGACGGAATGAACTACATGGAAAGCGCGCTCGCCTACTTCTGGGGGCTTGGCTTTGAGGTTCATTCGTATGACCGCCAGCCCGGCTATCCCCTGCTGATTAGTGTGGCAAGACTTCTTGGTATTCCCCTGCGCATCTGGCTGGAGCTTCTGCTCTTTGCCTGCGCGATACCCCTTGCAAGGGCGCTGCCCCGCTTCCGCCTTCCCGAATGGACCGCTTACGCGGCATACATGCTCATCGTGTTTACTCCACTATCCATTCCGGCCTTTTCTTTCGCGTATCAGGACGCTGCGTACGGCCCATATCTTTTGCTCCTAATCGGATGCATGTTGCACTGCCTGCACGATGGCAGACTCCGTCCTTACGCACTTGCGGGAACCGGTATCGCGACAGCCATCGTGTGGAACACGAGGCCGGAACACGCACTTTTGGCGGGCTTGCTTGGCGTGTTCGCCGTCCTGCTCTTTCTATGCAAATGGGCTGAAAGTCACAGCATACGGGCATCCATCAAACAAGCGACTATCGGGATACTGCCAGCCTTCACATTCACCCTCGCCCTCACCCTCCTGTTCTGCGGACTGGCGCGCTCGGGCAACATGGGCGCTTTTGCAACGTCCAACTTCCAGCTAAAAGGCTTCACCGCCCTTTACGACGAACTTCTGGCCATAAAGCCTGAACACCCGAGGCCCTATAACACAATCCCCGCCGAGGTCCGCCAAAAGGCATACGAAGCGAGCGAGACCTTCGCCCCCATGCGCGAGTTCATGGAAGGCGAAGTGCTGGATATGTACCGCCCGCTTGCAGCCGCGCAGGATAGGCCAATAAAGGACGATTACGGCGTGTTCGCATTCTGGGGCTTGAGAAAGTCCGCTTGGTATTTGCACCACTGGCACGACGCACGCGAGCTGGACGCATTTTACGCCCGTTGCGCAGAGGAGCTAAGGCAGGCACGCTTGGCTGGGAAGTATCCCTCGCGCAAGGTGCTGGCGCACTTTATCGAACCTGACACGAACATGTGGCTGCCCTTCGTGAACGAGGGGATGAGGCAATACTGGCAGTTGTTGACCCAGACGCGAGTCGAGGGCCTTTACGACGAACCAAAAGGAACAAACACAAGCGTTTTCGACAAAGCCGCGCTTCGCCGCACAGCGCCCGCCATAGACAATCAAGCCATGTGGTCTGCAAGGGTCGAAGAACACACGGCCAAGGCGCGAAGCATTGTCGCACACATCAGCTCTTTCTTCACAATCGGCGGGGCATTCGCAATACTTGGCGTGCCAGTACTCCTTATCCTGTGCGCCAGAAGAAGCTCTCTTGCTGAAACCATGCCCTTGATTGCGTTGTTTGCCTTGCTTGTAGCGGCATTCACAAGCCGTTTCCTGCTTGTCAGCGTAATGCACGCCGTGGCCTTCTGCGCGGAATCGCGCTACATTTTCCCCGTATCGCCGCTTCCGGCGCTGATATGCGTGGCGGCCATTGCTATGTTCTGGGTTGAATTGCGCCGCTGCTTCACCAATAGCGAAACAGATAAAGAGTAATGTCCGACACCTCAGCAAAGCCAGCCTCCGCCGACGCACAGCCAGAGCTGTCCGTGGTCATGCCCTGCCTGAACGAGGCGGACACCCTCGCAGTATGCATCGGCAAGGCCTTGCGGGCGATGCGTGAAAACGACATTCGCGGCGAGATAATCGTGGCGGACAACGGCTCAACGGATGGGTCCGTCGAAATCGCCGAATCGGAAGGCGCGAGAGTCGTGCACGTTAGCGAAAAGGGCTACGGCAACGCCCTGATGGGTGGAATTGCCGCAGCAAAGGGACGCTTTGTCATAATGGGAGACGCGGACGACAGCTACGACTTCCTCGAAATCCCCAAGTTCGTCGAGCAGCTCCGCAAGGGCTGCGATCTGGCCCAGGGCTGCCGTCTTGAAAGCGGCGGTGGCACGGTGATGGCCGGAGCGATGCCCTTTCTGCACCGCCACCTTGGGAACCCCATGTTCACGGCCTTT
Source organism: Opitutales bacterium (assembly GCA_016928295.1). Classification (GTDB taxonomy): domain Bacteria; phylum Verrucomicrobiota; class Verrucomicrobiia; order Opitutales; family Oceanipulchritudinaceae; genus Verruco-01. Next base: position 32,194 of record JAFGLA010000080.1, read on the forward strand.
GTAAGAAGCTGGTTCTCCGCGCCGATTCACGATGTTTACTGCGGACTGCGCGGCTTTACAAAAGAGGCTTACAACAGGCTGGACCTTCGCTGCACGGGCATGGAGTTCGCAACGGAGATGATAATCAAAGCGGCGCTTTACAAGCTGAAGATAGCCGAAGTGCCAATCACTCTGCATCCCGACGGGCGCAAGGCGCACAAGCCGCACCTTAGAACCTTTCGCGACGGTTGGCGCACTTTGCGCTTTTTCCTGCTTTATTGCCCGCGCAGGCTGTATGTCATGCCCGGACTCGCGCTATGGGCGCTTGCGGCAATACTTTGCACACTGGTGCTGTTCGGAACTCCTCTTGGAGGGGTCAAGCTGGGCGCACACAGCCTGATTATCGCAAGCCTTTGCGCGATAATGGGCTACCAGTCCATGCTTTTCGGAGCCTTGACCAAGGTGTTCGCCATTGGCGAGGGCATGGTTCCGATGGACGGCAAGTCCCGCCGCCTGTTCAAGATTGCAACTCTGGAGCGCGGCATAGTGGCAGGCGCCCTGATTACGCTTCTGGGACTTGGACTCATAGGCAAGGCCACGCTGGACTGGATGGGAACGGGCTTCGGGCCTCTCGACTACGCATCCACGATGAAGCTCGTCGTGCCCGGCATGACGCTCTCCGCCCTCGGCTTCCAGACGGTTCTGGCCAGCTTTTTCATGAGCCTTCTGGGTATGAGACGCAAATAGACAGCTTTCGCGAATTACATCCCATGAATCCCGTAGAAGCCATGCACGATAAGCACGTCAAGAACCGCCGCGTCGCTGTTCTGGCTTCGCTCCTGGCTCCACTTCTTCCAGACAAGGGGCGGATTCTGGACGTTGGGTCGGGTGACGGGCAACTCGCGGCAGAACTCATGCGGCGCAAGCCCGGGCTGCAAATCGAGGGCATAGACACCCTCGTCCGCTCCCAAACGGCGATACCCACGCGACAGTTCGACGGGGAGCACATCGACGCGCCGAACGACGCTTACGACGCGTGCATGTTCGTGGACGTTCTCCACCATGCGGACGAGCCGATCGAGCTGCTGCGCGAAGCGGCACGAGTGGGAAAAACCATTGTGCTGAAGGACCATCTCCGCGAAGGGATTTTCGCCAACTCCACGCTTACATTCATGGACCGCGTGCACAACTCCCGCTACGGAGTCAGCCTTCCCTGCCGTTACTGGAGCGAGAGGGAGTGGCGTGACGTATTCTCGATGCTGAACATCAAGCCCGATGTTTGGCAGGACAGGCTCAAACTGTACCCGGCTTGGGCGAACTGGCTTTTTGGCCGCCGCCTGCACGTTCTTGCAACCCTCGTTCACAAATGAATAACGAGGAAGGCAAGATCATCCACTGGATCGAGGGCGAGGACTGCTGCAACCGCGACTGGGAAGCGGCGTACAATCGCTTCGAGAGTCGGGAAGAAGAAAGGAGCAAGTTCCGCAAAAGACTGCGCGCAATGGGCGTTCACACTCTTCCCAAGGGCATTTGCGTAGCAGACCTTTTCTGCGGACGCGGCAGTAATCTCGATGTGCTTGGCGAACTTGGCTTTCAGAACGTGGTGGGCGTGGATCTTTCGCCGTCCCTGCTTTGCCAATACAAGGGGCCGGCCAAGCTCTTTGTCGGAGACTGCCGCGACATGAAACTGGCAGACAGAAGCGTGGACCTTGTCATCGTGCAGGGCGGTCTGCATCACCTGCCCAAGCTGCCCGAGGACTTGGAGCTGTGCCTTTCGGAAATCAACCGCATACTCGCGCCCGATGGCTTGGTGCTTTTCGTGGAACCGGCGCTGACGCTCTTTTTGCGCATCGTGCATTTTTGCTGCGGCGTGAAGCTGCTTCGCAAAATGTATGCACGCCTTGACGCCCTTGCGGTGATGATCGGGCACGAAAAGGAGGGCTATTTCAACTGGCTGCACAATCTGGACTCCCTGCGGGGAATCGCCAGCGAACGCTTCGATCCGCTCTTGGACAAGACGAGCTTCGGCAAGTGGTATTTCCTTGGCCGCAAACGCTAAGCCTCCGTCAGTAAGTGCGGGGAATGGAGGTACCCTAAAGTATCTATGCGTAGGTGTTTATCACCGCGCCAGTGCCAGCGCTTGCCACAGGGGATGCCTGCGCGCTCTGCGTAATAAGGGCAATCATCTGCTGCTGCGCATTGTGCTGCTGCTTGACCATGCTAACCTGCACCTGGCTTTGCGTCAGGGCCATTTGCGTCGAAATCTGGGATAAAGCAAGAGCTGCGGTGTCCATTACCCAAGTAAATCGTAGTGAGAGCACGCGACTTGAGCAGATTTATTAAGCCCACCTCTAACAACTTTGATTTCTCGCTACGAAGCCAGTTGTTGGAGGTGGCCTGAAAAAGCTGCCAAAATGCTGGCGGCTACGCCTTCTCGATCCCGTGGGCAAGGCGCATTTTCACCCCGTCAACAAGGTCGCAAAGCGGCCCCGCGGCCTCGCCACCGGTAGCCATGTCGCGCATCTTGAACTTGCCCTCGGCAACTTCCTCGCCGCCGAAAATGAGTGCCAGTCTAGCGCCGGAATTGTCCGCCTGCTTGAACATCTTGCCAAAGCCCGTGGGCTTTACCGGATAGTCCACCGAGATTCCGAGCGAACGAAGCGTTGCCACGGCGCGCATGGCGGCGGCGCGTTCAGCCTCTCCGCTGCCGTAAACGACGTAGCAGTCGAGCGCCGGAAGAAGAGAGGGAAGAAGGCCCTTGCTCTCCAGAATGTCCGCCATCGTGACGTCGCCAGCGGCAAAGCCCGTGGCGTGCAGAGGCGCGTAGCCGAGTTTTTCGACCAACTTGTCGTAACGCCCGCCTCCGGCCAGAGCGCGGCCCTCGCCGTTGCGTTCAAACACCTCGAAAACAAAGCCCGTGTAGTAGGCCAGCCCGCGCACGATGCCAAGGTCAACGCGACAGAAATCGGCCAAGCCCATCGCATCGAGAATGCCCCAGAGTTCGCGCCACTGAGCCATGCGGGCCACAAGAGCGTCCCTGCCAAGGGCGGAAACCCATGCATCAAGCTCGTCAATCGTTGTCACTGCCCGCATCGCGGCCACCTCGTCAAGGAACTTGCCGGCACTATCGCCAAGTATGGCAACAAGCTGCTGCTTTGTGTAGTCGGGGTCCACGCGCTCCATTTTGTCCACGATGGACAGGGCGCGTATCGACGCCTCCTCGTCCAGACCCAGCTCCGCAAGGAAAGTCATCCACAGGGTGCGATCGCTGAGGCGCAGGACAAAATGCTCCGCCTCCAGCCCGAAACTGCGCATACTCTGGATGCATAGCGAGATAAGCTCTGCGTCCGCGCCGGGGCCTTCCTCGCCCATAATGTCGGCGTTAAACTGGTAGAACGAACGCTTGCGCCCCTTCTGCTGCTTCTCGAAACGGAAGCACTCGCCGATGGAGAACCACTTGATGGGGCGCTTCAGCGAACCGGCGTTTGCGCCCACCATGCGCGCCAGTGTCGGCGTAAGCTCCGGGCGAAGCGATACCTCTCGCCCGCCCTTGTCGGTGAAATTGAATAGCTGGCTGACTATTTCCGGCCCGCTCTTCTCGGTGAACAGCTCCAAAGACTCCAGCACCGGCCCGTCGTATTCCTGAAACCCGTGTGCAATGGCCGCAGCCCTCCACTTGCGGAACAGGTAGTTGCGCAAAGCGCAGGCCTGAGGCGGAAAATCGCGAAAACCGGGCAGAGTCTGAATCTTGCTAGCCATAGTAAAGGGAACAGTTTCCAAATCATGCCCCTGTTTCGCGAGCAAAAAAGACAGAGTCTTTTCCGAAGGAATGCTTCACACCCGCCCGCCGATACGAAAGCTGTCCCAACGCACGTATCCGTGAGTAGCTTCAAAAAAACACCGCCATTTGCACGATTTTCTCCCGAATGTATCTTTTCCCTTTGCACCCGCACGATGAAATCTTTCACTAATAAAAGTATGGTTGGCATAATAATGGGAAGCACTTCGGACTGGGAAACCATGCGCTCCGCCGCAAAGCAGCTCGAAGAACTAAACATACCTTACGAGAAGCGCGTCATCAGCGCCCATCGCACACCGGACATTCTGGCCGACTACGCCAGAAGCGCCGAGGAGCGGGGCCTGAAGATAATAATCGCGGCGGCGGGAGGCGCAGCACACCTTGCGGGCGTTACTGCGGCCTTTACGCAACTGCCCGTTATCGGCGTGCCCATGATGGGCTGGAGCCTTAGCGGGCTGGATTCGGTCCTGTCCATGGTGAACATGCCCAAGGGCATCCCCGTAATGACGATGTCTATCGGCAAGCCCGGGGCCATTAACTCGGCACTTGCCGCAGCGTCCATTCTGGCCCTGTCCGACGCAAGCATTCGCGAACGCTACATCGCCTTCCGCGCGCGCCAGGCCGAAGAGGTCAAAAACGCCACGCTGCCTGAATAGTTGACGACTTAAAGCGACGCGTTTCACGCGCGATAGACAGCTTGCAGAACACATTGGTGCGAAGGGGCGTGGAAGAAAGCCCCCTCCCGGGTCTCAAACACTTGGGAACAGTCGAAACGTGCGACCATGCAGCAACTTGATCGATGAGCGACGAAGACAGACCGCAGATAGTGCATATCCTTGGACTCGGCCTTGACAACAGGGACGGGCACAAGCGCCTTACCCGTGCGGAACAGTTTACCGTCGCCGGTGGTTCCGAAGGGACGCACGAACGCATGACCGAAACGCTTGTAAAGACCTGCGAAGGCTTGCAGCGAAAGGGCAAAACCCTGCGCGATGCCGACGTTCGCGAGGTCGCGGAGCTTATCGACAAAAATACGCCCCGCGAATAGCCAGCCCCTACAAACCGTTTACTCACAACATATCAAAATTGAGACACAGAGAATCATGAGTGAAGTTATCCATGCCAACGAAGCAAGCTTTGACAAACTGGTAGCCACGCCCGACAAGGTCGTCCTTGTGGACTTCTGGGCGCCCTGGTGCGGCCCTTGCCGCGCTCTCGGCCCACTGCTCGACAAACTCGCAGCCGAGCAACCCGATGTGGTCGTTGCCAAGGTGAACGTGGACGAGAGCCAAAACCTCGCAGCCCGCTTCAACATCAGCGCGATTCCCGCCATGTTCATATTCAAGAACGGGCAACTGGCGTCCAAGATCGCCGGTCTTGTGAGCTACGACGCCCTCGTGGCCAAGGTCAACAGCGCCAAGTAGCGCGTCTCTCAATGGAGAGTATTTTACAAAGCCTGCCTCTTCATGCAGACATGCGCGGGGAGGCAGGCACTGCTGTTGTGATTTTGCACGGTCTCTTGGGCGGTGCGCGCAACTGGCGGGGCGTAGCGGCGGAACTGGCGAAAAATCATCGCGTGTATGCGCTGGACCTTCGTAACCACGGAGCAAGCCCGCACAGCAGCCCGTTCACGCTGAACGAGATGGCGGCGGACGTCGAAGCGTGGATCGAGTCCCGTCTGCCCGATGAAAAGGTAATACTCATGGGGCACAGCCTCGGAGGAAAGGTGGCGATGAAGTGCGCCTGCCACAACCCCGGGCTTGTTGGCAAACTCATAATCGTGGACATTTCAAGCGAGGCCGCCCCGCGCCGCTGGACTCATGTGTTCAAGGCGATGCTGTCGCTGGATCTGGACTCTTTGCAAAACAGGATGGACGCGGAGGAGCGTCTTGAAAAGAACGGCATAGAGGGCTGGGCCTTTCGCAAGTTCATTTCCAGCAACCTGGCCCAGGACGACTCGGGCCGCTGGGTATGGAGAATCGGCCTCGACGCGCTCGCCGCATCGAGCGACGAGCTTGTGAGCGAAGTCCTCGAAAACGGCCAGCGTTACGAAGGCCCCACCCTGCTCGTTCGCGGTGAAAAATCCGACTTCGCGCCGGACGCCGACCTGCCCGCGATGCGGGAGCATTTCCCCGCCCTGCACCTGAGCACAATTGCGGGAGCAGCCCACAATATACATGTGGAATCTCCCCGCCTGTTTCTGGACGCAGTCCGCGCGTTTATCGAAGCCTGAACCCGTGTCGCAAGCTCTTGCAGAGGGCAATTCCGCCATGCGCCGTTCCCTTCGGCTTGCAAAGCGTTGACAGGCGCACATTCTCAACACCCGTGCAGACATTAAGATGTGGAGTCGTGGGCGTGGGCTTTCTAGGACAGCACCATGCCCGTATTTATTCCGACATGGTCGGGGCGCAGCTAGTGGGCGTGTGCGATGCCAGCGCAGAGCGTGCCGCCGAAATCGCGGCCAAGTATGGCTGCAAGGCATTCACAGACCCTGTCGCGCTCGCCAAGGAATGCGACGCGGTGAGCATAGTCGTTCCCACGGACTTGCACCACAAGGTAGCAATTCAGCTCCTGCCCCTTGGCGTGCATCTATTCATCGAGAAGCCGCTATGCGCAAGCTCCCGCGAGGGAGAGGAAATACTCGAAGCGGCTCACAAGGCGGGCGTTCTCGTGCAGGTGGGCCATATCGAGCAGTTCAACCCAGTCATCGGTTACCTTGAGAAGGTAATCAACGCGCCGCGCTTCATCACAGCGGACCGGCTTGCCCCGTTTAACCCGCGCGGAACGGAAGTGGGTGTTGTGCTCGATCTTATGATTCACGACATCGGCGTGATACTGCAACTTGTCAACAGCCCCATCGAGCGCATCGAGGCAGTTGGCGTAAGCGTCGTGACCAAGCGCGAAGACATTGCGAACGCGCGTCTCAGCTTTGCGAACGGCTGCGTGGCAAACGTCAACACGAGCCGCATCAGCGAAAAGAAGGTGCGCGAACTTCGCGTGTTCCAGCCGGACGCCTACCTGTCGCTCGATTATATGAACCAGACGGGACATGTACTGCGCAAGACGCCCACGGGGCTTCAGAGAGAGGAGATTCCAATCGAAAAAGGTGAACCGTTGCGCATCGAGCTGGAAAGCTTCACCAGCTGCGTAAGGGAACGTCGCACGCCGAAAGTGGATGCGTCTTTTGGAAAGACGGCGCTGGAAATCGCGCTTGAGATTACCGCGCAGATTGAAGCCGCCGGTAACAGGGCCTGATCGGCGGCTTTCTTAGCTATCGTCAGTTGTTGTATTTAATGAAAAAAGGCGTCCGCAAAAACATGCGAACGCCTTTTTCATGGACAAAATAGACACGACCCGAACTACAAGACAGCCTTGCGACGGCGACGCAGGAATGCGAGTCCTAGTGAGCCCGCTCCGGCAATGGCTGCGTATGTCGAAGGTTCCGGGACACTCAGATACGGCTTGTTGATGGACGAGTCCGCGCTGTAAAAGCTGAACCCGGAAGAGCCATAATACTCGCCCGATGTGAAATCGAAGCTGAAGCAAAGGTAGTCATAGCCGTTGTTGAATGCGTTTGTCACGTAGGTCGTTACATCCAAGCTCAGCCAACCAGTAACACCTTCAGGCATCGTGTGAATGGTAACATCGCCACCAAGACGCTGGGACGCGTTGCCAGTTGCAGTGGAAGAATCCGTTCTGACCTTAATCGTGCCAGCATTGACAGCGTTGTCGTAGTGACTCTCTGTAACATATATGTTAAGAGTGCTTTTACCAACGACTTCTGTCAGCCCGCTGATGTCGAACTGGATGTAGGCGTTATGTTTTATTACCGTATCGCCTGTGTTGTACATCTGGTAATACGCACCAATCACTGTATCCGTACCGGAATAGAAATCGTAACTGGTACCGAATTCGTCATGGTAGTAACCGTCATTGAGCGAGGAAGGAGTGATAATCACTCCGAAGGCCGTGGAGGCGAGCGACAGCATGGCCGCAGCAAGAAGGATGGGAGATTTCATGCGAGAATGACTTTACCACACATAAAACCGTTAGGACAACACGATTACCGATTATTCCCATCTTCGTCACACAATAGCTGCATTTTTTAGACTGGAACAGGCAGCGTCTCTGTTACAGGATACTCCCTTACCCGCATTTACAGACCCTTTCGAGATGAAGCGCTTCTACATCACAACCGCAATCGACTACGCCAACGGCAAGCCGCACCTTGGCCACGCCTCCGAAAAGACGCTGACCGACGTCATCGCCCGCTACAAGAGGCACATGGGCGTGCCAGTGCACTTCCTCACCGGCCTTGACGAGCACGGCACCAAGGTGCAGCAGAGCGCGCAGAAAAAGGGCGTAACCCCGCAGCAGTTCGTGGACGAAGTGGCCCCCCTCTTCAAGGCACTCTGCGAGAAGATGGAGATCTCCAACGACGACTTCATCCGCACCACGGAGCCGCGCCACAAACAAGTAGTGCAGGAATGCCTCCAGCGCCTCTACGACAAGGGCGAAATCTACAAGGGCGAATACAAGGGCTACTACTCGGTGCGTCAGGAACAGTTCGTAACCGAAAAGGAACGCCTGCCCGACGGAAGCTGGCCCGAAGTGTACGGCCAGATTACCGAAATCATCGAGCCGAACTACTACTTCCGCCTCTCCAAGTATCAGGACTGGCTGATCGACTTTCTTAACAACAACGACTTCGTGTTCCCGAAGTTCCGCCAGAAGCAGGTCGTGGAGTTCCTCAAGGAACCGATCAACGACCTCTGCATATCGCGCCCCAAGGAGCGCCTTGAATGGGGCATCGAACTGCCCTTCGACAGCGGCTACGTGACATACGTCTGGTTCGACGCGCTCATCAACTACGCTAGCGCCGTCGGCATGTTCGGCGAGAAGTTTGACGAATGTTGGCCCTGCGACTGGCACGTCATCGGCAAGGACATCCTCGTTCCCGCGCACTCGGTTTACTGGCCCATAATGCTCAAGGCCCTGGACATCCCCCTGCCAAAGGGCCTGCTCGTCCACGGCTGGTGGCACCTTTCGGGGCAGAAAATGAGCAAGAGCGCAGGCGTCACCGTGGACCCGATGGAGATTGCCGAACAATTCGGCCCGGACGCGCTGCGCTACTTCCTGACTCGCGAAATGAACGTGGGCCAAGACGCGGACTTCACTTTCGACATTTTCATGGCCCGCTACAATGGCGACCTGGCCAACAGCCTCGGCAACCTCGTAAGCCGCCTGCTCAACATGACGGGCAAGAGCTTCCCCGAGGGCCTGCCGGGCGCAAGTGTGGACGGCGAGCTGGAAACGGAGCTGCAAAAGCTCTGGGAGACAACGCACAAGGACGTGCTGGACATGTTCGAAGGCATGGCCTTCCACACGGCGCTTGAGAAGATTTTCGTCTTCATCACGGCCATAAACCGCTACGCGGAGCAGCGCGCCCCGTGGAAGCTGGCCAAGAGCAAGGACGAGAACGATCTGGCCCTTTACGAGACGAGCCTTGCCACGATGGCGGAGGGGCTGCGCCTTGCCGTGGCGGCTCTGGCTCCTGTAATGCCGGGTATTTGCGCAAAAATTTACAATCTGCTGGGCGCGGGCGAGATCGGCCTCTGGAAGGACGAGCTAGACTGGGGAACCCGTCTGAAGGGCAATGTGCTGGGTCAAAAGACGATCCTCTTCCCCAAGCCGGAGATAAAGGTCGAGGAGTAGGAATTAGAGGAAACAAGAATTTCATCCGCAGATTACGCGGATAAATCTTCTCAAATGGACCGCATACCCACAGGGCCGCTTGAGCACGACCTTGCCCGCTTCATGCAACTGCTTGAAGCGGTGCGGGACGCCGCCCTTGACGATCAGCACTGGAAACTTGTCAGCATATCGCTCGCCTCGGAACGCCTTATCGACCCGCTCGCAGTTCTGGAGTCAATCTACGAAACCGGCGACCGCCACTGCTACATCGAGCACCCCGAGTCCGGCGAAGCCCTGGCCGGTGCCGAAGCCGTAATCGAACGCACGTTCTCCGGCTCGGAACGCTTTGCAAAGGCCCGCGACTTTGCCCGCGAACTCTTTGAACACACAGTAGCCGTCGGCCAGCTCGACCTGCCCCTTGCAGGCCCGAAACTATTCTGCGCCTTCACTTTCGAGGACGAGGCCGCGCCGGACGCCCCATTCGCCCCCGCCACGCTCTTCATCCCCCGCTGGCAAGTCTCGGCAAAGGACGGCGCATACGTCGCCACGGCAAACCTCCTCGTAACGCCCGAAGGCGACCCTGCCGAACAAGCCCGCCGCGCACTCGAAGCGCACAAAAAGTTCTCCAGCTTCGCCTACGCCCGCGCAAGCGGCCCCGAAGGCGCGCCGGAGGGAGAACTGCGCGAAACGAAAGCCGCTTGGTATGCAAATGCGGTCGAAAAGGCCCTTGGCGAAATCCGCAGCGGGAGCTGCTCCAAGCTGGTCATTTCCCGCAGCGAGAGCTTCATAAGCGAAAAGCCCCTGCATCCCCTCGCAACTCTTTCCCGCCTGCGCGACGCCTACCCGTCCTGCCACTGCTTTTCCTTTGCAGGCAAAGACGGTCTCTCATTCATCGGCGCAACGCCCGAG